>NZ_JH651384.1:3194942-3513692 GCF_000260135.1 Thiothrix nivea DSM 5205 | reverse complement strand
TGCTCAACTGTCAAGGGTGGACGAGTAGCTGACTTGCCTGTCGGGTCACCGATCATCCCGGTAAAGTCACCGATCAGGAATAAAATATGATGCCCAGCCTCCTGGAACTGGCGCATCTTGTTTATGAGTACCGTGTGGCCAAGATGCAGGTCTGGCGCGGTTGGGTCGAAGCCAGCCTTAATCCTCAAAGGTCGGCTCTTTTTGAGTTTCTCAACGAATTCAGCCTCGACCAAGACTTCTTCACTTCCTCGCACCAGCTCTTGCATCTGGTCAGCAAAATGCTCCATTAATTACACTCCAAGATTGACAATTCTTTAATTTTGATCTACATAGACGGTTAAGTTTATCAGCTTTCTCAGATGTTAAAGTCAAGTGAGTCATGTAGGGTGTCGTTAATTTTTGGCTGATAAACGTGGTGAGTCAACATATATTGAATTCAGGAATGATTCAGTACATACTCGCTAACCTCCGCGACCTAACGGAATTTCTGTATTGTTTTTTATACAGAAAATACAATTTGACTTCAGTATGGAGTGAAGCCCTTGTTATCGTTTAACCGAAGGCCATTCCCGGACAAGAAAAAGAAAACCTGGGATGAAGCCGTAAGACGTTACAATTTGCCCACTGGCGGGATTGAAATCAGCATTTCTGGTGATTATAAACCCAAACCAGCGAAAAACTTCTTCAAACCAGCCCCCGTCAACGTCAGGCAAGAAAAGAAAGCGCCTGTCGCCCCAGTCGCCACCTCCCCGAAGAAGCCCCTTCGCTACATTGCTACCCGATCCATACTCCTGACCTGCGGACTAGCGACATTGGGCAATCTTCCGGTGTACTCCATGATCAGTACACCAGAAAACGACAAAATTCTGAGCCTTACAGATCCACGCCTAGATAAAAGCTCACCAGCACAGATCATCAAGGATCTGAACCTCCCCGCAGTTGCCGTTGAGTCCTTCTCTGGTTATGCCGTTGACGCACTACCGGATGCCACACAAGGCAGTTGGTCGATGCGCGCCCTCGGCGACAATGACACGCTTAAATCAGTCATGAGTGAATTGGAACTGACCAAAACCTCAGAAAAATTGCTCAAAGATTCTGCTATCGAGCAAGAACTCAAGCACCTCAAAGCCGGAGCCTACATTCTTACCCAGGTCGTGGATGGAAGTCTGCAACAACTGATTTACGCCAAAAACAAGACTGAAGCCTACATTGTCTCCGCGACTGACGAAGGCTTTACTGGCCACTGGGAAAACGATGTATTTGAAGTCCGCAATTCAAAGGTTGCGTTTAGTGTCAAACACTCCATCCCGCGTGATGGCAAAGCGGCTGGGCTAAGCAAATCCCTGATCCGCCAGATCAGCCAGGTTTTCCAGCAGGATGTTGACTTCAAACGCGGCGTAAAAGTCGGCGACAAGATTGGCGTTATCTTTGAGGATTTCGTCTACCAAGGTGAAAGCATCTATACCGACAAAATACTGGCGGCTGAATATGCCAGCAGCAAGAATACGTTTCAGCGTATCCGCTTTACCCTGGAAGACGGCAAGACCGGCTATTTCCGCCCTGATGGCGACACTGAGCTGAAACGCACCGCATTTGACCGCAAGCCGCTTGAGGGTCGCATGAGTTCTGGCTTTGGTATGCGCCGCCACCCTGTCTTCGGGCTACGCAAAAACCATGCAGGAACAGACTTTGCCGCGCCGCGTGGCACGCCAATCCATGCCACGGCAGATGGCAGCGTCAAGTTCATTGGTCGCCAGGGTGGGTACGGTAATGTCATTGAATTACGCCACAGTGAGGGCGTTTCCACCCTCTACGGCCATATGTCTGGCTTCAAGGATGGGCTTAAATCCGGTGAAAAAGTCAAACGTGGCGATGTCATTGGTTACGTAGGCTCTACCGGCACATCAACTGGCAACCATGTGCATTACGAATACCGCATCAACGGCGAACCACAAAACCCGATGACCGTAGAATTGCCCAAAGTTGGCATCATGAGCGAACCTGAAATGCATGCCTTCAAGAATTTTGCCAGCGCCATGGGTGAGCAGTTAGCAGACTTGCGCAAACTGGCTTTGGTGGATAAGCCAGCTACCGGACAAACCGGGGGGTAACACGAACCACACCTAATGACGGGAGTAGTATGACAGACAAGCCGAAAAACCTGAGCGCACTGGAAGCATTACAGCAACTCAGTGAAGGTAACCAGCGTTTCATCAACAACGCCCGCAGCCTGGATACCGTGTTGACACGCGCGCAAAGGGAAGTACTGACAGCCGGGCAAAACCCCTTCGCTATCATTCTCGGCTGCTCTGATTCCAGAGTACCGGCTGAACTGGTTTTCGACCAAGGGTTCGGCTCCCTGTTTGTCATCCGTGTGGCGGGCAACATTGTTTCTCCCTCCCAGGTCGGTAGCGTGGAATTCGCCGCGACCCAGTACAACACCCGTCTGGTAGTGGTAATGGGACACACGCATTGTGGTGCAGTTTACGCCACACTGGACGTGTTGCGCAGCAAATCACAGCTTCCCTCCCGGGGGCAGCGATCCATTGTGGAGCGCATTTCCCCGGCCATCGCACAATTAATGGAAACCCCCTTGCGCGAGCAGCCCGATGAGCTGATCAGACACGCGGTGCGCGCCAATATCCGGGCTTCTGTCAGTCACTTGCAGCACGGTTCCACTATTTTGGAACAGCTGGTGGCTGAAGATGACTTGCTGATTGTCGGCGCGGAATATTCACTGGAAACCGGTTTGGTCGATTTCTTCGACATGCCAATGTAAAAGAAAAGCACTCCTATAACTGACTGTTTACCCAGCGGACAATATCCGCTGCCCCCATTGCACCGGAAATACGCCCGATCTCCTTACCGCCCTTGAACAGCGCCATGGTCGGGATGCTGCGGATACCCAATTGCCCACCAATCATTTGGTGGTCTTCCGTATTCAACTTGGCGAAACGCACTTTCGGTTCCATTTGACCGGCAGCCTGCTCAAATGCCGGAGCCATCATCCGGCACGGCCCGCACCAAGGTGCCCAAAAGTCAACCAGCACCGGAATGTCATTACGGCTGATATGCTTAGCAAAATTCGCGCCAGTCAGCGTTGCAGGGTGGCCGTTGAACAACTGGCTCCCACATTTGCCACATTTGGGGTGCTCACCCGTGCGGTTTTCAGGAATACGGTTGGTGACGCCACACGCAGGGCATACCAGATTGATCGGGTTACTCATGTGATATCCTCATGCTGTTATTTCTTAACCCCAATATGGGGCTTCCCGACACCGTTTAAACCCTATGACTGTGCACCGTGTCGCTCAGGGTCTAACATCCCCTGTGCCGAGGCAAGGTTTACTGATAGCCACATCCGCCAGATCGCGGGCTTTCTGGTTGGCGTTTTTAACAGGTTTGACCACATCGGTGACGCAGATTTCATCGGCAGTCATCTTACTGACCACCAGATAGGAAGTGGTTTTGTCGGGCTTTTCCAGATTTTCGCTGACGTTGTAGCGCACGATCAAGGCAATGGGTATGATTTTCTTGCCTTCCTTTTTGACCCGCCATTCGGCCTTGCTGCCCAGTGAAGAAAAGCCGCTGGAAACCGTCGACCAGAGTTCCAGTGGAAACTCTTTACCAGCCGGGCGCAGCACATTGAGGGTTTGGCGAAGATCCCCCTCAATCAAATCCAGCTGATAGCCCCCAGCACCGGGACAACGACCTTTGTAATAACCAACCTCCGCCTCGTCGGCTTGCAGGGTTGTACAATCCTGGGTATCCAGGCTGGTGTAAACACTGTCGATCTTCGCGCTGGCGGCTCCGGCAGGCAGAGCCAAAACGTAAACCAGCGCTCCCATCAGATGCGGAATGATGGCTTTCATTTTGCTTCCCTCACATTACTTGAATTCACGGTAAAAACTTGTTCGGTTTATTGCAATACCCCGCCTCGCGCCTGCTGGAAAGTGGCAGCATACAGGATAGATGATGAACTACTTATCGAACTAACATAAGGTGATTTACCTCAAAGACATTACCCAAAAACAGGGCGAATCAGAATGTCCCATTTTGGTAAAGCAGCATTTCTTTCCAGCCTCGCCTCAACAGCCTCCATAGCTTTTTTGCTGAGGGTCACACCCTTCTCATAAACCTTGCGACTGAATTCGACCATGGGGTTGATGCCTTTCCAGGTCATGGTTTTTGCCCATTCCAGCAGGGTTTCGGCATCCTTGAGCTGGGTGCCGTTCCAGTGTTGTTCCAGAATCCCCCAGCAGCGTTCAATCGGGTTGTACTTGCTGTGGTAAGGCGGGTAGTACAGCAGGTGGACTGTCTTACCGGTATGGTTGGCGAATTCCACCATGCGCTTGAGGAATTGCGTCCTGATCCCGCTGCTTTCCGGGCCATTGTCCGCTTTGATCTGGATGCACTGGCAGGCGTCCTTGTCAGCAGAAGGCATCTGTTCCCATACCCGGCACAGGGAATCCACGATGAAGTCACTGGTTTTGCTGGAACTGCCGAAGGTCAGGTAAACCTGCCCACTGTCCTCATCCAGTACGCCAAAAGGGATGTATTTCTCTTTGCAGCCCATCTCATGGTCAGCGGCTTTATTGTCACCCCGTGTTTTCCCGCCCCGTGAGTAGTCACCGATGTTGACGGTCGCCTTGCAGTCCATGCTCAGGCGTTTGACCGCCCCATCGGCAAACTGCCCATCGTTGGCCTGGATATTGGCGAAGATGGCGTCGGTTTCTGGAATTTTTTTTGCGGCTTGGCTTTCTCCACCTTGCGCAGGCGGTAGCCATTCCGGTTGAGTATCCGCGCCATGGTGCTGGGGGCGGGCACTTGTCCACCGCTGAAACCCATGGCCTGTAACTGCCGGATGGCTTCCGCCGCCGTCAGGCGGGTGTAGGCGATGCTGCTGCGGAATGTCGGGTCTTGCTGGCTATGTGCTTCCGCCAGCGCCAGCAAGGCGGCTGCCGCTTCCGGCTGGGTTTCCTCCCAGCGCTTCTGGCCACAATACGCCGCCTGCGCACCCACGCAAACCATGCCGCTGCGCTGTTCCTCCAAACCCAACTGCACCCCCTCCCGACCCCAGCCAAAACACCTTTCAGTCTGGCGGGCGTTGCCTGCACAATATTTCCGGCTCATGTCCGCCTGGAACGCACGGCGGGTGCTGCCAGACATTTTCGAGGCCGCCAGTTTCAGGTCGGCTATCTGGGATTCACTCAGGATCGGGTTAGCTGTTTGGGGTTCGGGGGGCATGGGGATAGGGACTCCGCTTGTCGATAAGACAAGTGTAGCCATTGCGGGGGAATCTTTCAGGGAAATCCCCTAAGTTACCCTCGAAGAAATCCAGGTATTACCTCAACATACGTTGGATGTTCAGTACGAAAGCTGGCCAAAACGCGCAAACGATCAGCCCCATCAGTGTGAAGACCCAACCCTCAAGGACGTTGTGGATCTTGCCAGACCTGTCGGCAAAGTACTCAAGACACAGGCGCTTGACGGCTATGCTTGGTCTAGTGAAATTGTGACGGCAAGCTTCTGATCGAAACTCGCCCCCCAATCAGGCCAATCCCAAAAATCCGCTAAACCCTGGTTCAGACCTTCCCCTCCCCCTTCAACTCCTCATACCACAACGGATTATGATGCTGGATGAAAGCCACCTCGGCATAACCGGATTTCATCGTTTCCAGTGACTCGCGTTCCTCAACCACGGCGAAGTAGATATGCGCCACCAGCCCGACCAGCACCAGCAGCACCGCCGCCAGATGGATCACCAGCGCCCAGCGGAACATTTCCCCCAGCAAGCTTGTCGCTGAAAACGCCAGCAGCTTCGGCCCGAGGAACATATACATCCCGGTCACGGCAATTCCGACGGAACAGGCGATGATCATCGTCCCCAGCAGCCGTTGCGCACCGTTGTAACGCCCCTGCGGCGGCACTTTCTTGTCCTTCATCAAACCGAACAGATGCGCCAGCGTGATCGTCATGGAACTCAGATCCCTGATAGCCGCTTTTGGCGTCAGCACCAGCACGTTCTTCAGGAACGGCTTCACCACCCGCTTGAAATTCAGCACGGAATAGACCGCAATCACGCCCGCCCAAACGATACCACCGATGGCGTGCAGCAACACCACCGTGTCGTTGCCGCCCAGCAGATTCTGCACGAAGGTCGGCCAGAACGCCGGAGCCAGCCGCACGAAGTCGCCGGAAATGATAGCGAAACCGCTCAGCACCAGCGCAAGCCAGAAGAAGGCGTTGAACCAGTGAATGAAAATTACGTCTTTGGTACGCACCTTGATGGTCGGTTTAGTGCTCATGGCTGCCCTCCTTTTCACTCACTTCTTTGCGACGGTCGATCACTTTCTTGATGCCTGCGCCGAGGAACAGCGCCGCCATGCCGCCCACGCCCAACGCGCCAATCGGGTTGACGATGTTTTCAATTACCTTGCCGGACAGATGCCGCTCATGCAGGGTTGGCATGACCTCATCCGGGATGGCTTTGCCTGCGGTGTAATAATAATGGTTCGGGCCAATGTCCACCTCGTCGGTGGTCAGGCGCTGCCATTCCTTTTCCTTCAGCAGTTTGGAAACTTCAGAATTCGGGTCATTGGCGTCACCGAAGATCAGCGCATGGCCAACGCAGGTTTCCACGCAAGCAGGTTGCAAGCCTTGGTCGATACGTGGCTGGCAGAAAGTGCACTTGCTAATGGTGTTAGTGACAGGATTCAGCCAACGAGCGTCGTATGGACAGGCAGGCACACACAGTTCACAGCCGGAACAGATGTCGTGATCCACCAGCACGATGCCGTCCTCGCGTTTCCAGGAAGCGCCGGAGGGGCAAGCCTCCACGCACGGCGCGTCGTCGCAATGCTGGCAACGTCCGGGGAACAACTGCACTTCCGGCATTCCCTTGGCGTTGAGGTATTCGACTTCCTTCACCCAGTCGCGGGAATAGCCCAGCGGGGTGTCCCATTCAGCGCGGCAGGCGACTTCGCACGCCTTGCAGTTGATGCAGCGGGTGGTATCCGCCAGCATGACATATTTGGCTACCATGACTTACCTCCTCAAACCTTTTTCACAGTGACCATGGAGGTGCCCATGGAGATGCTGCCAATGTGTTTTTCGCGCGTGTCGGACGCCAGCTCGGAATCCGACAGCCCCTTGCCTGCCGCTGTGGTCATGCGTTTGTCCCAATGGCCGAAGCCGTGCACGGTGAACACAGTATCCGGGCGGATGCGGTGTGTGACCTTGGCCTTGATCGTGCCGCCGCGCCCCTTGCGGTCGTGGATTTCCACCGTGTCGCCATCGGCGATACCGAGCTTTTTCGCAGGCTCCGGGTTGATCCACAGCATGTTTTCCGGCATGAAATAATTCAGCCAGATGTTGTCCTGGGTACGCGCGTGGGTGTGGAAACCGATACGCCCGAAAGTAAAATGGAACTCCCCGTCATTCGGGCGCGGCTGTTCTTCCCACTCAATCGCGTCTTCCATACCCAGCGCCTTCAACTGGCTGGGCACCAGCTCGATCTTGCCGCTGGGGGTCGGGAACACCGACTTGCCGCCGAATTCGCGCGGGAAGTTGATCTTGTCATCGGCAGGCTTCTTGATGATGCCTTTTTCCTTCAGTTCGGCCAGCGAGTAACCGGCCTTTTTCAGGCGATCATCCAGCATGTCAGCGACGGTTTCGTGCGGGAAGTAGGCTTCCAGCCCCATACGTTTGGACAGCTCCTTGCAGATATCCCATGAGCCTTTGGTGTCATGCAGCGGCTGCATGGCCGGTTCGCGCAGGGCGATGAAGCCTTCGCGCGCACCGCCGGTTTGCAGGTCGTCGTAACGTTCCAGATAGCTGGCTTCCGGCAGGAGAATGTCGGCGTAGCTGTTCATTTCGTTGGGGATCACGTCCGCCGCTACGTAGAAATCCATGTTCAGCAGCGCCTTGCGCACGGTGTCGTAGTCGGTGCTGTTCATGAAGCCGTTGCCACCTGCGGTCAGCAATGCTTTCAGCGGGTAGGGCTCCTGATCCGCCATCGCCTTCCACATTTCGTTGGTCAGGCCGTATTGCGGGTTAGCCAGCGGCCAGCGACCGGGTACGCCTGCACCGTCAGCGCGTTGAATCTTGCCCTCTTCGCTCACAGCAAACGGATTGTGGGAAAAATCGAAATCACCATGCCCTTCTTCACGACTGACATGCGCGTGAGGAAATTCCGGCAGGTCGATTTCCGGTACCTTGATGGTTTGCGGGGTGAAAATACCGCCCTTGCGATCCCACACGCCGAATAGCGAGTTGAGGATGGCGATACTCATGCCGGTACCGAGATCGTTGGAACTGCGGGTCAGGCGGCGCGGGCTGTAGACGAACACGGCAGGTGCTTTCTGTGCCATTTCCAACGCGATACGACGCACCGTCTCCGCCGGGATCGAAGTGATGGGTTCCTGCCATTCCGGAGTATATTTTTCGACCCTGGCAGCCAGTTCATCCAAACCGGTGACGTATTCTTCGACAAATTTCTTGTCGTACAAGCCGCCCTTGATAACCACATGGATCAGCGCCAGCAAGAAAGCATGGTCAGTCAGCGGGCGGATGGACAGCCATTCATCGGCCTTGGAAGCGGTAATGGTATAACGCGGATCGGCGTAAACCACTTTCGCGCCATTCGCCACCCCGTCGATCCAGCCGAGGGTTTCGCCGTTGTGCAGCGATTCGGTGACGTTGCGCCCCATCATCAGGAAGTATTTGCAGTTTTCCAGATCAATGGTTTCGTTGCCGGTCAGGTTCTTGCCCGCAATCACCATGTTGGAAACGCCGCGCGGACCGCAGCACAGGCCGAATACCGGGCTGGTGGTATTCGGCGTGCCGAAGGCGTGCGCCAGACGGTGATAAGGCTTTTCCCAGGTGCCGTGACCGATCATCACCAACGCCTGCGGGCCGTATTTTTCCTTCACCTTGTTGAGTTCGTGCGCCACCTTGTCGAGCGCTTCATCCCACGGCATCGGCCGCCAGTTGTTTTCGCCGCGCGCGCCTACCCGTTCCATCGGCTGTTTGAGGCGGTTGGGGGCAAATGCAACCTGGATGCCGGAATTACCCTTACCGCACACCACGCCACGATTGAGCGGATGTTCCGGATTACCGTCGATCTTGAATGCCTTGCCGTCGCGCGAACGCACTTTCAGCCCGCAGCGCCAGTAGCACATATCGCAGAAACCCCAGTGTTCCTCAAAATCCTTGAGCACTTCGGCATCGTGTGGGGTGTTGATGCGCGCATGGGCTTCGGTGGCCAGCGCGGTAGCGGATAAAGCGGTAACGCCCGCCATGCTTTTCAGGAAACCACGGCGGGAGAGGCCGCCCGAGTGATCAGGCTTACTCACATTTTTCTCCTAGCGGATATTGATAGCGTTTTGATACCCCTTATTTTCCAGACAAAAATGCTTTGGTACTTTGATGACGCTCAATCGCCACCGATCAGTTTTCTGACTTAAGTCAATAAGCTGTCAATTATTTGATTTTGGCTTGGAGCGGATCACCAGTGCAATCCCGCCCAGAATCGCAAGATACCGGTGTCTTTCAGTGCTACCCGACACAGCAGAGAATTGCCGACGAAGGCGATGATGGCGAGCGTGGTCAGGGCAATCAGGCGGATGGGCGACATGGCGGCGGAATTCTGGTGGCTATGGTTGAAAACGGCCATGTGCCACGTCGTTTCACGATAGTAGCATGAAGCTTATTGCCACATCTTTTGCAGGTTGACCGAGTTGGAATGTACGCTCCAACAGGCTTACCCGCCCCGTTGCATCCAGCAGAATGACGGTGGAACAGCGCGTGCCGTAATGTTCGCCGCTGATGAAGACGGGGGAAAGCCAACGTTCTTTTTCCAGCCCGATACCGGTATCCGGCAGGTCGGCATCGGCAGCAGGAATTGTATCCGCCAGTAAGGCAAACAGGTCTTCCACCAGCAGCATGGCCGGGTCATGTACGAGGTCGGTGAAATGCTGTTTACCACGCCGGACTTTCGGCCAAGGCGTATCCAGAAAGGCGTTACTGAGGGCGTGGACACCGGGTTGCAAAGGTGTGGCTGCCTGTCCGTTGCGGTTGGAAAAGTAGTACAGCCGGTCGGGCAGTGTTCCCGTAATCAGGTTGAAGCCGCCGTAGCGGTGTCGCTCGTTAGCCAGTACTTGCAGGCTGGCTTGCGTATCCGCCGCCGTCACCATGTCGCGCACCAGTAAGCCGCGCGAGCGCTCCGCCGCCTGTGGAACACCGGAACGATGGTTAGTCACTAGCGCCAGCCGCGCATACTCCCCGTTCAGAGCCAACCAGGAACCGGCGGATTCCACATCGCGCCCGCCGATGATACCGGGGAAATCTTCCCACGCGTGCAGCGGCAATGCCGGGCGGTGGAAATATTCGTCGCGGTTAGCGGCCAGGATGAAGGGGTAATCCGAACGTTGGCGGATGGCGATCAAGGCGAAGCACATGGGGAAAACCTTGCTGTCAATTTGGTAAAAAGCATACCCCTTTACAATCTGCCATGCATGTCATCATTGGCAGAAAATGCATATTGCCAATATAGCTCTTTACCATTACCGTTAAAAGACAATCCAGCCAGCCTTGCCACATTGACCGTAACATGGAGATCATGACTACGGACAATGTTTGGCGGGGGATGGAGTTGCCCATTGCTGTTCATGTTATCCGGTAAGCAATATGGATAAGCGCCCACTGACCACCACATTGCAAAGCTGACATTGCTATACTGCTCCCATGGGAAAGAAAGACGTAATCAGCAAATCCGTGCTCGGCCATCTGGCCGCCGACATCGCCAATTTATTGTTGGGTTTTCAGGTGGATACCCAGACGGTGGAGTTGCTGGACACCGAACACCAGCGGGTGGAGCAACGCCGCGCTGATCTGGTCGCCAGGATGCACGACTTGGGCAAGGCCGAGGATTTCATCCTGCACATCGAAATCCAGAACCAGAATGAATCCTTGATGCCGTTGCGTATGTTGAGGTATTTCAGCGACATCCAGTTCGCCCATCCGCAGGAAAGAATTCACCAGCACCTGATCTACATCGGCAAGGACAAACTGACCATGCCGGACTGCTGGGAAGCGCCCGCGTTCACCTACCGTTATCCGATGCTGGACATGCATACGGTGGATTGCAGCCTGCTGCTGACCCAGGACACGCCCGACGCACTGGTGCTGGCCATCCTATGTGACTTCAAGGGCAAGCCCGAACAGGAAATGGTCAACTATATCGTGCTGCGGTTGCGCGAGCTGATGGGCGAAGATGAAAGTGGTTTCCGCAATTACTTTGAAATGCTCGAAACCCTGGCGGAAAACCGCGACCTGCAAACCAATATCGAGGAGGCCGAAAAAATGCTGACTGAAGTGGACATCACCAAATTTGCATCCTACAAGTGGGGGATGAAGGCAGGGCTAACCCAAGGCATCGAACAGGGCGAAAAAAGAAAAGCATTGGATGTTGCCCGTAACCTGTTACAGCTTGGCATCCTTCCAGATGAAGAAATTGGCCGTATTGCTGGGCTGTCTCTGGAAGACATCCAAACGTTGCGTGCGAAGCATTAACCGTCAATAGGCATATGGAAAAGCGCACACTGGCCATCACATTGCAGGCTGACTGGAAAGCCGCCTTGCGTGCCGCCGGGAAAGCCGCACAGAAAGACAGCTATCAGGGCGAAACCCTCAATTTTCAGTCGCCCGGCGCATTCTTTTCCCGCCTGACCGAACGCCGCTGGACGATCATCAATACCTTGCAGCAAGGCGGAGCCATGGGGGTGCGTGAGCTTGCCCGTCAGGTCGGGCGCGATGTGAAGCGGGTGCATGAAGATGTTCAGACATTACTGGAACTGGGCTTGATTGAGCGGAATGAATCAGGCGCATTGGTTTGCCCTTACGCTGATATTCATGTGGACATGCATATCATACCTCGACAAGTAAAAGCAGCTTGAAACGAATACAGATAGTAACTGCAATATGCACGCCCTGACATATACTGAGAGCGGGAGGTAATAACATGAATGCACGCGAGTTGTTGGCCGAAATTGCCTTGCAGGAAGACAGTACCCGCCAGTTCAAGGCCGATGTCCGCAATGCCGAATCGCTTGCTGCCGAAATGGCCGCTTTCGCCAATTCCAACGGCGGCGTCATTTACATTGGGGTGGCGGACGACGGCTCCACGCCGGGACTTGCTCCGCAGGATGTCGGGCGCATCAACCAGTTGATCAGCAACACCGCCAGCCAACTAGTGCGCAGCCCCCTGCACGTACAGACCGAAAACATCCGGCTCGACAACGGCAATCTAGTCGTCCGTCTCACGATTCCACAAGGTTTGGACAAACCTTATTTCGACAAAAACGGCGTCATCTGGCTCAAGAATGGCGCGGATAAACGCCGCATCAACTCCAAGGAAGAATTGCGCCGCCTGTTTCAGGTCACAGGTCAGTTCCATGCTGATGAACTCCCCACCAAAGCGGGTATCGACAAACTGGACAAGCTGCGTTTCCGCGATTTCCTGCAAGACGTGTACGGCATCCCCTACCCGGATTCGCCACAAGAACTGCTGCGCCTGCTGCAAAACATGAGTCTGGCGACTGATGAAGGGCAACTGAATCTGGCTGGTGTACTGTTGTTCGCAGAACGTCCGCAATGGATCAAACCCCAGTTCGTGGTCAAGGCCATCCGCTACCCCGGCAATGAAATCCACGCCGACGCTTATCTGGACACAGAAGACTTTGAGGGCGCACTGCGCAAGATTTACGACGACACGCTGGCCTTCATCATGCGCAACCTGCACAAGGTTCAGGCAGGTCGCGGCGTCAACGCGCCGGGTACGCCGGAAGTCCCGCCCGTGGTATTCGAGGAATTGCTGGTCAACGCGCTGGTGCATCGTGACTATCTGATCGACGCGCCCATCCGTGTTTTCATCTACGACAACCGTATCGAAATCATCAGCCCCGGCCATTTGCCCAATAACCTGACGGTCGCCAAAATCCGCAGCGGTAATGCCAACAGCCGCAACCCTATCCTGCTCTCCTACGCAGCCAAGGGCGTGTTGCCCTATCACGGGCTGGGTTCCGGCATCCGCCGGGCGCTGGGGGTTTACCCGCAGATTGATTTTGAGGATGACCGGGAAGGGTGTTTGTTCAAGGTAACGGTGTGGCGTAAGAATTTGAACCAACCATTATGACCGTGCAAAAGCGTCTACTGACCGTCACATTGCAAAGCTGACATTGCTATACTGCCCCCATGGGAAAGAAAGACGTTATCAGCAAATCCGTGCTCGGCCATCTGGCCGCCGATATTGCCAATTTATTGTTGGGTTTTCAGGTGGATACCCAAACGGTGGAATTGCTGGATACCGAACACCAGCGGGTTGAACAACGCCGCGCTGATCTGGTCGCCAGGATGCACGACTTGGGCAAGGCCGAGGATTTCATCCTGCACATCGAAATCCAGAACCAGAATGAATCCTTGATGCCGTTGCGCATGTTGCGGTATTTCAGCGACATCCAGTTCGCCCATCCGCAGGAAAGGATTCACCAGCATCTGATCTACATCGGCAAAGACAAGCTGGCCATGCCGGATTGCTGGGAAGCGCCCGCGTTCACTTACCGCTATGCGGTGCTGGACATGCACACGGTGGATTGCAGCTTGCTGCTGACCCAGGACACGCCCGACGCACTGGTGCTGGCCATCCTGTGTGACTTCAAGGGCAAGCCCGAACAGGAAATGGTCAACTATATCGTGCTGCGGTTGCGCGAGCTTATGGGCGAAGACGAAAGCGGTTTCCGCAACTACTTTGAAATGCTCGAAACCCTGGCGGAAAACCGCGACCTGCAAACCAATATCGAGGAGGCCGAAAAAATGCTGACTGAAGTGGACATCACCAAATTTGCATCGTACCGGTGGGGGATGAAGGCAGGGCTTGCTGAAGGCGAACACAAAAAAGCGCTGGATGTTGCCCGCAGCCTGTTACAACTTGGCATCCTTCCTGATGAAGAAATTGCCCGTGTCGCCGGGCTGTCACTGGAAGAGATCCAAACCTTGCGCGCGAAGCATTAACTGTCCGTAAACTGTCCGTAAAAATATGGAAAAGCGCACACTGACCATCACATTGCAGACTGACTGGAAAGTTGCCCTGCGTGCCGCCGGAAAAGCCTCACAGCAAGACATCTATCAGGATGAAACCCTCAATTTTCAGTCAATTTTCAGTCACCCGGCGCATTCTTTTCCTGCCTGACCGAACGCCGCTGGACGATCATCAATACCTTGCAGCAAGGCGGAGCCATGGGGGTGCGTGAGCTTTCCCGTCAGGTCGGGCGCGATGTGAAGCGGGTGCATGAAGATGTTCAGACATTACTGGAACTGGGCTTGATTGAGCGGAATGAATCAGGCGCATTGGTTTGCCCTTACGCTGATGATATGCATATCATACCTCAGCAAAAGGAAGCGGCTTAAATGTTGGATATAACCGGGGTTTCACATGCGCTCTGCCTTTATCAGCTATTCCCTCAAGGATGAAGCCAAGGTCATCCCCTATGAAAACCGGCTGAAAACGCTGGATATTGCCGTATGGCGTGACAAAAGCGGTTTGCGTCAAGGGCAGTTATGGCCGATGCGTCTGGGCGAAGCGATTGCCGAACAGGATGTACTCCTGCTGTTCTGGTCGGCCAATGCAGCAGCTTCGCACTTTGTCACGCTGGAATGGAATACCGCGATTGCCCTGAAGAAAACCCTTATTCCGGTGCTGCTGGATGAGCAGCCGTTACCCAATGTCCTGAAGCCCTATCACTGCTTTACCGATGTTTCCCAACTGAGTACACATGTTCTGTCACTCATACCAGCACAACAGCCGCCGCAGAACCAAACCCTGCTGACAGAACTGAAAGCCGCGCAGGAAGATGCCGGACAAGCGCTGGATATTGTCAAACACCACATTCAGCAGCATATCCAGCAAGACAACTGGCGGGTGGGTGGCAATGTCTATCAGGTGCAGGGCGATTTGCATATTGGCTCATCCGGCCAGGGAGACAGTAGCTGGCCGAATCGCTGGTCACTGTGGCTGGGAATACTGGCGGCCTTGTTGACGATTATCGCGTTGGCCTTTGATATTCCCACAAAGTTTGCCGAAGCCTTTCCCGGCTTTATGCCGAAGGAAACCAAAGCCATCACCACCGCCGGATTGGTGCAGGACGAAAACGGCAATCCGTTGGCCGATGTCAGCATTCAGCTTCCCGAACTCGGTGTACAGACGCAGACGAATGCCGCAGGCCGCTTTACGTTTACCTTGCAGCCTGATCAGCAAAAATTACAAAGCAGCCGCCTGATTGCCCAAAAAGCGGGCTATACTACGTGGAACGATTACGTCACCTTGGGTGATCCCGCTTTTAATTTTTCGCTGCATAAGGAATAAGACATGCAAAGACTGGGCTGGTCTTTCATTCTGGGGTTCTGCTTATTACTGCCCTCGCTGTTAATGGCTGATGAGATTTATCTTTACGGGCGTATTACCGCTTACGGTGAGAATGATGAAGAAACCCCGATAGCCAATCTCAGCATTTTTATCGAAGAACCCGCTGATCTTAACAGCCGCGATACGTCAACGTCCGACGGCAAATTCAAACTGCGGCTGACCGACAACATCGCTTCAGGCGAGCGTATTGTCCTGGCGACGGGCAAAGGCAGTGGTCAGGCATGGGCAATGCTCTACCCCTTCCGTGGCAAGGTGAACATCCCCCAACAGCCGGAGAAAGACCCCATCAAGGTGGTGCTGGTTCCAGCAGATTCTTACAAGCTCAAGTCAACGGCAGAAATGCGCTCGATTATTCAGGAAGCCGCCGCCAAACAAGCGCTACAGCAAACGCTCAAACCCGAAGAAAAAGAGCAAAGCTGGCAGCAACAACTGGCTACGCTGGCGAAAGACAAAGGCATCCCGCAACAGCAATTCCTGGATGATGTTGACGCCTTCGTGAATGAGGTGCTGGCAAAGCCTGATGACTACGATGCCGAAACCCGTGCTTACGCCGAATACGCCAACAAAAACTTCAGCACCGCCGAAAAGAATTTCGCCGAACTTGCCGAAGCACAAAAGCAACAGCACGAGAAACAGCAACAAGCCTTGCAGAAGACAGATGAGAAACTGGTCAGCAACCTGAAAATGGCAGGACGCTCCGCAGACGGTGATCAGCGTTATCTGAAAGCCATCGGCTATTATCAGGAAGCGTTGGATTATGTTGATAAGGAAAAGCAGGCAGAGCCATGGGCGGAATTACAGGTTCTGATCGCTAATGCTCACCAACAATTTGCTGCGCAAACAGAAGGCGAAGCCATTGCCGAACACTTTGCTCAAGCCGTCGAAGCTTATGAACAAGCCTTGACGGTGTATACTCGCGAGCAATTGCCGCAGAATTGGGCGATGACGCAGAACAACCTGGGGAATGTCTTGCAGAAACAAGGCAGCCGCACCGGCGGCGAGGCCGGGCAAACTCTGCTGGGCGAGGCGGTGGACGCTTACCGCGCGGCGCTGACGGTGCATACCCGCGAGCAGTTGCCGCAGGATTGGGCGGCCACGCAGAACAACCTGGGGGTTGCCTTGCAGGAACAGGGCATCCGCACTGGGGGCGAGGCCGGGCAAACCCTGCTGGGCGAGGCGGTGGACGCTTACCGCGCCGCGCTGACGGTGAGAACCCGCGAGCAGTTGCCGCAGGATTGGGCGATGACGCAGAACAACCTGGGGCTTGCCTTGCAGAATCAGGGCATCCGCATCGGCGGCGAGGCCGGGCGAACACTGCTGGGCGAAGCCGTGGAAGCCTACCGCGCGGCGCTGACGGTGTATACCCGCGAGCAGTTACCGCAGCAATGGGCGGTGACGCAGAACAACCTGGGGGTTGCCTTGTCGGAACAGGGCATCCGCACCGGGGGCGAGGCCGGGCAAACCCTGCTGGGCGAGGCTATAGCACACTTTCGCTCAGCACTGGAAGTCAGAACCAAAGAACACCTCCCTTACGATTGGAAACAAACCAGTCAAAATCTGGCAGAAGCATTGAATAGCCTTGGCTACCAATGGACTGAGAAGCCTGAACACTATACCGATGCCCAAAAGTTGCTGGAGGAGGCTGTTGAAATTGCACCGGACAATCCCGCTTATCGTGACAGTCTCGGCTGGGTTGAATACCGTTTGGGTAATCTGCAAAGCGCCGAACAGCATCTGCAACAGGCATTTGCCGCGTTTCCCCATCCTGAACACGCCAGTCACCTGATTGAAGTGCGGTGGAAACGGGATAAAACTGCCGAGGCCGAAAAACTGCTGACAGAAATGCTGGCGAAGCATCCCGATGATGAACGTTTATTGGCAGTGAAAAAGCAGATGGAATCACCTTCCAAATAAGCTACCCAACCGATCCTATGGATTGTTGCCTCGCATGTTTCGGGAAATTGTGTGACAAACCTCTCATCCCAGCGTAATTGTCGTATTTGCCACAAAACCTGAAATCGTTAATTTGCTTTCATAACAGTCGCTTGGCCACATGGCACACCCCTTGCTTTACCTCCCCCATACACCGACCCGAGGTAACGCCCATGATGAAGTCCAAGGACATCGCCGAACTGCTGAACGAGCCAGCCTGTTCCCACAACAAGAAGGAGAAATCGGGTTGCGCCCGCCCCAAACCGGGGGCTTCGGCTGGCGGCTGCGCCTTCGATGGCGCGCAAATCGCCTTGTTGCCGATCGCGGACGTGGCGCACATCGTCCACGGCAGCATTGCCTGCGCGGGCAGTTCCTGGGATAACCGGGGAACCCGCTCCAGCGGCCCGCGCCTGTTCAAGGTTGGCATGACTACCGACCTGACCGAGCAGGATGTGATCATGGGGCGCGGCGAAAAGCGCCTGTTCCATTCCATCAAGCAGGCCATCGACGACTACAGCCCCGCCGCCGTGTTCGTGTATAACACCTGCATTCCCGCGCTGATCGGCGACGACATCGAAGCGGTGTGCAAATCCGCCCAGGAACGCTGGGGAACCCCGGTCGTGCCGGTTGATTGCGCCGGATTCTACGGCACCAAAAACCTCGGCAACCGCATTGCCGGTGACGCCATGGTAAAACACGTGTGCGGCACCCGCGAACCCGACCCTCTGCCACGCGGCGCGCAAAGCGGCGATTTCAAGGTGCATGACATCAATCTGGTCGGCGAATACAACATCGCGGGCGAATTCTGGCACGTGCTGCCACTGCTCGATCACCTCGGCCTGCGCGTCCTGTGCACGCTCTCCGGCGACGCCCGTTACCGCGAAGTCCAGACCATGCACCGCGCCGAAGTCAACATGATGGTCTGTTCCAAAGCCATGCTCAACGTCGCCCGCAAGCTGGAAGACAGCTTCGGCACGCCGTGGTTTGAAGGCAGCTTCTACGGCGTGGAAGACACCAGCAAGGCGCTGCGCGATTTCGCCCGCCTCATCAACGACCCTGACCTGACGGAGCGCACCGAACGCCTGATCGCCAGCGAAGAAAAACGCATCCACAAGGCGCTGGAACCGTGGCGCGACCACCTGCGCGGCAAGCGCGTGCTGCTCTACACCGGCGGGGTGAAATCGTGGTCGATCGTCTCCGCCCTGCAAGACCTCGGCATGACCGTGGTCGCCACCGGCACCAAAAAATCCACTGAGGAAGACAAGGCACGCATCCGCGAAATCATGGGTGAAAACACCAAAATGATCGACGACGGCAGCCCGCGCGCCCTGCTCGACACCGTGCGCGATTACCAGGTCGACATCCTGATCGCGGGCGGACGCAACATGTACACCGCCCTCAAGGCACGCATCCCGTTCCTCGATATCAACCAGGAACGCGAATTCGGCTACGCCGGTTACGAAGGCATGATCGAATTGGCCAAACAACTCGCCCTGACCATCGAAAGCCCGATCTGGAAAGCGGTGCGCAAACCCGCGCCATGGGCAGTCGCCGCAAGCACCACAGAGGAAACCAGTCAGGAGACCGCCCATGCCTGAAGTTACCAAGCGCAAAAAAGCCCTCTCGGTCAGCCCGCTGAAAGCCAGCCAGACCATCGGTGCCGCGCTCGCCTTCCTCGGTTTCCACCGCGCCATGCCGATGCTGCACGGGGCACAAGGCTGCACCGCGTTCGGCAAGGTATTTTTCGTGCGCCATTTCCGCGAACCGATTCCGCTACAAACCACTGCGATGGATCAGATAGCCGCCGTAATGGGTTCTGACGAAAACGTGGTCGAAGGCTTGAAAGCCATTTGCAGCAAAAACAGCCCGTCACTGGTCGGCGTACCCACCACCGGTCTGGCCGAAACCCAGGGCAGTGACGTAACCATGGCAGTCGGCGAATTCCGCAAGAAATACCCCGAATACAACCACATTCCGGTAGTGCCGCTCTCCACCCCCGATTTCAGCGGCTGTCTGGAAACCGGCTTCGCCAAGGCGGTGGAAGGCGTGATCAATGTGCTGGTGCCGGACGCAGAAACCGCAGGCACCAAACCCGGCAAGCGCCCTCGCCAGTTGAACGTACTGGTTAATTCTTCACTAACCCCCGGTGATCTGGAGGCACTCAAGGACATCATCGAACTGTGCGGCTTCCGCCCACTGATCATGCCCGACCTGTCCGACTCGTTGGACGGCCATGTGACTGATGCCGATTTCAGCCCGCTGACTATTGGCGGCACGCTGGTATCGGAAATGGCCACCCTGGGTGATTCAAAAGCCACTTTGGTGATCGGTGCGTCGTTGAATGCGGCGGCGGATTTACTGAAGGAACGCACTGGCGTGCCGGACTACCGTTTCGATCACCTGATGGGGTTGGAAGCCAACGACGTCTTCATCGATACCCTGCACCAACTTTCCGGGGAACCGGTGCCGCAGAAGCTGCAACGCCAACGTGCGCAATTGCAGGATGCAATGCTGGATACACACTTCATGCTCGGCCTGTCGCGTTTCGCCATCGCTGCTGACCCGGATTTGCTGAACGGCTTTTCGCATTTATTGGCGGAAAATGGTGCGTATACCGTTGCGGCAGTTGCCCCTGCCAATGCACCTGCCATCAAAAAGATCGTGACTGAACACGTCCACATCGGCGACCTGGAAGATCTGGAAAAAGCCGCCGAAGCGAATGAGGCCGAAGTGCTGATCTGCAACTCGCACGGGCAGGAAACCGCGCTGCGTTTGGGCATTCCCCTGCTGCGCGCCGGGTTCCCGCAATACGACTTGGTCGGAGGCTATCAGCGGCAGTGGATCGGTTATGCCGGTACGCGCCAGACGCTGTTTGATCTGGCGAATATTTTATTGTCGCTGGAAAAAGGCGAGATTCACCCGTACCACTCGATTTACGCGCAAAAGCGGGATGATGAAATTACCCATTTCGGTAAAAGTTTATCCGTGACGCAGCACTGAAACACCATTCAACAAAAGAAAATCCCGTTGGGGAATGGGTCAGCGACCTGAAAAGCTGGCAGGAGAGAGGTAAAACGCGCACAAAAAATTGCCCGCCAGGAGGGGCGGGCAAGGGAGGATAAGTGAGCCGGGTAGCTAGAGAGAGGAGAGGAGGAGTTACACCCCGGCCCACTGCCAACTAAAATCGGTATCAATCAGTATTAAGCAACTTTGGCTTTGGCAGCGGCTTTCTTGGTCGCTTCAACAGTCTTGTCAGCCGCTTCTTTGGTCATTTCAACCACTTCAGCAGTGGCTTTTTCTACTGCTTCAGTGGTTTTTTCGACAGCTTCAGTAGCTGCTTTCTTGCCAGCTTCGACTGCTTGCTCAGCGTTTTCCTGCGTGTACTTGGCAGCTTCTTCCATGATCGCGGTCAGTTCGTCGCGCACAGAAGTCAGCATTTCAGTGGCCTCACGCATGTTGGCAACCCATTTTTCGCCACAAGCGCGGGTCACTTCCTGTTGCAGGGCAGTCAGTTCGCTCAGGTCTTTTACTTTGGTGGCAGCTTCGGCATTCTTGGTGCCCATTTCAACGCAGGACTTAACCAGTTCTGCTTGCTTGCCAGCCAGGGTTTCAAATGTTTTCAGGTTCAGGTCGCCGATTTTCTTGGCAGAAGCCAGAGCGCTGTCACTGAATTGCTTAATAATGTTCATCATTTCGTTTTGCATGGTCAATCTCCTAGTGTTTAGCAGTTTTCAGTCAATGTTGCTTTGCAGCATTTGATGCAATGCACAATATCGTTTTCCACAAAGACTGTCAACAAGTTTTTTGTTGCGGTGCACAAAAAAGATAAAGCTCATCATCCAGTCATGTCGCTTTCTGCATCAGGACGGTTAAGGCATAATATTTGCTTCGTCCTTGCATGTACCATGCATTGACCCACCCCCCTATCACAGAAAGTAGAGCGCCATGACCAACAAACCATTCGATGTTGCCAAGCTTCAGGAAAGCATCCGCCAGTTCGGGGAACTGCTGGGGGAAATCATCCGCGAGCAGGAAGGCGAAGCCGTTTACGAGACCGTGGAAAAACTGCGCCGTGGCTATATTCGCCTGCGCAAGAGCAATGACCCCGCCGCCCGCAACGAGTTGATGGGCTTCATCGACAGCCTGGATGTTGACATGCTGGAACAGGTCATCCGTGCTTTCAATACGTTCTACATCCTCAACAATATCGTCGAGGAAGATTTCCAGCACCGTGAACGCCGCCGCAAAATCCAGCAGAGTGATAGCCAGTTGTGGCAGGGTTCCGTCCGCCGCACCATTCTGGACATGGCCAACGACGGCATGAAAGCGGAGGAGCTGCAAGCCCTGCTTGACCAGATGCGTTACACACCGGTGTTTACCGCGCACCCAACCGAAGCGCGCCGACGCACCATGATGGAAATCCAGCGCCGCATCTTCCTGGTCATCGACCAACTGACGCTGGATCAGGATCCGAGCGAACGCGAATCCCTGCTGCGCCACCTGAAAGCGCAAATCCAGCTGATGTGGCGCACCGATGAAGTGCGCAACCGCAAGCCGACAGTGGAAGATGAAATCCGCTATGGCTTATACTATTTCCGCGAATCGCTGTTTGAAGCCATCCCCACGGTTTACCGCTACTTTGAACGCGCCACGCGCATTGCCTATGGCTGGGGTGCGGTCACTGTGCCCAGTTTCCTGCGTTTTGGTTCCTGGATCGGCGGTGACCGTGACGGCAACCCGTTCGTTACCCCTGCCCTGACCCGCAAAGCCATCCGGATGCAGATGCAATTGGCGCTGGAGGAATACATCGAGCGCGTCAATGCACTGCGCACCATTTTGTCACATTCCACCCAGTTCATTACCCCGACCGAGGAATTCAGCGCTTACCTGCGTAATGAAGACCAACGGCTGGGGCTGGGCGAAGTGGCATTCCATTACACCAAAACCAACTTCCAGGAAGAACCTTACCGCCGCCTGCTCAGCATCATGCACCACAAGTTGCAGGCAACGCTGGATGTGGTGAATGCACGCCTGAGCGGCGAATATTTCCGCCCATCCAGGGCCGCTTACACCGACGTGGCGGATTTCATCCACGAGTTGTACCTGATCCGCGATTCCTTGCGCAGCCATAATGACCACGTGATTGCCGGGCGTGAACTGAAAGACCTGATCCGGCTGGCAGAAACCTGCGGCTTCGGTCTTTACAAGCTCGACATCCGCCAGGAATCCACCATCCACAGCGAAACGGTGGCAGAAGTCCTGCAACTCTCCGGCCTGTGCAGCAACTACCTGCAACTGCCGGAGGCAGAGCGCATGGAGATGCTGGCCGAACTCATCCAACGCCCTCGCCTGCCGCTGCCACACCGCCCCAAACTCAGCGAGCGTACCGCCGAAACGCTGGAAGTCTTCGACAGCATGGTGGAAATGCGCAGCGAAGCCGGCTCGGGCATTTTCGGCGCTTACGTCATCTCCATGACCCACAGCGCCAGCCATGTGATGGAAGTGATGCTGCTGGCGCGCATGGCCGGACTGATTGGCTACGACGCCGAACGCAAGCTGTTCTGCAACATCCTGGTTTCCCCGTTGTTTGAAACCATCGAAGACCTCAGGCACATCACCAGCGTACTCACCAGCCTGATGGAAAATGCTACCTACCGCGAGCTGCTGGCCGCTTCCGGTAACATGCAGGAAGTCATGCTGGGCTACTCCGACTCGTGCAAGGATGGCGGCATCCTCGCCTCTAACTGGAACCTGTACAACGCACAGAAGGAAGTCATTGCCCTGACCGACCAATACCGCGTCAAATGCCGCCTGTTCCACGGGCGCGGCGGTACGGTCGGGCGAGGCGGCGGCCCCACCCATGAAGCGATCATCGCGCAACCACCTGATACAGTACAAGGCCAGATCAAATTCACCGAACAGGGCGAAGTACTGGCGGCCAAATACAGTAACGTGGAAACCGCTGTCTATGAACTGGGCGTTGGCACCACCGGCCTGCTCAAGGCCAGTCTTGGCCTGTTGAAGAAACGCGGCCCCTACCCGGATGAATTCCTCAGTGCCATGAACGACATCGCCACGATGGGCGAACAGAGCTACCGCCAGCTTACCGACTGGACGCCGGGTTTGATGGATTACTTCTACGAAGCCACCCCGGTGCAGGAAATCGCCCTGCTGAACATCGGCTCGCGCCCGTCGCACCGCAAGAAAACCGTGCGCGACAAGAGTTCCATCCGCGCCATTCCGTGGGTATTCGGCTGGGCGCAATCCCGTCACACCCTGCCCGCCTGGTATGGCATCGGCACGGCACTATCGAAATTCCGGGAAGCCACCCCCGGCAATGACAAACTGCTGGAACGTATGCACGATGAATGGCCTGCCTTCCGTTCCCTGCTCAGCAACGTGCAGATGGCCCTGTATAAGGCAGAAATGGATACCGCGCTGGAATACGCCGAATTGGCCAAAGACCAGGAAAGCGCGCAGAAAATTTTCGCCGACATCCGCAATGAATACGAGCTGACGGCCAGCGAAGTACTCAAGGCAGCCAAGCAGGAACACCTGATGGATGATGCGCCGTTCCTGCAATACTCGCTGCAACGGCGCGACCCGTATCTGGATCCACTCAACCACATCCAGATTACCCTGATTCGCCGTCACCGCCGCTTTGCCGAGGAAACTGGCGATACCAATTCATCGTGGCTGCCAGTGCTGTTGCGTACCATCAACGCGATTGCGGCGGGGATGCGCAATACGGGTTGAGTTGTCTTGGCAGAAATGAAAAAGGCCACAAACGCGGCCTTTTTCATGCTTGCACGTGTGCTTGCATTTACGGGCTGAAAGAAGAGCCACAGCCGCAAGTCGTGGTCGCATTCGGGTTACGGATCACAAACTGCGCACCTTCCAGACCTTCGGTATAGTCGATTTCAGCACCAACCATGTACTGGAAGCTCATCGGGTCGATGAGCAGCGTCACACCACCGTTTTCTACCGCAGTATCATCGTCGTTCATGTTCTCATCGAATGTGAAACCATACTGGAAGCCGGAACAACCGCCACCTTGCACAAACACCCGTAACTTCAGATCCGGGTTGCCTTCATCCTCAATCAACCCCTTAACCTTGGTCGCCGCTGCGTCCGTAAAAATCAGCGCGGCAGGAATTGCTGTTTCAACCGTCATTTTGTCTGTCTCCTGAACTAAAATCATTAGATTACGTTACCACTACCAAGGCAGCAGAGCCAAAATCCCCTATTCGCTGGCGGAAGAAGTCGGTGAGGTTGCAAAACTGCCGGACTCAGGCTTCTGCCGCACCAGCTTGCCGTTGACTTCCGCGCCCACCGCCATTTCCAGCAGGTTGTAATAAACATCACCGCAAATGCGCGCTTTTTCAAACAGCTCGACCTTACCACCGGCGAAAACATCGCCATCAATCATGCCGTTCAGCACCATGCTGGGCACACGTACTTCACCTTGGATATGGCCGTGTTCGCTCAAAATCAAGGTCGCATCGTCACCGTCAGCGGCCAGATTGCCCTTGATGACGCCTTCCACATGCAAACCACCGGAAAAACGCAGGTCGCCGTCAATGGTGGTACCTTTGCCGATCAGGGTATCAACCCGTGCGCTACGGATTTTCTGATCATTGTTGCCCGTATTGGTGGGGCTACCGCCGCCACCGGTACTCTTAGCGTTTTTACCGAACATGCTTGCTTACTCCTTTGTTGTGGTGGTGGATACCGTTACTTCAGATGCCTTAGTGACGGAACCAGCCTTGCTAAATGAAGCCCAGTCATAACTTTTGGCCAGCCGCTCGGGGGTATCACCTTCCGCTGGGCTGATCTTGACTTTAACTGATTCCGGTTCAAAATTTTTTGGCAACAATAACTTGCCTTCCAAGCCCTGGTAATGCTTGACGTCAAAAGTCGTCAGGGCTTTTTCATCCTTGGGTGCAACATCCTTCTGGGTGACCGTCACGTCCTTGCCATCCTGCTGGCCAGTAATGGCAATGCTAAAGCTGCCTTTTACCGCAGCATCCCCACTACGGATATTGGCCAGCACCAGATGATATTGATACAGGTGGTCACCATTGACCTTGTTGCCATCTTTATCAACCAAGCGTTCCTTGATGCTGAAATGCTGGATGTGTAGCCCCTGCTCCAGCCCCTCCGGTGACAGGATTCCCTCATACAGAGCCAGTTTATCGCGCTGGGCAGAAAGATCCGTTTCAGCGGCAGAAAACTTTTTACGCAACTCTTCATTGGCGGCAAGCTGCACTTCCTGATCCCGTTTGGCTGAAGCCAATTGCTCTTCCAGCCCGTGAATGTTGGACGCCTGCTTCTCTATCAACCTTTCCTGTTCATTCATTTTGCCGCGCAAGGTCAAAGCCTGAATGCCGCCAGATGAGTTAACTGGCGTCAGATAGCCGCTGAAAAACAACCAGCCCAGCATGGCTAGCATCAACAAGCCCGTTCCTATCAACATATACCAACAGGGGCTACGCTTATCACTGCCGGTCGGGCGAACCTGAACCGTTCCCCGGTTTTCAAATTTATATTCGAGACTCATGCCAGATTATATTCCATTCCCTCAATTGGTCAGGGTAACAGACCAGGCTGCCTCAGAGCTGTGTTTTCCGCCAAACCCAACATCAGGTTCATATTTTGTACTGCCTGACCTGCCGCGCCCTTAACCAGATTATCAATCACAGAAAGCACGACAACCTGATCGCCATTGCCGGGGCGGTGCAAAGCTATCCGGCAGAAGTTCGCGCCACGCACAGAGCGGGTTTCAGGATGGGAGCCAGCTGGCAACACATCCACAAACGGTTCGTTTGCATAACGCTGTTGGTAAAGCGGTTGTAAATCCGCTTCTGCACTTAGTTTGGCGTACAGTGTCGCGTGAATCCCCCGAATCATAGGCAATAAGTGGGGAACAAAAACAGGATTTACCGATTGATGGGCAATATTTGATAGCGTTTGGGCAATTTCCGGCTGGTGGCGATGCCCTGCAACTGCGTAAGCCTTGAAATTATCACCCGCCTCCGCCAACAGCGTATGCACTTCGGCCTTGCGCCCTGCCCCACTGACGCCGGATTTTGTGTCCGCAATGACATTGTCCAGATCAATTAGCCCCTTTTCCACCAAGGGCAGCAAACCCAGAGTAACGGCGGTTGGGTAACAGCCAGGGTTGGCAACCAGGCGAGCTGCACGGATTTGCGCCCGGTTCAGTTCCGGCAGACCGTATACAGCCTCTTCCACCAAACGGGGGCTGGCGTGCCGCATCCCGTACCATTTTTCCCAAACGGCAATATCCTTAATGCGGAAATCGGCAGCCAGGTCGATGACCTTTGTGCCTGCATCCAGCAGCACCTGGGCGCTTTTCATCGCGATACCGTTGGGGGTAGCGAAAAACACCAGGGCACATTCGCTTAGGGCATCGTTGGCTGGGGCAGAAAACTCCAGATCCACATAACCTCGCAGGTTGGGGAACATCGCATCCACCCGGCTGCCAGCATGTTCGCGGGATGTCACGTAGCTAATCTCAACATCAGGGTGGCTGGAGAGCAAACGCAACAACTCAACGCCGGTATAACCGGTCGCGCCAACGATACCAATCTTCCTTTTCACGCTACCTCTATTTCTGTCAGCCTGAGAAATCCCTGTATAATACGCCTTCCTTAACGATTAACAACCTCTACACTATGAAACTGGATATCAAAGGAATCGCCATACTGGCCTTCATTGCGGGCATTGCCGCCTTTTTCCTGCTGGCTCCCGCTGGCGGCGTCAAAACGGTGCCTGCCGCAACTGTGCAAACCATCGACGGCACCACATTGAGTCTGGACAGCCTGAAGGGCAAACCCTATCTACTGACTTTCTGGTCAACCACCTGCCCCGGCTGCGTCGGTGAAATTCCGGTGCTGGAAGCGCTGGAAAACAAAATGCAAGGCAGCGGCTTCCGCATCATTGCCGTTGCCATGTCGTATGATGAACCACCCGCCATAAAGGCGATGCGCGTCCAGAAAGGCATGACCTACACGGTAGCACACGATCAAAGCGGTGAATTGGCCAAGCAGTTTGACGTGCGGGTAACGCCGACCTCATTCCTGGTCGGTGCTGATGGAAAAATCGCCGTTCAGAAAATGGGTGAGTGGGACGCTACCGAACTGGAGCAGAAAGTCAACGAACTGATGAAAGGATAAAGCATGTATCTCTGGATCAAAGCCATCCATGTCATTTTCATGGTGACTTGGTTTGCGGGCTTATTTTACTTGCCGCGGCTATACGTTTACCACGCCATGCCGGAAAACAAGGGCAGTTTTGAACTGTTCAAGGTGATGGAACGTCGGCTCTACATCATAATGACGATCGGCGCGACCATTACAGCCATCTTCGGCTTCACCATGCTGGCGCTGAACTGGCAGTATTTACTGGTAACAACCCACTGGTTCCACGCCAAGCTGCTACTGGTTGTTGGCTTGTTTGCATACCATTACGCTTGCTACCGTCTGATGATTACGTTCAGAAATGAAGCGAATACCCGCAGCCACAAGTGGTATCGCATGTTCAACGAAGCGCCTAGCCTGCTCTTGATTGTGGTGGTGATATTGGCGGTGGTGAAACCGTTTTGAAACTCCCCTTCCTGGCCCCCGCCCGTTGAGGGAGAGGGGTTAGGGTGAGGGGTTTCTCCTACTCCAGCAACGGCGCCAACTCATTCAGCGCACGGTGATAGACCCGGCGCTTGAAAAACACCACCTGACGGGCAGGTTTCCAATAGTCCACCCATTCCCAGTGGTCAAATTCCGGTTTCCCGGTCGCCTGCAAATTGACATCATGGTCAGTGCATAACAGGCGTAGTAAAAACCAGCGCTGCTTCTGCCCGATGCACAACGGCCTCGCACGACGGCGGATCATGTAATGGGGTATGCGGTAACGCAACCATCCACGGGTTTGCCCGACAATTTCGACCTGCTCCTTGCGCAACCCCACTTCCTCATAGAGTTCACGGAACATGGCTTCGGTCGGTGATTCTCCTTTATCTATGCCTCCCTGTGGAAACTGCCAAGAATCCTGCCCAAGCCGTTTCCCCCAAAACACTTTACCGTCGCAATTGCAGAGGATGATGCCAACATTGGCCCTGAACCCTTCCTCATCAATCACGATTCATCTCCAAAGCTTAACTTACCCTGATTTTTCCACAACTGTCACGATTCGGCAATTTCACGAGGACAGAAAGCGGGTACAATCAGCAGTTTTTCCCGGCAGGAGCCTGCAAAACATGACATTGGCGCTTTTTGATCTGGACAACACGTTACTCAGTGGCGACAGCGACTACGAATGGGGGCAGTTTCTGGTCAGTAAAGGGCTGGTGGAACGCGACCACTACGAAACCGCCAACCAGCAATTTTACGAACAATATAAACGGGGCGTGCTGGACATCCACGAATTTTCAGCGTTTTCCTTCAAACCCCTGAGTGAGCGCAGCATGGAGGAGCTGGCGGAACTACACCGGGAATTCATGGCAACCGCTATCCGTCCGCTGATGTCGGATGCTGCCCTGCAACTGGTGGAAAACCACCGTCATCAAGATCATACGCTGGTCATCATCACCGCCACCAACAGTTTCATCACCCGGCCCATTGCGGAGGCTTTCGGCATCCCCAACCTGCTGGCGACAGAACCGAAAATCGTGGATGGGCGCTATACCCGGGAAATCGAAGGTGTACCCTGTTTCCAGGGGGGCAAGGTCACGCGCCTGCAACAGTGGCTGGAAGACCGCGCGGAAACGCTGGCAGGCAGTTACTTCTACAGTGATTCACACAACGACCTGCCTTTGCTGGAACTGGTGGACAATCCGGTGGTCGTAGACCCGGATGACACTTTACATAAAATAGCAACCCATAGGGAATGGATGATCATATCCTTGCGTGAAGCAGGGCTGTAAACTAACCACACCCATACCTGTCCACCAAAACCAACAGGTTGGCGGGATTTCCCTTGCGTTTTGCCTTCACTGCTTTAGATTTGCCTTGCCATATCCATGTCTTTTTAGAGTTTTAACCAGGTTAACCGATTGATGAGTTCTTATATCCTTGGGCTTTCTGCTTACTATCATGACAGTGCCGCAGCCTTGTTGCGAGATGGCAAAATTGTTGCGGCAGCCCAGGAAGAGCGTTTCACACGCAAAAAACATGACCCCGCGTTTCCAACCCACGCCATCAACTATTGCCTTGAGGAAGCAGGCATTCGCTTACCGCATATTGGCCATGTCGTTTTTTACGACAAACCGCTGCTGAAGTTCGAAAGGTTGCTGGAAACGTACCTGCATTATGCGCCACGGGGGTTTCGCTCTTTCGTAACAGCCATGCCTGTCTGGCTAAAAGAAAAACTGTTCCTGAAAAAAACGCTGCAAACAGAACTCTCCACCTTATCAGGTTTGAAAGAAAAGGAACTCCCTCCCCTACTGTTCACAGAACACCACCAGGCTCATGCGGCTTCAGCATTTTATCCCAGCCCATTTGAAAAGGCGGCTGTCATTTGCCTAGATGGCGTAGGTGAATGGGCAACGACATCGGTTTGGCAAGGTGAGGGAAACCAATTGACCCCCTTGTGGCAAATCGACTTTCCACACTCACTGGGTCTGCTGTATTCCGCGTTTACTTACTACACAGGCTTCAAAGTCAATTCAGGGGAATACAAACTGATGGGGCTGGCCCCCTATGGGGAACCCAAATACGTTGACCTGATTCTCGACCAATTACTGGACTTGCGCGAAGACGGGACATTCCACCTCAACATGCGGTACTTTGACTTCGCTACCGGCCTAACCATGACCAACCGCCGTTTTGCTGAATTGTTCGCATCCCCCCCCCGCCAACCAGAAAGCAAGCTTACCCAAAAAGAAATGGATATAGCCCGCTCCATCCAGGTTGTTACGGAAGAAGTGGTGCTGCGGCTAGCGCGTACCGTTCAGCAGGAAACGGGGAACGACCATGTTTGCCTGGCAGGGGGGGTAGCGTTGAATTGCGTGGCGAATGGACGCCTGCTACGGGAAGGCCTGTTCAAGGATATATGGGTACAACCCGCTGCCGGTGACGCTGGCGGCGCACTCGGGGCGGCACTATCCACATGGCACGAATACCAGGAAAATACCCGGATACCTGACCCACATGACTCCATGCAAGGGGCCTACCTTGGGCCCAGCTTCAGCAGGGAAACCGTTCGCCAATGGCTGGACAAACAGAAACTGCCTTACACCGAACTGGATGACCCACAACTCATGGAACGCCTGGCCGCCATCCTGGAAGACGGCAACGTGGTAGGATGGTTTCAGGGCCGGATGGAGTTTGGGCCACGGGCGCTAGGGAGCCGGTCCATTATTGGTGATGCACGCAACCCCAAAATGCAGTCCACCATGAACCTGCGGATCAAGTACCGTGAATCTTTCCGCCCATTTGCCCCGGCCATCAAGCATGACAAGGTAAGCGAATGGTTCGGCCATGACCGCAACAGCCCTTACATGCTGATTGTGGCGGAAGTGCAAGCGGATAAACGCTTGCCCATGACCACGGAGGAACAAGCCTTGTTTGGCATCGACAAATTGAATATTCCACGCTCACAAATTCCGGCAGTCACCCACGTAGACTACTCGGCGCGCTTACAAACCGTCCACCCTGCAACCAATCCCCGCTTTTACCAGTTACTGGACGCCTTTGAAAACAGGACAGGTTGCCCAATCCTGGTTAACACTTCTTTCAATGTACGGGGGGAGCCTATCGTATGCACACCAGAAGACGCCTATCGCTGTTTCATGCGCACCGGGATGGACTACTTGGTGCTGGAAAATTTCCTGCTGGATAAATCACAGCTGACCAACTGACAAAAAGGGGAAAATACCTTGAGCCAACTGCCAAACAGGAAAACGCTGGGGAAAACAGCGTTAAGAAACTTCGGATTATTGACCGGTGGTATTTTTGCCGTGCTATTTGGTCTCCTATTCCCTTGGCTAGGCAAGTACCCCATTCCTGTTTGGCCTTGGGTTACCATGCTTATATTCTGGATACCTGCAATCATATATCCAGAAAGCTTACAGCTAGTTTATAAGGTGTGGATGAAAATCGGTCTCACACTAGGGTGGGTCAATACTAGGGTTTTACTTGGAGTATCTTACTACCTAATCATCGCACCAACAGGAGCCTTGATGGGCCTATTCAAGCAAGGGCACATCCGCCAGTTAGCCACCAACAAAACAGGGTCATTACGGCAGCCTAGCCATGCACGCCCCCGCAACCATTTTGAGAGATTATTCTAGATGATTGATTTATTGAAAGAATTAACAAAATTCATGCTCGAACGCAAGAAATTCTGGCTGGCCCCCATCATATTAGTATTGCTACTGTTTGGCCTTTTGTTGGTCTTTGCGCAAGGCTCAGCAGTTGCACCATTCATTTATACCTTGTTTTAGCGTAGCTGCTTAGGGCCACACAACCTAAACCGGAGCATCAGGTTCCGGTTTGTGGTTATTGCATGAGTACATCAACACTATGGTGTACGCTGTGCGATTATGGTAAAAAAACCACCTTCCTTATGCCCGGTGACAATCATTCCCATATTCACAACAAACCTTTCAAAGAGATTACCTAGCCTGTCCTGCTTGAATAATTCTTCCTCCCCGTCAAATGGCTCAAACGGAATTGTCTTTGGGATAGCATGAATAAACTTGAAGTTGACTTCCTGCAACCAGTTTAAAACCTCACCCACTGTATGCTTGGACTCATGGGGGTTTTTATATTGATCCATAAACCATGAGTTTTTCTTGGTCTTGCCAATTTTTGAATTCAGTAACCGCTGATCCAGAAACCTCATCCGATCCCCTGTCAGGCCAAAAACAAAGCGACGTAAATCCGTTGCCAAACGGCCATACCGGTGATAAAGCCCTACCAATATATAACCACCCGGCTTTACTAACGACGCGATGGATTTGAATGCCAACAATGGGTTGCTGGTATGATGCAAAACCCCATTTGAAATAACCAAATCGAAACTTCCAGCCCTAAACGCCGGACGGAACAGGTTCATCTGATAAAAATGTGCACGCCTTAAATTATTGGCTTGTTTAAAATCATTAGCCATTTTCAAGGAGTTTATGCAAATATCAGTACCAATTACAGTCCTGCTTGCAATTGATAAAAAATTTGTTAACTGCCCGGTACCGCAGCCGCACTCCAGTATCTTATATCCAAATGGAATTTGCTCATCCAACAATCGGGCAAAAAGACCTTCTTTGGCTTTACTTATTAAAGAACCAACATGATCAAAGTCATCATAATCAGGAAAAGGGGTTTTTTCATAAAATGACTTAATTTCTTCTGTCACATCATCTGTTTCCCCGCCCCACTCATTAGGCGCAAACAGAGATGGAATTTTTTCAATATTGACATATTCATGGCCACATCCCAAACAAAGAATGTTTTGCTGGTTAACAACAAGATCACCATTACACCTCGGGCAACAAAACATTGCAAGATTCTGCCCGATAAAGTCAACTTCACTAATATTCATTTCCATCATCACATACTACACAAAGAAATCAGTTATACCCAATAACAGGTGAAAGCTTATCATACACATCTTTTGCCATTAGGTTGTTTCCTGCCGGATTTGGGTGCATACCATCCAGAAATAAATCGTAATGGTTTAAATTTCCAAACAAATCAAACTGATGCTTTATCACTGCAACCCCGTATTTCGCCGCAACTTCATGCATCTTTTCAGCATAATGTTTAGCCGTATCAATCAGGAAACTCTTGGTATACTGGGTATGGAATTCATTTAGGCCATCTTCAGAGACATGATCAGCATCAAAGGGAGGCTCTACAAAAGCAACCTTGATATTATTATCCCTGCAAAGAAGGATCATCTTTTCCAGGTTATGCCCATACTCCTGCACAGCCTTTTCATTTACCACATTAACCAGTTCCCGGCTCCTTAGCCCCATGAAAATTACGTTAAAAAGCCTTGAGTACTTGCTCATAAGACCAAACCAGACAGGAGGGCGTTGATGAACCAGTATTTCTGGATCCCAATTCTTGACGGTTGAATACCAAACATCATTCCATAAAATATTGATCAGGGCAAACCTGGGATCTATTTCTTTTTTATTCAAAATTTCTTTTAAATACAAAAGTGTTTGGGCAGACGTATAGGATGGAATCCCTGCATTAACGATATAAACATCATCATGTTGGAAGTGCGTATTAAGCAAATACGGATATGTATGCTGATCATCCACTCCCCACCCAAATGTTGTTGATTCGCCCAGGGCAAGGATCACATATTTTTCACCCAGATCAGGAGGAAGCTCCCCGCCCCTAAACCCATTAGCGTTAATGGAATAGAGGTCGGATTTGAAACCACTCTTCAAAGCAAACCCCCGAACCTCATCCGTTTCAACAAACGGCCTGTCCCGCACCCTCAAACTTTGGTCATCGAACACCGGGTTAACTTCATTTTGGGAGACAGCCAACCGTGCAGACCCCTCCAACAAAACAATAATTCCAACGAATACCAATACATTAATGGCAAGAACCTTTTTCATAAAAACACAACAGCCTTTTATTGGATCGCTTCCAGAAATTTCATCATTATTTATCAACAAGGCGCAGCATGAGCAACAGCACTTAAAAACATTTCATGCCACAACCCATGCTATTAAATATTCTGTCGCCCAGAAAGACATATTTTCCAAACGATCATTTTGCCATCATAATACGACCAACCTGTGGTTAATTCCAACAAATTCTGCTATCGGAAAACAATAATACGGTCAAGAAGGCTCTAAAACAGTTTTCGCCATCAACAAGCGGCCGAAGACGACACTGGAGATTTCCAGAAAGGCGTCAGCCTGCCCTTCCAGCGGGTTGACACCCCGGTACAGCAGCCGGTATTCGGGCTTCTCGCTTTCCCCGGCGAAATTACCACTGCCTTCCCAGGTGCTGAGCACCTTGCCCACATCCGGCTCACTCTGCTCCATCAGATTGAAACCGGATTTGGGGAAAAACGGCAGTGGCTCCTGCAAACCCTGCCAATACCACGCCAACAATTGTTGCAGCTGTTCCGCCGCATCCGCCACCGGTTGCAGCTCATAATGCTTATCGGCTGAATACATAAAGGTGGAATGCGGGCAAACCTTTTCATCCAGCGTATTGAGCGCCAGATGCTGCAACCAGATATCCAGCCAGCTCCAGTAACTGAGCTTGCCCAGTTCATAAACCTTGCGCCCCGCACCCCGATCCAGATGGGTCACGGTTCCACTGAGGTGGAATTCCCCCAGTGTCAGGCTGAAATATTCACGGTATAATGGTGGTATCGGCTGTACTTCCTGGAAAAACGCCTCGGTCACAGCCGCCTCCCGCTGGAACACCAGTTCACCCGGCTTGCCGTGCGGCAACATGCCCTGCGCCCGCAGCAACGGTAAGGCAGTGCTGGCAGGCAAACCCCGCTCCAGTTGCTGGAAAATGCAGGCACGTACCTCGCGGTCACTGTAGGTTTCAAGGGTGAAGGGTTCGCGCACCGGCAATTCCTCATCCGCCTCCCCTAAGCGTAGCCCGAAACGTTCGCGCAGAAACGTCCGCGCCGGATTCTGGTAAAAGCGGGTCAACTCGGCCAGACCGACTTGCCGGTAAGCAGGGTCAGGCTCTGGCAATGCTTCGCCCTGCCAGAACGGCGGGAACACCGTTTTGGTCTTATCCACACTCCCCTGCCCAAACCTGCTGTAGGTAAACAGGCCGTTATCGCCGCGCAGGTATTTCTGGCTGAACGCCTGCAACGGGTGCTTGGTCAGTAGGCTTTCGAGGCCACCCGGTACGCAGCGTTCCACGTAATCCAGCAACTCGCTGACCAGTACGGAGGGTGGCAGTTCGCTATTATCGCGCGGACTTTGGCCGATGTAGCTGATATACAGCCAGTCACGCGCCGACAGCAAGCTTTCGAGGAACAGGTAACGGTCTTCATCGCGCTTGAGGCGGTCACCACGCTGGATTTGTTGCCCCATACGGTCGAAACTGGCACGGGCATCCCGGCGCGGGAAGACCCCGTCATTCATGCCAACCAAAGCGACGAAGCGGAACGGCACGGTGCGCATCGGCATCAGTGCACAGCAGGTGATACCACGCCCGAGGAAGCCTTCCGATTCGCTGCGTTTGTCGAGCTGCTCCAGCAGGGCGTTCTGGAACACCGGCCAGACTACGGGCTGGTCGAAACCGGCTTGCGCCAACGTCCGCTCCAGCGTATCCAGCCCCTGCCAGACCGTTTGCAGCGGGGCGTCTTCGCCCACCACAGTTTCCAGCAACTGGCGGAAGCGGCGATTCCATTCCGGCACAGTCTGTTGCTGCCGCCCCCAGTTGGCCAGATCAAACACGGCTTCCAGCATTTGTTGCAGGCGGCCCAGCATTTCAGCCTGACTGCCTTCGATGTCATTCCAGGGCAGGATGCCGCTGAACAGGTCTTCGCCAGGCATGGCGTAACCCAGTAGCAGGCGGTCAAGGCCGTAGCGCCAGGTGTGCTCCGCCGTATCCGCACCACCCAGTTCCGGGCGTGCCTGCGCATCCGTTCCCCAGCGGATATTGACGGCGCGGATCCAGTGGCGGCACTGGATGACCTGTGCTTCATCCAAACCGATACGGGTGCGGACTTCCTCAAACTCCAGCAGGGTCAACACGCTTTCGGCATCGCAGCGGCCTTGCGGCAGTTCCAGCAAGTGTTCGCACAGGTTGATGATGCTTTGCGCATAGCCGGGGCTGCGGTCAGCGATGCTGAACGGTAGCGGGTGGGCAGCGCTGGAAAATACTGCGTCCAGGTAGGGGGCGTAAGTGTCGATATCGGGCGTCATTACCACCACATCCGCCGGGGTCAGGTCGGGGTTGGCCTCGAACAGGGCGAGCAATTGGTCGTAGAGGACTTCGGCTTCACGCATGGGGGAGTGGCAGGCGTGGAAGGAAATGGAAGATTTTAGGGGGGAAGAAAGTGAGGTGGGCATTTGCAGGTGCAGGATGTCGGACTGGATGCGGTTCAGCAGGGTGTCGCCATCGGGTTCGATGAACAACGGCAGGTCATCCACATCGGCTTCGGCGTCGATCAACAGGTCGATGAAATCGCGCCCCTGCCGCCCCCATGACGCCAGTAGCGGGTTGCCGACGCTGAAATAGTCCTGCACATCGGCCTGCTGCTTGTGCTTGCGTTTTTCGGATTCGATGTCGCCCCAGTATTCCTCGCAAGGGTTCATCAGGTAGATGTGGATGTCGGTGTATTTGGCCACCTCACCCAGCAATTGCACGTAGCCGGGCGACAGTACTGGCACGGAGAAGAAGCTGATGCGGCTGGGCAGGTTGGCAACGGAGGGCGTATGAAACCGTAAGGCATGGGCAAAACGTTCCTGTAAGCGCACCCAATGCGGAAGCTTCTGCTCACCCGCCACCCGCCACCACAGACGCACCTGCCAGTCATCACCGGCACCTTTGCCCCGCTCCCATTCCCGAATCCAGTCAGGGCGGAAAAACAGGTACTGGTCGAATACCTTGGCGATCTGCCCGGCCAGTTGCCAGGCGGCAGGCTCGCCCGTGCCGAGATAATGCGCCAGTTCCGGCCACTGCTCCGGCTCATTCAAGAAAATATCGAACAGCCGCCAGCGCATGATATGCGGTGCGCAAGGGTCTTGCTCAGGAACATCTTGCAGCACCTTGCGTAATAATTCCCAGGTCAACTCAGCCGGGAACAGGTAGCGGATGTTGGCAGCAATACCATTGTGTTGCGCGGTTTGCAGGGAAAGCCAGCGCCCCATGCCGATGTTCTGCACCACCACCCATTCCGTCACCAGCGGCGGCAAGGGCTGTTCCGCCTGCAACCCGGCAAACGCTTCGGCAAGTTGTTCCAACTGGTTGGAATGGTACAGGTAAAGCATGGCTATCTCACCCGTTTGTAATGCTTTTTGCTGAGTTCCAGCCCAAAGCGGTTTTCCAGTTGCAGCATCCACCAGTGTTTTTGCTGCTTGCGGGTGGGGCGATAATCGGGGTTGACCTGGAACAGGCCGGGTTCCTTGGGCAACCAGCCCTGTACGATTTGTGGGTGCGTGCCGGTAAATTCGCGCAGGATGCGGGCGTCCATGTCGCGGTAGTCAATCGCAGCATTCTGCTTGTTCCAGTATTTTTCCACCCGGCTGGCTTTCAGATTCATCTGCGCCTCACTTCTGACCCAACCGTAGTGGTACATGCTGGCTCCCGCGTGCGCCGCTTTGGGGTAACGCCCATGCTTGTTGGAATCCAGCACCAGCCAGAACAGGCCGTCAGGGGCATAGCTGCGCACCGACGCCTTGATGATGCGCGGCGCGCGCCGATACCAGCCGGGCGACCACAGGTAGGTATTGGCGTTACCGTAAAAATGCAGGTAATCGAAGATCAGCGCCTCAACCTCCGGGTCATCCAGATGCTTCTGCATACTGGCCTGGATAACTGACAGGTCGCTTTCATGCACGACTTCATCGCCTTCCAGATAGAAAATCCACTCGCCGCTACAGGCAAACTGGGCAAGCATTTTCTGCTGGCCGTAAACATAACCCTTGACCCGCATATTGTCGTTCCAGACGGTTTTGATCAGGTGCAGCTTGGGTTCGTTCATGGCTTGCAGGATAGCCAGGGTATCATCATCCCCCTGCCCCACGGCGATCACAAACTCATCCACGATCGGCAGAATGGAACGGATGGATTCCACAAACGGGTAACCCAACAACTGGCCATTGCGGATGAAAGTACAGGCACTGACTTTCACTGCTCCCCCTTGCTACCATAGCGCTGTTTTTCCAGCAACTTGGCATATTTCATATAGGAACCCAACGCATTCAGCAGCGAAATGGTAAAACCATCAAACCCGCACAGGAAACCACGTTTGAGGAAGTAATTCTTGAGAAAGGCAAATAGGCCGTGCAGGGGGGGCGACCATGCGCTGATCGGTTTTTTCCTGCCCACATTATCCTCGACATATTGACTGGAATACTGGTTCAGCTTGTGCAGCATGTGCTGATAGTCGCGGTAGGAGTAGTGAATGATGTGGGAAGCCAACTGTTTGCTGTTGCCGGTTTCCACTTTTTCGTGGCATTGCAAATCGGAAAAACGCGCCTTGTCGCGGTTAAACAAGCGCCGTACATGGTCGGGATACCAGGAAGTACATTTGATCCACTTGCCATGGAACAGGTTTTTGCGGCGGAACTCGTAGGCGTCATGCGCACTATTGTCCAGGTCGAGGCTACGGATGTCGGCAATGGCGTCAGCATCCAGCCGCTCGTCCGCATCGAGGCTTAGCACCCAGACATGGCGGCAAAAAGGCAGGCCGAAGTTTTTCTGCGGGCCGTAGCCGAGGAAGGGCCGCGCGCGCACGGTTGCACCCATCTCTTGCGCTATTTCTGCCGTGCCGTCGGTGCTGAGTGAATCCACCACCACCACGTCATCACAGACTTTAAGCAGTGATTCCAGACAGGCGCGGATATGGGTTGCTTCGTTGTAGGTAATCACCAACCCGCTAATGTTCGCCATCCATCAATCCTTGTTGTTCCAGCCAGTGTTTGACTTCGGCACTGATGATAGCCGGATCAATCCGGTAAAGACACTCGCTTTTGCCGTGACGGTTGTCGCACCCGGCTTGCCCACATGGAACGCAAGGCATGTCCGCCTGGAACAGGGTAATGTCGCCATAGGTCTGCACAGGCTGGCTGATGCTGGCTGCACGTTGCAGGGAGTTACTCCATGGCGACCACAGTTTCAACAGGGTCGGGCCGAAAATGACAAACACCCGTTTGCCCTGCGCGGCGGCAATGTGCATGTTGAGGGTATCGCCACCGACATACGCGAGCGCCAGACTGCTGAGGGCGATGTATTCATCCAGACTGGTTCCACCGATCAGGTCATGCACATTGGGCAAAACAGGCAACGACGCTTTGATCTGCAAATCCAGCGGCGTTTTTGCGCCCGTTACCACCACCGAAACACCCAAACCAGCCAGTTTCTCCAACAAGCCATACCGAAGGTGTTCAGGGTAAACCTTGTAGTCGTATTGCGCCGAGGGGTGAAAAATCAGGAAGCGTTCAACGCCAAGAGACTGTAATTTTGTCTGTGCATTGGCCAGTGCTTGCGGTGTGTATTGCAGGGCAAGCTGCACTTTTCCTTGAGGAATTCCCAGCAATGCCAGCGCTTGCAGGTTATTGAGGATGACCGGCTTACCTTCATCCAGTTGGTACGCGCCATCCAGCAGGCGCTGCTTCCACCAGCTTTTGCGCCCTTCGGCGTCAATGGCGCTGATGGATTTGCGGCCAAACAGCAAAGCATACAGCACGCTACTGTCGGTAGTGGTGAGGGAAATGGCCAGATCGTATTGCCGAAACAGCTTGCGGATAAAACCTGCTTCAGTGCGCAGCCGCTGCCACAACGGCAGTTTTTTCCAGCCATAGAAATAGGCATGAATCTGGCGTACATGCGGCAACGCCTTGGCAATCCCTAAGGTATCGTCATTGACCAGCAGGTCGATTTCCGCCCCTGCATAATGCTCATGCAAGCGCTGGATCAGCGGGGAAGCCAGCAGCACATCGCCGTTGGAGCGGCGAATAATGACCAGGATGTGTTTAATCACGGCCAAGGCTGTTACCAGCGTACAAGATGGAACCCAACAACAGGAACAGGAAAGTCAGGTAGTGATCCATGATGTAGCCGTCGGAGAAAAAGATCACCGCATAAAACACCGGGAACGCCAGCATCACCGGCTTGAACGGGCCAGACGATTGCTTGTACATCCGCACCATCACGTAAAACATGTAGAACAACACCGCCAGCCCCAACAACCCGAACTGCACCATTTCCTGCACGTACACATTATGTGGATGGTTGAGGATCTCCCCACGGGTGGCTTCCGGGAAGTTCTGCCGGTTCACCTTGATGTATTCCTGCCGGTAATCGCCCGTACCCACCCCCAGCAACGGGTTTTCACGGATGATTTCCAGCGAATTCAGCAGCATGATCACCCGCAGGCCGACACTGGAATTGGGTTCCTGCTCGTAATTTTCCACTTCGTGAATGGCGACATCCACCCGTTTCTGCACCACCGGGCTGAGCAGGTAGGCCGTAGGTGCGAGGATACTGATCAGCAGCAACGATAACAGCGCAGGCTTTAATACCCGCCCGTGATAAAACTGGAACACAAACAGCGTCAGCAACACCAGAAACACCGCCTGCCCCATGCGCCCTTCCGTCAGGAACATGTTGATGCTCATGATGACGAACAACACCAGCCCCACTGCCTTGAGTTTCCAGGGCAAATCATCGCGCAGAAACACCGCGTACAGCAGCAGGTACAGCGTGAATGCCAGCACCGGGTTATAGACAATGTGGCCAACGAATGGTGTCGGGTCTTCCACCTTTTCCAGGCCGAAAATCTCATAAGGTGGAATCCACTCTAGATACACGCCATACGACAGGCCGACGATCACCACCATCGACAACAGGAAAGCCAGCAGGTAATAGGTGATGTGCTCCTTGCGCAGCACCGTGATCAGCACCGGCACCATCAAATACTTGAATTCCTTTTTCAGGACAAAACCGGCAAATTCCCAATCACTGGTCCATAACAGCCCGACGAAATGCAGCAATACAAACACCACCGCCGCCCACGCGAATGGGTTATGTTTGACCCTCTGGAATTTTTCGTCAAATTTACCCTCAAACAACCACAAGAGCAAAATCAGGAACAGCAGGCTGTTACCGATGGCAATGCTACCCATGAAGGTAAACGCGAGCAGGATCAGCAGCCAGGAATTAATGACGCCAATATCCGGTAGCTTACCCTCAACACTCATAAGGGTCACATGTTTCATGAAAAATTTTTCCGTCCCTCTTCCAACTGGCGGTACAGCAGATGTATTTGTCGAATATATGCTAGAATCCGCGCTTTTCTGCAACCATCCAACTGGCTGACAATCGAGGAAACCCACTTGCATCCTGCTTGTACTTTGCACCCGCCTATTGTTACAGACAGCTTTCATTGCTGCCAAGGTTTTTAGATGCAAGTTGCGCTGGTGCATGAATGGTTCAACGAAGTGGCCGGTTCGGAAAAGTGCGTTGGGGAATTCAACCACCTTTACCCGGATGCCGACATCTTCGCCCTGGTTGACTGGCTGGACGAAGCCAACCGCTCCAACCTGCTGGGGGGCAAGCAAACCCGGACATCATTCGTCCAGAACCTGCCGTTTGCCCGCAAGCATTTCCGCCAATACCTGCCGTTGTTCCCACTGGCCATCGAACAGTTCAATATGGACAAGTACGATCTGGTGCTGTCGTCTTCCCACCTCGTTGCCAAGGGCGTGCTGACCCACCACGGGCAATTGCATGTTTGTTACTGCCACACGCCCGTGCGCTACGCCTGGGATATGTACCACGACTACCTGCGCGGCGGAAACCTGCAAAACGGCAGTGTCCGTTCCTGGCTCAGCCGCCACACCCTGCACCGGCTGCGCATTTGGGATGTGGTCAGCAGCAACCGCGTAGACCATTTCATCGCCAATTCCCACTACATCCGCAAACGCATCCAGAAAATTTACCGGCGTGACGCCCACGTCATCTACCCCCCCGTGGACACTGACCGGTTCAGCCTGTCGACAGACAAGGACGACTATTATTTAGCCTTCTCGCGTCTGGTTCCCTATAAACGTATGGATTTGATTGTACAGGCATTTGCCAACACAACACGCAAACTGGTGGTCGTAGGCAACGGGCCGGAGATGGAAAAACTGCGCGCCCTGGCAACCGCCAATATCGAGTTCCTGGGGTTTCAGGATGATGCGAATGTCGCCCACCTGATGCAAAACGCCAAGGCACTGGTGTTTGCCGCGCTGGAAGATTTCGGCATCATCCCGGTGGAAGCGCAAGCCTGCGGCACGCCAGTCATCTGTCTCAACCAAGGGGGAACTGCTGAAACCGTCGTACATGGAAAGACCGGCATTCATTTTGCGGAACAGACAGCAGCAGCCATCCGCCAGGCAGTCGACGCATTTGAAACACAACAGGGACAGTTTGACCCGGAAGCCATCAGCCAGTTTGCCCAGCAGTTCTCGGTGATACGTTTTCGTTATGACATTGATAATCACATAAATAAATTGTTGGAACAAAATCGTTAAGAATTGGCTAATCTTGTATTAACAGCCCTGAAAAAGAAGATCAATGCCCTTATGAAGGTTATCCATGTAGCCGAATCATTCGCCGCAGGCGTACTGCATTTTGTCGCCCAGATGACCCGCGTCATGCCGGAACACCAACATGTCGTCATTCACGGCCAACGCCCGGACACGCCCGTAAACTACGCCAGCCTGTTTCCGCCCGGTGTCATGCTGTTGCCGTGGCAAGAGCTTGGCCGCGACATCAGCCCGTGGCGTGACGCCATGGCTCTGTTCCGCCTGATACGTTTGTTGCAGCAGCAAGATGGCGACATCATTCACCTGCATTCATCCAAAGCCGGATTTCTGGGGCGCTTGGGGGCTATGTTGCTGGGGCAATCCGCCCGCGTCATTTACACGCCTCACGGCGTCTCTTTCCTGCGGCAGGATGTCGCCAGCCGCAAGCAGACGTTATTTGTGTGGCTAGAACAACTGGCCAACAAGTGTGGTGGGCGGGTCATTGCCTGCTCGGCGTCCGAAGCGTCCTGCTTACGCTCACACGGCATCAATGCTGGCTATATAAATAATGGCATTAGTTGCCAGCCTGAAGCTGATATTACAACACCAAAAAATGACAACAAATTAACCACAATCACTTTGGTCGGGCGAATTTCTAGCCAGAAAAATCCACTCTGGTATAACGCCATTGCATCAGCGTTTGTGGATCAGCCGCATATCCGGTTCCTGTGGGTAGGCGATGGTGAGCTGCGCAACCAACTGACAGCGCCGAATATTACATGCAGCGGCTGGGTCAGCCCCGAACAGGTGACGACCCACTTGCAAGCGAGTGATATTTACCTGTCGACTTCGGCCTGGGAAGGTTTGCCGCTATCCGCATTACAAGCCATGTGCCACCGCCTGCCGCTGGTACTGAGCCGCTGCACCGGGCATTCGGATATTGTGGAACCAGGGCGGAACGGCTTTCTGTTCCAACATACCGACGAAGCTGTGATGCTCCTCCAGGTGCTGGTGGATAACCCCGATATACGCGCACAACTGGGGCAAGCCAGCCGGGAACTGCTGGAACGTGGGTTCAATGTGCAGCAGATGGCGGATGGGTATCGGCGGCTTTACTTGCAACTAGGAAAACACCACATTAAACAAATACCAGAAGCTGACTTATCTTGAAAGTCGTAACAACACGCTACCCTTTGCCCAATATTTCACTCATGGGGCGTTTCGATAAAGCCTGTTTCACCCAATGGCGCAAACGCTGACGCAGCCCATAGGGAATAACGGCAGTAACCTTGGCCATTCCCGGCGAATAGTATAAACGCCATATGCCGTAAAGGACGGATTCACGGAGACTGCGCCCTCCCGTTGAATGGAAAGAATCCCGGGTTTTGAGGTTAACCTGCGGAATAGCGTCCAACACAATAACGCCGCCTGGAGAGGAAGACCCCACCATATTTTCCACATAATCCATAGCATAAAAACGAGGGGGGAACTGGTTTGCAGCAGGAGAGAAACCTGAACAAACCGGATCTGTTTCAAGTGCTGTGATAAAAGCCAGCAATTGCTCCAATAGTACTGAGGGTGGCGTCCAATGTTCAAACAACATAACCTGATCACGCCCCACCAAGCGTTCCGGGAAAGCACCCAACATCGGCGCCACAATAGGCAGCCCGGATTCAAGCGCATGGCTCAAGGTATAACTATACGTTTCAGGCCAACGGGCTGGAAACAACAGGAGGTCACATTCCTGCTTATGGATAAGCCCCAAAGTTTCATCCGTTTTATAAAGCCCTGTTGTCTTGACTTTATCCAGTGAACGGTAAGCATAACCAATAAGCACAAAAGCCAAGGGCATTCCAGCATCGCTGGCACAGCGGGCAATTTCTTCCAGGTAATCAGCCCCCTTCTCCTTTCCTAACGCCCCAAGAACACCAACAACATAAGCTTGTTTAGGCGTAAATGGTTCGGGTCGGCGGGCAATATCACGTACTGCTTCGAGATGATGGACAACGACCGGATGCCTGATTATGAAAGATGAGCCAAACAAGCGCCGCGTATCAGCACTCGGAAAAATAACCCTTTCCGCCCCTTCAACAAAACCACGATGCTTATCACGCCACATTTCAGGTGTAACCCCTTCAGGGAGGGGATAGAGTGGATTCAATAACGCATCCACATCACATTCAACAAAAATGCCGCGCTCGTCTGTCAGGGTAGGGTTACCATTCAACAGATAAAAATCATGGATGGTCAGGTAATAAGGCAACTGTAATTGCTGAGGCAGTTGGCGCAAAAATGATGGCACATGCAATACATGATGAAAGTGAAGCAAGGAAACTCCGACAGATCGCAACACTTCCACCAGTAATTCAGCATCCTCCGGCAAACGGATGAGCAGATCATCAGCAGTCAGTTTGTAACCAAAACGCAAGGTACAGTGTTCCCCCGTTCCCAGTGGCGTTAAAATCAACGGGAATGCCAGGTTTTTGCTGTAATGGTAATCTGCCAACTCCATAATATGCTGTTCTACCCCACCGCCCAAACCATGGGATACATGCAACACCTTGGGAATAGAAACTGTAGACAAAAGCTGCATCAAGCGTAACAGGCGTGCTTCCTTGAGAGGATCACGACGGATAAAGCCCTGAATATCACGGTGGTAATTAGGATGCAATCCGTCAATCACGGCCATGGCATTTTCGACCAGTAAAGCTTTCTCTGCACCAAAACTTACCCCACCTTTATGGAAAGCATACAGATTTGGCGTGATCAGGTTGACCCAGCCTTGCCTTAGCGCGCGCTGGCAAAAATCATTTTCTTCACCATAACCGCGCCCAAAACGCTCCTCATTGAAATAACCCACTTCGACCAGACAATGGCGGCGGATATACATGCAAAAACCAATACCGGTTGGCGCTTCGATATTAGGCAATCTCCCCACCCTGAAAGCAGCATCCACCTCATCAATACTTAGCCCGAATGGCAGCGGGTTTTCTTGCAGGAACTCAGGAAAGGTGCAAATCGTGGTATTGTTCGACAGCGGTGTCACTGTCCCCACTTTAGGCCGGGAGTACGCTTCTACCGCCAAGCGCTCAAGCCAACCCTGCGGCAGAATCACATCACTGTTTAACAACACAACATCGTGGTGTTCATGTGCCCGCATTCCCCTGTTGACGGTTGCCACAAAACCAAGATTGCGCCCATTTGTCAACACCTCGACCTTTTCTGGCCAGCGGAGTGCCAGCTTTGCAAGCATGACAGCCATCTCAGGTTCCGGGCTGGCATCATTCACAATAACCAAGATAGCGTCTGCAAGTTCCTGAATGCCTGGCATCGCACTCTCAATACAGGATTGCGTCAATGCTGTGTCCCGGTAAACAGGCAGCACAACTGCTACAGGATGTGTACGGGTAACAGGATGATGAACAGGGTTGCCTTCACCGGCAGGCTGCCCTGAATCTACAGTTTGCCTGACAAACGCCAGCACACGCGGAAACACTTCCCGATACACCTGCCCAGCCAAACGTATTGGCTTGGTCATACGCCATGATTTGGATGACAACAAACTATCAAGTTGAGTATTTAGCGTGAGGATTTGTGAATCGCGCTCAGCCATCATCCGCGAGAAATTGCCAATTTGAGCATCACGCTCAACGATAACCTGATGATGCATATCTGCTTGCACAGAAGGATATAACAACGAAAGTTGCTGTGCTGCTGCCCCCTGAGCCAACACCTCATGCGGATATTGAGGCTTATGCAGCAGCAACAGCACCAGATCATCGGCAGTTTTCAATGGGGGAAGTTGTTGCTGGAGCAAAATGTCAGCATATTGTACGTCACGCTCCGCAGGAACAAGCAGCATCCCTGTCTCTTGAGCCACACTAAACATATTCTCGGCATCGGTGGCAAAGTTATGCGGGTTGTACGCAGGGCTGATTACACCATAAAGCAGGTATTGTTTTTCCTGACACCACTGAATGATTGGCAGACTGGCTTCGAGCGAATTGCATTCTGCGAATATGATCGGTCTGCATCGTTCAACCGTTTCTTTAGCACCATTGAGGACGGCAATTTCCATCCCCTCAACATCAATCTTGATAAAATCCAGTTGGTCTAACTGAAACGCATCAAGCGCTGTGATTTGAATGGTTTCACCCGTATCAGACTGCTGACCTAATGTATCCAGTTGGGCAGCGCCAAAATTAGAATGATCGGCAAAATGCAAAGGGGGAACCGTCACACGGATTTCAGTTGCACCCAAAGCCAGATTAATGGCTTGGATATTTTGGGCAGATGCCAATCGGGCATTTTCAGCCAATACCGCATAAGTCGCATGGCGTGGCTCAAAGCTCAAGACTTTTCCAGATGGTCCGACCAGCACAGAAAAAGCCCGTGCATGAGTACCAATGAATGCCCCGACATCCACAACCACTGCACCCGGCTGAATGAAATGCGCCAATAAATCAATCTCGTTTTGCGCCCATTCCCCATACAGCCGGAGTGAGGCCGAAATAACACTATCCGTGTCAATAATATTGAATTCACCGTAGCGCGTTTGGATGATACTCATGCTGTCACCTCAGATACCGGCTGCAAAAACTCCATCGTGATTTCCATATTCAACGGACTACCCAAGCCATGTACAACAGGGCCGGATACAACCTCCAGCTTGATAGCGTCATGTATCCAGTGATGTTGGATGTGTGCATCACCCGTCCCCTCAGCTACCGCAACATTGATGGTATAGACACCACGCGACAAAATTGGCATGTCAAACTGAAACGTGGCGCAAATGTTCTCACCCGCTTGAAAAACCAAGCGATGATGACGAAAGCTTTCATCTGTCCCAGCCGTATACAGGTATTGCCCCAAACGATCTTTTAGCATAATACCCAGCGCGGGATAAGTAAGAGCCTGATTTGCACGCATGCATACCCTGAAACGGACAGTTTGCCCGCCTTCCAGCATCGTGAACCGTTCGCCATCTTCGGCAAAGAAACCGGCATCCGTAATTGTTGCCCCACCAGCACCAAAACTTTCACCATCTGCACGGAACGGGGATATGGCATATACGTTTTTCTCTGGTGCAATTCCCGTCAACACTGTTTGCACTTTGGTACTATCCCTCTGCACCCATGGCTCATGTAATGAGCGCTGCTGCTCGACTTGTTGATGCCGCTCCGGGTCATCATAAATCTGGTTGAGGTATTCCTTACACAAAGCTTCAGCAGCCCCCATGATTGCATTACGCTGCCCCCCGGCAAACAGCATGATGGCAGACTGGCAAATATTCATTACCGTCCCCATGTCATGGCTGACAAATAATAACGTGCCACCGTTCTTTTGGAACTGCTGGATAAAGCGCATGCATTTCTGGGTAAAGAACGCATCACCCACTGCCAAAGCTTCATCCACCACCAGAATATCAGCATCGACATGCGCAATAACCGCAAACGCCAAACGCACCATCATACCACTAGAGTAAGTTTTGACAGGCTGCCCGATAAAGTCACCAATATCGGCAAAAGCGATGATGTCAGCAAAACGGGCATCGGTTTCTTCCCGGCTTAATCCCAACACAGCGGAGTTCATATAAACATTTTCCCGCCCGGTAAATTCGGGGTTAAAACCTGCCCCCAACTCCAGCAAGGCTGCCACCCGGCCATTGACTTCGATACTGCCCGTCGTAGGCGTCAGTGTGCCACAAATCATCTGGAGCAATGTCGACTTCCCAGCCCCATTACGCCCGATAATCCCAACCGTATCGCCCCTCCTGACGCTGAAAGATACATTTTTGACTGCCCAAAAATCACGATAATAGGTTTTTCTGACCCCACGCAACATCTGCCACAAACGGTGATGCGGCTTGTCGTAAATCTGGTAATTTTTGCCGACACCTTCCACTTTAATGGCGAACTCAGAGGACATCGGCAAACCCTCCCCTGGTTTTCTGGAACCAAGCAAACCCCAGCCAGGCAATCAGGCAGGCAATCAGGCTATAAACCAGCAAACCACCCCAATCCGGCAATTTGCCAAACACCAGCACCTGCCGGGTCTGTTCAATAATGAAAGCTAGGGGATTCAACAACAACCATGGCTGGAATTGCTGCGGCAGTTTGGACAAGGGATAAAATACCGGACTCATGAACAACAACACGCTAGTCAGCATACCGGTAATCTGCGCCACATCACGCAGGTATACGCCCAGCGAAGCCAGCATCCAGCTAACCCCCATAATGCCGACAACAAAAGGGAGCAATACCAATGGCAGTAACACCACTGTCCACGGAATGCCCCCCACGATTACCCATTCCGCAACCAACAGTACCAGAATGCTGATAGCGGTATGAAACAAGGCAGACACCAAGGTCGCCCAAGGTAGGATTTCGAGGGGGAAGACAACCTTCTTGACGTAATTGGCATTGTTCAACACCAGCGAGGGAGCGCGGTTGACACACTCCGCAAACAAACCATGCACTAATAAACCTGCAAACAGGATGACCGCAAAATTGCCGCGCCCACCCTCAATACCTTCTTCCCAACGGCTTTCAAACACTACGCTGAACACGAATGTATAAACCAGCAACATAAAAATCGGGTTGAAAAACGACCATGCCAGCCCTGCCATCGAGCCACGATAACGGCCCACCACTTCGCGCTTGCTCATCTGCCAGACAAGCTGGCGATGCCGCCACAAGGATTGCAGGATAGCCATGGGGCTGGTTGGCAATGATTGGTATAATTTCATGTAATATCAAATCTTTTTGAAAATGGCGGCAGCCACGAGTCCCAAGTGGCTCCATAACGGTTCGCGGTAAATGCCCGCCCGCCACAAACCCCACAGCCGGGGCAGCAGCCAGCGGTTCCTCGCGTGCACGAACCTGTCCAGAATCAACCTGTTTTGCGGCGTAAGTGTAGCACGCCTTTGTTGCAAAGCCCGCACATGGCCATCATTACCACGCCGGAAATCACCCCGCCACACTTCCCTCACAGTACGCGAACGCAACAGGCGCGCCAGCCAATAGGCTTTCATCCCCACCAGATTGCCGCCATGCTGCCGGTAACGCAGGCATGGCATCGGGTCATAAAACACCTTGCCACCCGCACCTGCTACCAGCAAATACAACCACCAGTCATGCGCCACCACCGCAACGCCCTGACCAGCGTCCCGCAACAAGGCGCAAGCGGCGTGGTTGAACACCATCGTGTTGCCACTGGCTGGGTTTTGCGTCAGGGCGTTGGCAAAACAGGGTTGGCGGGTATTCAGCGGCGACAGGCCGGTTTCCCGGTTTTGCGCATCCACCAGCCGGGTGCGGGCGCAATACAAGGCTGGGGTGTTATCAGGCACGGTTTGTAACCAAGCCAGCGCCCTAGCAAGCTTGTCCGCATCCCATATATCGTCTTGGTCACAAAAAGCATAGTAGCTGGCCTGAATATTCACATTGCAAGCAAGGGACAGAAAATTCGCCACAAAGCCTTTCTGTGGCCCATGGACAATAGATAGGCGCTTCTCAGGCCATTTTGCCCTATACTCAGCCAGAATTGTGAGGGTATCATCTTGCGAGCCATCATCTGACGCCCAGACGCGCCAATGGGGAAACTTCTGGGCCGCAATGGAATCCATCTGAGTGTTCAGGTATTGCTGACCATTGTAGGTACAAAGCAGAATAGCCACCTCTGGACTGGCGCTTCGGTTCAAGGTAATAACTTTTCTATAACTAAACCCATGAAATATACCCTGTTCAAGCTGACCCTGTACACATTGTTGTTGTTGCTGAACCTGCTGCTGGCACATGGCGTGGCGGAAATCCTGCTGCCTGATGTTTATGCCCACCCCACCAGCAAATACCTGTGGCAAATCATGGTGTACTTGCTGATCTTTTTCTATCTGCGCCTGTTCACACGGCGCATGGTGACCACCTCGGAAACCTGGCTGATCATCAAGGGCAGCCTTATCGCCGTGGTGATCAGCTTTGCCCTGCTGTCGATGCTCAAACAGGCAGACCAGTATTCACGCCTGATTATCCTGACCTTTTTTGCCCTGAACCTGCTACTGCCGGTGTGGGTTTACTACCTGAAACGGCGTTTCCTGCAATATCACCGACTGCGCGAGCGGGTACTGCTGATTTGTGACGAGGAAGCCTGCGCCGATTCCGGCAACTGGTTATCCGCCGACAACCCGTTCGGTTTTGATGTTGGGCAGACCATCAACATCCACCACCATTCACCGGAAGGCTTGCTGGCGGCAGTGGCCAGTGCGCTGGAAAAGGAGCATTTCTTCGCCACTATCATCATGCTGGAAAACACCGGCATGGAACACATGTTCCACCTGATGGATCAAATCCAGCACAGGGTGAAACGGATACTGCTGGTTCCCAGGATGACCTCATTACCCATGTTCAATGCCGAAGTGTTCAACTCCATTAACCAGAAAGGCTTGATTTTCTTTGTCCGCAACAATTTGCTGAGCGATAGTGACCGCGCCTTCAAGCACATTTCCGATTTTGTCCTCGCGCTGGTGCTGACCATTACCCTCGCGCCCTTCCTGTTCGGCCTGTATGTCTGGGTGTGGTGGGCAACGGATGGCAAACCCATCTTCAAACAGGAACGCATCGGTCAGGATGGGAGTATTTTCAAAATTTACAAATTCCGCACCATGCGGGTTGACGCTGACGAGGAGCTGGAAAAAATCCTCGCCTCCGACCCCGACGCACGTGAAGAATGGGAACGCGACCGCAAACTCAGGAACGACCCGCGTATCACCCACATAGGCAGCTTCCTGCGCCGCACCTCGCTGGATGAATTGCCGCAGTTGGTCAACGTGCTGCGCGGGCAAATGTCGCTGGTTGGCCCCCGCCCCATTATCAAACAGGAAATTGCCGACTATGGCGAATACATTGACTATTATACCCAGGTCAGGCCGGGCATCACCGGCTTATGGCAAGTCAGCGGGCGCAATGAGCTGAGCTATGCCGAGCGCGTACAACTGGATGTCTGGTATGTACGCAACTGGTCGGTGGAAGTGGACTTGATCATCCTGACCAAAACCATCGTAGCCGTGTTGCTCAGAAAAGGCAGTTATTAACGGGCAAACCATCAAGAGACACACACTATGCAAACACTAACCTGTTTCAAGGCTTATGACATCCGGGGAAAACTGGGTGAAGAACTGAATGAAGACGTTGCCTACCGTATCGGGCGCGCCTATGGCGCGTTTGTCGGTGGCGGCAAGCAGGTCGTAGTCGGTGGCGACGTGCGCCTGACTTCTGAAACCCTGAAATTGGCACTGGCCAATGGCCTCCAGGATGCTGGCGTCAACGTCATTGACATTGGCATGACCGGCACCGAGGAAATCTATTTCGCCACCTTCCATCTGGGCGTGGACGGCGGCATCGAAGTTACCGCCAGCCACAACCCAATGGATTACAACGGCATGAAGCTGGTGCGTGAAGGCTCCAAACCGATCAGCGGTGACACTGGCTTGAAAGACATCCAGCGTATGGCGGAGGAAAACAACTTCCCGCCTGTCACTGCTCGCGGAACCCTCACCCAGCAATCCACCCTGGACGCTTACGTGCAACACCTGCTTGGTTACATCGACCTGCAAGCCATTAAACCGTTAAAACTGGTGGTAAATGCCGGTAATGGCGCGGCAGGCCACGTCGTCGACGCTATCGAAGCCGAATTCCAGCGCTTGCAGGTTCCGATCACCTTCATCAAGGTACATAACGAACCAGATGGAAGCTTCCCGCACGGCATCCCCAACCCGCTGCTGCCGGAAAACCGCGCCGACACCCGCGACGCCGTGCTGGCACACCAGGCCGATATGGGCATCGCCTGGGATGGCGACTTCGACCGCTGTTTCCTGTTTGACGAAAAAGGCGAATTCATCGAAGGCTATTACATCGTCGGCTTGCTGGCGGAAGCGTTCCTGCAACAGCACCAAGGCGCGAAAATCATCCACGACCCGCGCCTGACCTGGAATACCGTCGACGTGGTGATAGCAGCGGGCGGCGAACCGATCCAGTCCAAGACTGGCCACGCATTCATCAAGGAACGGATGCGTCTGGAAGACGCCATTTATGGCGGTGAAATGAGCGCCCACCATTACTTCCGCGACTTCGCCTACTGCGACAGTGGCATGATCCCGTGGCTGCTGGTAGCGCAACTGATGAGCGTGAAAGGGCAAACGCTGTCCTCACTGGTGGATGAGCGTATTGCCCTGTTCCCGTGCAGCGGCGAAATCAACTTCCACGTAGCCGACGTAAAAGGCTGTATTGCCGCCGTGCGCGAACATTTCGCGGCACAACAACCGTTGGTGATCGACACCACCGACGGCCTGAGCATGGAATTCACCGATTGGCGCTTCAACCTGCGCGGCTCCAACACCGAGCCGGTGCTGCGCCTGAACGTCGAATCCCGCCAGAACATGGCGCTGGTACAGGAACAGGTCGCCAACATCAGCCGATTCTTTTAAATTAGGACGTTTACCCTTTCCCGGAGCATTGGATGGCACAATACATTTACACCATGAACGGTGTCGGCAAGGTCGTACCGCCGAACCGCTTCATCCTCAAGGACATTTACCTCAACTTTTTCCCCGGCGCAAAAATCGGGGTGCTCGGCTATAACGGCGCGGGCAAATCCACCCTGCTGCGCATCATGGCGGGGATCGACACCGACATCGTCGGCGAAGCCCGCCCGCAACCCGGCATCAACATCGGCTACCTGCCGCAGGAACCGCAACTCAACCCCGACAAGGACGTGCGCGGCAATGTGGAAGAAGGCTTAAGCGTGATCAAAGATGCGCAAGCCCGGCTGGATGAAGTCTACGCCGCCTACGCCGACCCCGACGCCGATTTCGATGCGCTGGCCGCCGAACAGGCCAAGCTGGAAAACATCCTGCAAGTCGCTGATGCCCACAACCTCGAACACACGCTCGAAGTCGCCGCCGACGCCCTGCGCCTACCACCTTGGGATGCCGATGTCAGCACGCTGTCCGGTGGTGAGCGCCGCCGCGTCGCCCTGTGCCGTCTGCTGCTGTCTTCCCCCGACATGCTGATCCTCGACGAACCGACCAACCATCTGGATGCAGAATCGGTCGCCTGGCTGGAACGTTTCCTGCAAAATTTCCCCGGTACTGTCGTTGCTGTTACCCATGACCGCTACTTTCTCGACAATGTAGCGGGCTGGATTCTGGAACTCGACCGAGGGCAAGGTATCCCGTGGGAAGGCAACTACTCCTCCTGGCTGGATCAGAAAGAACGCCGTCTGGAGCAGGAAAAGAAATCCGAGCAAGGCCGCCTGAAAGCGATGAAGGAAGAGCTGGAATGGGTACGTTCCAACCCCAAAGGCCGCCAGGCCAAGAGCAAGGCGCGTATGCAGCGCTTTGAGGAACTCTCATCCAGCGACTACCAAAAGCGCGCTGAAACCAACGAAATCTACATCGCCCCCGGCCCGCGCCTCGGCGATCTGGTGATCGAAGCCAATGGCATCAGCAAATCCTTTGGCGACCGCCTGCTGTACGAAAATGTCAGTTTCAACCTACCGAAGGGCGGCATCGTCGGCATTATCGGCCCCAATGGCGCGGGCAAAACCACCCTGTTCCGCATGATTACCGGGCAGGAACAGCCGGATACAGGTGAATTCCGCGTCGGTGATACCGTCAACATTGCCTACGTCGACCAATCACGTGATGCCCTTGACCCGAACAAGACCGTATTCCAGGAAATCGCCGACGGCCACGACCTGATGAACGTGAACGGTTACACCATCCAGTCACGCGCCTATTGCGGGCGTTTCAACTTCAAGGGTGATTCCCAGCAGAAACGCATCGGGGATTTATCCGGGGGGGAACGCAACCGGGTGCATCTGGCCAAGCTGCTCAAGTCCGGTGGCAACCTGCTGCTGCTGGACGAACCCACCAACGACCTCGATGTGGAAACCCTGCGGGCGTTGGAGGAAGCGCTGCTCAACTTCCCCGGCTGCGCGGTGGTGATCTCACATGACCGCTGGTTCCTCGACCGTATCGCCACCCACATCCTTGCATTCGAGGGGGATTCACAGGTGACGTGGTTTGAGGGTAACTACAGTGATTACGAGGAGGATTACAAACGTCGCCACGGCAATGAGTTACATCCGCAACGGATCAAATACAAACGTTTGAAAGCGTGAACACTGCGGCTGGCATGGCTATTAACCCTGTCAGCCGCAGTTATGATAATCAGGAAATCAATGCACTACGTGGCCGAACCAGCCCTTTTTCAACTGGTAGCCCATGTAAGCGGGCATTTGCCCCGACGCTTCAATCGGTAATGGCACCCGTTTGGGGCCGGCATTGTCAAGGATCACCCTGGGACGCTCCAGCACCATGCGCATGACTTCATTCTCATCACCGAGGATGCGGATAGCAGCTTCAACCCCTTCCGACAAGACAGGGGGGCGACACTCCACACCGTGCGCATCGGAAGCCAGGATATGCACGACCCCATCCTCCAGCAAGCGCTGCGCACAACGGCAGGCGATGCGGCCAAACATGCCAGCTACAGCCCCCGCCGTTACCTGCAACCATGCACCCATGCGGACTGCCTCGATAAAGTCACGGTAGTTGTCTTCCAGCCACAGCAACCGCTCGGGGTGGGTAATCACAGGCACGTAACTCGCCTCCAGAATAGCTTCAATCTGCTCCAGAAAGCGTGGCACAGGAATCCGGTGGGCGGGTTCCAGCAAAAAATAACGTGAACCGTTCAAGGTTGGAATCCTGCCAGACTGCAAACCCTCCACCACATCGTGCACCATGTGCACATCCGCTCCCGCAACCAGCTGTAAGGGTATTTTTCGCGCGTCCAGCTCCGCCTGTAGCGCCTGCATGGCCGGAAAAATAGTAGAAGAGGAATTGGGGTATACCCCCGGGTAGATGTGCGGCGTACATGCCAAATGGGTAACACCATCCGCAACGGCTATCCGCGCCATTGCCAGGGAAGTCTCTAAATCCTGGGAACCATCGCAAAGCTGGGGCAATATATGGCTGTGTAAATCTATCATGAGCATCCACCCGAAATTTCCTGCGCCTGACACTGAGCCATTATATTCAGAGGCATAAGGGCGCAGCGCAAATTTCGGATCAATGGCTACCATGCTGAAAATCACTTCCTGCCGAGGCTGGCCAAAAACCACAGAAACAAAAATATTTCTCACTATAATACAGAAAATAGAATATTATCTTAACAGTAAGCTTGAAAAACGATTTGGTCAGAGGTTGCAATGAACCTGCCCACTGTAAAACAACTCCGCTATTTCGTCGCACTGGAAAGCCATGAACATTTTGGCAAGGCAGCTGAAGCCTGTTTTGTCTCACAGTCTGCCTTCAGTACGGCCATCCGGGAACTTGAAGCCACCCTGGAAGTACAACTGGTCGACCGCACCAACAAAAACGTCACCGTCACCCACATTGGCCGCCAGATCGCGGCGGAAGCCAGGCGCTGTTTGCGCGACATCGAAAACCTGGTGGAACTGGCGCGCAGCAACCACGCCCCACTAACGGGCGAGTTGCGCATCGGGGTCATCCCAACCATTGCCCCTTTCCTATTGCCTAACATACTTCCACCCTTGCGGATACAATTTCCGCAGTTGCGCCTGTATCTGAATGAAGACATCACCCAACGCATCTATGAAAAACTCATGGATGGCGAACTGGATCTGATCATTCTTGCCTTGCCTTACGCCCTGCGCAGCGTCGAAGTCATGCCGCTATTCCCTGACAAGTTTTTGCTGGCTTGCCGGGAAGACACCCAACACACCCGCCCACGCCGCTACATGTTTGACAGCCTGGCACCGGAAAGCATCCTGCTGCTGGAGGATGGCCACTGCCTGCGCGACCACACCTTGTCGGCCTGCCATTTACAGGATATGGACAAAATCAGCCGTTTTACCGCCAGCAGCCTGCTGACCCTGGTGCAAATGGTGGATTCGGATTTGGGCATCACCTATCTGCCGGAAATGGTGAAGGGTTCAACCTTGTTAGCAGGCACTAAAGTCAAGATTTGGCCCCTACCGGAAGAAAGCTACCGCGAAATCGGCCTCGCTTGGCGGCGTGGCAGCGCCCGTGAAACGGAGTTCACGCAATTGGGGGAATTTATCAGAACGACCTGGCAAACCTTGCTCGCTACCGTCTAAACAACACAGCATTCCGCTTGTCGGCCTTTCCTGATAAGCAATCTCCACTAATCGGGTTTATGCTTCTACCGAGCTGAGATTCCGAGCCAACCCCGCCATTTTTTACTACATTGTTCTCAATAATACGGTACAACCACCAAACCCCGAGAACAATATGATGCTTACACTATCCTTGATGACGAGCCTGTTCGTAACCTGGATTGCGCTCCGTGTACTCAAGCCTGTCGCTGCCCGCGCCTGTCTGCTGGACTTGCCATCTGGCAGGAAACAGCATACTGGAGCTGTCCCTTTAATCGGCGGCATATCCATCTTCCTGGGTATTGCCAGTGCAATCATGGTCAATTACCCGACGGATACATCCGTCACGACCTGGTTGCTCTGCGCATTGGGTATTGTCCTGCTGGGTGTAGGGGATGACGCGGAAGACCTTTCCGTCAAATTGCGCATTGCCATGCAAATCCTCCTGACCCTGGCGCTTTGCATCGGCACTGGCTTGTCGCTGGATCATCTCGGCAACCTGCTGGGGCCGGGTAACATTGACCTGGGAATAGCGAGCTACCCGTTCACCATCATCATCGTGCTGGGCATCATCAATGCCTTCAACATGATTGACGGCATTGATGGCCTGCTCGGCTCAGTCACCATGGGCACATTGCTTAGCCTGGTCATGCTCTTCAACCTTCCTGCCCATGCTGCCGAGTTGACCATTTGCTCAGTCTTTATTGCCGCCCTAATCCCTTACCTACTCAACAATCTGGTGCTTCCGCCATTCAAGCAGAAAATCTTCATGGGTGATGCAGGCTCCATGCTGATTGGCCTGAGCATCAGCTGGTTACTGATCGAAGGCACACAAGACCCGAGCACGCCAGCGTTCCGCCCTGTCACAGCCTTGTGGCTGATCGCCCTGCCGATCATGGACATGGTGCGCGTCATCCTGCAACGCTTGCGTGAAGGTAAATCTCCCTTTGCCGCTGGCCGCGACCATTTGCACCATCTGCTGCTCAACAGTGGCTTGGGCAAAGGGGCAACCCTCATCGCCATGAGCCTCCTGGCTTTTGCGCTGGCAGCGGTTGGGGTTATAAGCGAACGGATGCAAATCAGTGAAAGCGAGATGTTCTACGGCTTCCTGCTCACGTTCCTGGCCTACCTGTTAGTGTTGGCTCCCCTCGCCAAAGCTGAAAAAGACTGCCTTATCCGTTGGCTGGAAGAAAAATCATTCACCCAAACTGCGCGGAAGATTCTTGCAAGATACGGAAGTAATTAACAAATGGCGGCGTTTGCCCAGGCCGCAAACGCATTGACCGCTCCTCAAAATACGGGGGGGCGGTTTCGTCCGTGTAAACCCTGAGCTGCATCCGGTACAAAGGCTGCTGGCTGGCATCCAGAAAAGCACCGCCGAAATCCGGTTGCACATACGCCCCTTCCGACTCTTCCCGCTTCTGGATATAGGCGTCAACCTTAGCCGCATCCCCCTCCGCCAGTAGTAACAGGGTTTGGCGTGGCGCCAACATCGGGTTGATACCGGCAGCGCCGGAGTTGACCGTCAAGAGACGGGTCAACGACTGGTAAAGCTGCGGCGCCATGCCCATCACCTGCTGTAACTCTTCAATGCGTTCAAACGGGGCATCCTTGGCACCGAAAGGCAAGCCTTCACTTTCATAATCCTTGTCCTCCGCCCCATGCAGGCGGCTCAGGTCATCCACATCACGGAAATCTTCCAGCCTGTCCAGCATCTGCTCGTTGTCTTCATCACTCAAACCAGCCTGCTTGAGAATTTCCTGCAACAAGGGGCGGCTGGCGTAATTGATGTCGATCAGGCCATTTTCACCCACCACGCGGATTTCTACCCTTGCCCCCTCGTAATTCCACATTAGCGGCGCGCCCCCAAGCTGGAGGTCACGATCCTTGGGGTTGGGGATGAAAAGTTGCATCACCGCGTAATGGGCGGCGGCATCGGCAATGGCGCGGGCGATCGCGGTACGGCGGGCATAGTCCACCATACTGGTTTCTGTGCGGGTGGCGTAAACCAGGCTGGCGGCCAGGGTCATCATCACCATGATCATCCACAGCACCACGATCATGGCTACGCCTTGCTGTTTTTTACCTTCCATAATCACTCACCTGCGGCAAATCAATCAGCATTTCCGGCCAAACCCGCCCTGTATCTGCCAGCGACAGTTTCAACATTTGTGGGTAAAGCGGCATCTCTTCCCAGGCGGATTCCCACTCCGGGTCTTTGCCTGCTTCTTCCGCCCCAAAATATTCAAAGGAGGCATCTTTCAGGCCATCGAACACCAGCACTGGCTCAGCATCCTCGAAAGCCTCATCCCAACTCAACTCGGGGCGGTAGGGCGCATACAGCATTTCCAGCGCCTTGCCATGTTTGCCACTGACAATATCCAGCTCAATCAGGAAGACGCCACCCTGATGCTGCAAGGGTTGCAACGGGGCTGCATAACGCAGCGAAGTATCCGTACCCTCAAACGCATACACCTTAGCACCATCCTCCCCGGTGATTTTTACCACCATCGCCTGACTCAACTGGCGGCGCAGGAAATCGGTAATCAGGCGCATGTCTTCGGTCTTGTTGATGCGGGTATCGGCAGCATCCCAGCCACGCCCAATGGTACTGAAGGCCGCAAACAGCGCCAGGAACAGCAGCGAAACCAGCGTGAACGAAATCAGCATTTCAAGCAGGGTAAAACCGCGCTGGTTCATTTTTTTTCCCCAAAACGCAGCGAAGACAAGTGGAATTCACGCGGCTTTTCGCCCGTTTTCCAGCTCACCACCACCTCCACGCGGTAAAGCTGCGAGGGAATGGGGATCTCTTCCTGCTTCTCCAGCAGTTCGACCGGCTGCATGGTGACTTCCCAGCGGTAGCCGGAACCTTGTTCCTCACCGCTGACGCTGCCCTCTTCCACCGGCACTTCATTACCAACAGCCGCCAACCGCGATTCGGCCACCTGCACGGCAAAACTGTATTCATCCGACAGCGCCACGCCACGCATGGAAGAGCCAAACAGTTGCAGGATAACGCCCACGACCAGCCCCATGACCACAAACGCAACCAGCACCTCCAGGAGAGAAAAACCTTTACTGGACACTGACACGCCCCGTCACCCATTCGACATTGACCTTGTAGGTCTGCTGGTTGTAGGTCAGCTCCACCGAACCGCCAGTAGAACTGCCATCAGGAAAGAAGCGGATGCCGCCCTGGTCGGCGGAATTCACTTCTGAAGAAGTTGTGTTGATTTTGGCCGTGATACCGGCACTGAAAGTACGCTCGGAATTGGGTTCCCCACCCTCAATCCAGAAGTGCTTGTCCTTGATATTCATTTTCCACAGGGCTGGCTGCTGACGCATGACAGCCATGGCGCGGGCATGGCGCAGACTGGCGGCAACCTCACGGCTGCTCTTGCGCAATACCGGCCCTTCGGAAAGGGATGTGGCGACCACGCCCATCAGCAAGCCACCGATGACCAGCACGATCAGGACTTCAAGCAGGGTAAAGCCTGTGTTTTTACCCCCTCTCCCCTTGAAGGAGAGGGGGTGGGGTGAGGGGTTCTGTAACTCACTGTTTCCACAAAGTAATATCTGCATCTTCACCTTCGCCACCGGCAGCACCATCAGCACCGAAGGAACTCAGGTCATACGGCTGACCATTGCCACCAGGACGCTTGTACTGGTAGTCGTTGTTCCACGGGTCTTTGGGCACTTCGCCTTTTTTCAGATAAGGGCCATTCCAGCCACGCGCGCTGGATGGCTGGGAAACCAGCGCCTTGAGGCCATCCGCCGAGGTCGGGTAACTGCCGACTTCCAGGCGGTACATGTCCAGCGCTGCGCTGATATTTTCAATCTGCACCTTGGCGGATTGGGTTTTGCCCTTGCCGAGGTATTTCATGGCTTGCGGGCCGACAATCCCGGCAATCAGGCCGAGGATCACCAGCACGATCATCAGTTCGATCAGGCTGAAGCCACGTTGTGTGTGTGACACTACTGTATTTTGGGGTTTGCGTTGCATTGGATAACTCCTTGTTATTAGCTATTTTCAGTTTCTTGTTATTGTTATGTATGGGGATTCTTATTTCACCAGATCGGCCATATTGATCATCGGCAACAGCACCGAACCAATAATCACCAAAATGGCGAGTGCCATGACCAGAATCAGCACCGGTTCCAGTAGTGCCAGCATCTGTTTCACAGCCGTTTTGACTTCATCGTCGTAAATGTCAGCCACTTCCCGCAGCAATTCTTCCATGCGCCCGGTTTCTTCACCGACGCGCAGCATGTGCAAGGCGTAGGGGGGAAATACGCCTTTGCCCAATAATGTACGGGTCAGGCTTTCGCCTTGCTTAAGGCTGTCGGCGGATTCCTCCACCGCTGCCGCCATTACCCGGTTACTGACCGTATTTTTAGCAATCTTCAACGCGCCCAGCAGCGGCACACCGTTGTGCAGCAAGGTGCCAAGGCTACGGGAAAAGCGCGCGGTTTCAATCTTGCCAACCAGCCCGCCGACCACTGGCCAGCGCAACATGCTGCGGTCGAGGCCAGTGCGTGCCTTTTCGTTGGTCAATACGTATTGCAGCAACATCAACGCCAGCAGGAAGCCGCCCAGCACTGCCCACCAGTAATGTTGCAGCGTATCTGCCGCCGTCATGACCACCTTGGTGATGGTGGGCAATTCACCCCCCATGTCCTGGAACATCTGCGCAAACTGCGGCACCACGAAGGTGAGCAGCGCAATAATCGACACCACCGCCACAAAGGCGAGGATGGCGGGGTAAATGAGGGCGGAAATGACTGTGCCGCGCAGTTCCTTCGCCCGCGCCATGTAGTCAACCAGCCGCCCTAACGCATCGTCGATGGAGCCACCCGCTTCGCCCGCGCGCACCATGTTGATGTAGAAACGCGAAAACTTGCCGCTTTCATCCAACGCATCGGCGAAACGCTTACCGCTACGGATCTGGTTCTGGATACCTTGAACCAGCTCCTGCACCGCCGGTTTGTCGCTGATTTCCAGCAGGATGCCGAGGGCGCGGTCGAGCGGCAACCCGGCCTTGAGCATGGAAGACATTTGCTGGGTCAGCGCCATGATGTCTTCCTGCCCCACTTTCTTGCCACCAAACAGCCCGGCAGATTTTTTGCTGGCGTTGGCTTTTCCGCCACCAGCTGTAGCCTTTCCTGCCTGGATTTTGACGGGGATCAGCCCCTGGGCGTGCAGGCTTTCTGCCGCCAGCGTTTCGCTGGGCGCTTCGAGGATGCCTTCCTTGGTAACGCCCTGGGGGGTGACAGCCTTGTAGCTATACGCTGGCATTCGGGGTTTCCTCCGCCACGCGCAGCACTTCTTCCAGCGTGGTCACGCCTTTCAGCGCCTTGAGCAGGCCGTCTTCGTACATGGTGCGCATCCCGCCCTTGCGGGCTTGCTCCTGCAACACACCTGCATCCTCATGCTTGAGGATCAGGCGGCGGATGGGGTCATCCATCACCAGAATTTCGTGGATGGCGCTACGCCCTTTATAGCCGCTATTGCCACAGGCATTGCAACCTTTGGCGTGCCACAGGCGCATGTCGCCTTCTGGCTGGTAGCGGCGCAAACCGAGTTCTTCCTCGATTTCCGGCAGCACCGGGTGCGGTTCACGGCATTGCGGACACAAGCGGCGTACCAGACGTTGGGCGAGGATGCCGTTGACGGTGGAGGTCAGCAGGTAATCTTCGATCCCCATATCCAGCAAACGGGTAATACCGCTGGCGGCATCGTTGGTATGCAAGGTCGATAGCACCAAGTGACCGGTCAGGGCGGACTGGATGGCAATGCGGGCGGTTTCTACGTCGCGCATCTCACCGATCATGATCACGTCAGGGTCTTGCCGCACAATGGAACGCAGCGCATCAGCGAAAGTCAGGCCAATTTTCGGGTTGGCCTGAATCTGGTTGATACCTTCCAGCTCGTATTCCACTGGGTCTTCGACGGTGAGAACCTTGTTTTCTGGCGTGTTCAGCTGGGTCAGCGCGGAATACAACGTCGTGGTTTTACCGGAACCGGTTGGCCCCGTGACCAGGATAACGCCGTGCGGCGCATCCAGTTGCTCCTGAATCTTGCGCAAGTTGTCATCGGAAAAACCCAACGTGTTCAGGTCAAGTTTCACGCTGTGCTTGTCGAGCAGACGCATGACCACGCTCTCACCGTGCATGGTGGGCACAGTGGACACACGCATGTCGATTTCCTTGCCCTGCGCACGCAACTGGATACGGCCATCCTGCGGCAGGCGGCGTTCGGCAATGTTCAGGCGCGCCATCAGCTTGAGGCGGGAAATGATCGCGGCAGTCAGTTGCGGAGGCGGGGAATCCACCTCATGGATCACGCCGTCGATGCGGTAACGCACCTTCAAATGGCTCTCGAATGGCTCGATGTGGATGTCGGACGCCCGCTGGCTCATGGCGTTGGTCATGATCTGGTTGACCAAACGGATGACCGGTGCTTCGCTGGCCATATCCTTCAGGTGCTCGATATCATCGGCGTGGTCGTCATGGCTGGTGATCTCGAATTCGTCGTCGCCCATATCCTTTTTGCCCGCTTCGTTACCGTACAGGCGTTCGATATTGGCACGGATTTCACTGGGCAAACCCAGCACCGGTTCAACCAGCTTGCCGCTGGCCATGTGAATGGCCTGACGGGCGAATTCATCTTGCGGGTTCGACATGGCCACCACCAGACGCTCGTCCTCTGCCTGTACCGGGACAATTTCGGCAGTGCGCATGTAATTGATGGCAATGCCGGGGTTTTCGACCGGAATGGAGGGGTAATCCTTGGTGACGGCCAGCCGTACATTCAGGTGGCGTGATAACACGAAAGCCACTTCCTGTTCAGTGAGCATACCCAGGCGCACCAGCACGCTGCCCAGTGGCTGGCGGATCTCGGTTTGCGCACGCAAGGCGCGCTCAAGATCAGCGGGTTTCAGTTTGCCTAGTTTGACCAGCCGTTCGCCAAACATTGCGGCTGGAGCATCGGATGTCGCAACCTGCATAACTTATTTTCTTTTATTATTGGATAGGTTACACGCTCTATGGCGCTTGGGTTAGCCTTGGTGTTTGTTAGCCTACAAGACCCTTTATCGGCAACAAGTTTGTTGGATGAAGGGGAAACACGCAAGCAGTTTCCGTCTGAACGGTCGTTCCCACCGCCATTGGTCGTGCAAAACAGCCGATCCAACTTTTTAATGCCCCATCGGCACGGATACGTACTAACCTGTTAAGGCATGAAGCCCCTATTTACCCAAATGCTGGCAATAGCCCGCTACACAGTCGTCATACTGGCGCTGATGCCCTTGACGCCTGCCACCGCCGCCGAAAAACTGGTGATCGTACTGGATGCCTCCAACAGCATGTGGGGGCAGATACATTCCACGCCCAAGGTCACGCTGGCACGCAACGGGCTGGAAACCCTGCTCGCACAACAACCTGCACAAGCCCCCATCGGCCTGCTGGCTTACGGCAACCGCCGCAAATCCGACTGCGCCGACATCAACGTCATCGCCCGCCCTGGCGAACGCGACATGCCCAGCCTGTTGCAAGCCATCAACGGCATCGCGCCTTACGGGCGTTCACCCATCAGCGCAGCGCTGGAACAGGCCGCAGGGCTGTTGGCGGGCACAGGCAATATCCTGTTGGTCAGCGATGGCCCGGAAAGCTGCGACGGTGACCCTTGCGCCACCGCCAAACACCTGAAGGCTGACAATCCCGGCTTGCGCATCCATGTGCTGTCGTTTCGGGACAGTAGCAACAACAGCCTGCATTGCCTGGCGGAAAACAGCGGCGGGCAGTTCGCCCTGATGCAGGATGCAGGACAGCTTGCCGGGCAACTACTCATGCAGGCATCCGCCACCGCCAATGGAGAAGCACCTAAATCAGGGAAAGCCGACGCACCTGTCGACAGCACACCCGGCAATTTACGGCTGAGCGCTGGCGCGGCTGGCAGCACGGAAAGCCTGCCTGCCAGTTTCCTGATCTACACCGCCGATGGCGATCATGTCGCCAGTTTTACCGCCCGCACCGAAGTCAGCCAGCCCCTTCCCCCCGGCGATTATCAGGTCAACATGCTGTGGCAAGCCGACAAGCAAGTGCAAAACATACAAGTAAAACCGGGCTTAACCCTGGATCAGCGCTTCAACCTCGGCTTCTTGGGCAAACTGCGACTGGAAGCACAAAACGCACGCCAGCAGGCGGTGGACGCCAATTTCACCCTGTATTCCCCAGCGGGTGAATACCTGACCGAACACCTGTTCAAATCCCGCACCAGTGACATCCTGCCCAGCGGCACTTACCGCATCAAGGCCAGCATTGGTGATGAATCACAGGAAGCGCGGCTGGATGTCACGGCTGATGCGGAAACCACGCATGTTTTCCAGTTCGGCATCACGCAATAATTTCACCCTTTGGAATACGCCTGACCCGATAATCCGCTACACTTACCCAGACGCAAATCAGCCCCCAATACACCCATGAACCTGAGCAAACTGGAAACTTCCATTGACCGCACCATCCTGCAACGTGGCCAAAACTACACCCAATTTGTCGACAGCCTTGAAGAAACTGAACCCGAATTCTGGCAAGCCTATGTGGAAGGTTCCGACACTTACGATGTGGAAGTCCAACTGGATGGTGACAAGGTAACCGACTGGTCATGCACCTGCCCTTATGACCATGGGCCGGTCTGCAAACATGTCGTTGCCGTCCTGCTCAACATCCGTAACCAACAGCAACAGCACGCAGTCAGCCCTGCACCCGTAGCCAAAACCCCTGGCAAACGGGAACAACTGGAACAGTTACTGACAACCCTCAAACGCGAAGAGCTGGAAGACTATATCCGCCAGTTATTGCACGACAACCGCAACTTGCTGGACAAATTCCTGCTGCGCTTCCAGCGAACTGTCCCCAATGGGGAAAACCTTGCCAAACAATACCAGCAACAGTTCAATAACCTTGCCCGCCAGTATTCGCGGCACGGCTTCATTGACTACGATGACGCCAGCGGCTTTGCTGACGAAGTGCAGGAATTGCTGGACACCCTGTCAGTCTCGGCATCGTCGCCTGCCGATACCGCAGACGCTTGCTTTGCCATCGCCGACGGCATCGCAGGCATCGCCAATAACATTGATGATTCCAATGGCGAACTCGGTGACCTGATGTATGGCGTCAAGGATGTTCTCGCCAAAGCATACCCACAACTCCCGTCAACGGGGCAATCCCGGCTATTCCTGCAAGTGCTGGCAGCCCACTTTGATGAACGCTATGCCGACTACGGCCTGGAAGATGTCTTTGCTGATTTGCTGGAAACCTGGGCCACAGACAACAGCGGCTACCAGGAAACCTACCTGCAAGCCCTTGACCAACGCATCCGGACAAGCGCTGACTGGCGGCGGGATGGCCTGTTACGCCAGAAACTGGCATTGCTCAAAACCTGGGGCAAGGAGGCTGAGCTGGAAACAATCGCCGCCGCCCATATGGACATTCCCGATTTCCGGGAAACCTTTGTCCAGCGAGCCATTGACGCCAAAGATTTCGCCAAGGCCAGACAATTGGTGCAGGAAGGCATCCGTCTGGCCGAGCAGCAAAAGCAGCCCGGGATTGTCCAGCGCTGGCACGCCCGTTTACTGGAAATGGCCTATCAGCTTGATGACAAACCCGCCATCCGTCACGAACTGGAGTGGCTATTCCAGAACAAGCATTTCCAGCTTGAGCACTACCGTCAACTCAAAGCAACTTACCCCGCAGACGAATGGCTGGATATCCGGCAACGCCTCTACGCCATGATCCCCGAACCACGCGGGTACGATTCCACCCGCGCTTGCCTGCTGGAGGAAGACAATGACCTGCCAGCCTTGTATGAACTGATCACCAAAACCCCCGATATACCTGTGCAAAGCCATGCCCTGTTCAAGAAATACGCCCCCTTGCTGTCGACCGCTTTTCCACAGGAAATTACGGTTGCCTATGCCAGCCAGATTTGCGACTACCTGGAGGGCAACACCGGGCGACATGCCTACGAGCAGGTCATCCGTGAGCTGAAAACCCTTGCCGCCATACCCAATGGCAAGAACATGACAGCCAACCTGGTCGCGGATTTCCGTCACCGCTACAAGACTCGCAAGGCCATGCTGGAGATGTTTGCCAAGGCGTTTGGCAACGGCTAGAAAATCAAACCTGGGTAATAATCCGCACGGCGCGTTCGCGGTTTTTCGGGCGGAAATAGCCGGTGTCCTGGTAAAACGCCGCCGAACCATTATCCCACCAGCCGGGTACGCCCAACAGCGGGAACGGGTTCAGGGATGCGGGCGACGGCAATCCATCCTGCCGCAGGCTGGTGGCCAGCAGCCCGTCCAGATGTACCTGTTGCTGCGCCAATGGCAGGCTGAAAAACGCTGCATCCACCTCCACCAGCAGGGCATGGGCGGTCATGCCGACATAGGGCGTCAGCATTTTTTCCAGCGTGGCATGGCCGATCATGAAACAGCCGATTTCCTGCCCCCAAGCGCTGCGTTCCTGCCAGAACAGATCTGGCCAGACAAAGTCCAGCACCTGCTGCAACAGGTTACGGCGGCTAGCGGCGATGATGACGCCACTTTCATCCAGCACCGTCAGTGCATCACGCTGCGGGGTGCGTGGCTGGCCGTGACGCTGGATGTCGGCAGTGTGCAGCGCGTTAATCATCGCCTTGGTTTGCGGGTACAGCGCCCACATCAGCGCGTTGAAAAAGTCATGCCAGTTGGGGCGGGTGGAAACAATACCGTACTGGAAAATCCGCTCTTCGTAGTAGAGTTCCGCGAACGGCAGGGTGTGGTCTTGCGGCAGGAAACGGATGGGATGGCCGGATTGGGCGCGCAAATCTGGTGGCAACACGCTGGCCAGGGTTTCGCAGGGAGGCCAATCGCCCTGCCCCGACCAGCAGCGGATGTTGCGCAGTTGCTGGAAGCAGGGGTGCAGGTGGTCGAAGTTTGGGTTCCAGGTGTCGGTCATGGTGATAGGTATCCGTTGGTTGGGGCTGCTCCCGGCGCTGCCACGGTCTGCCGCTGCTCCGCGACGCGGCTGCCCGTGTCCTCGCCGTCCGCTACTTCCTGATGGGCGCTCCGCGCCCTGCGGCTCCGCCGCCCGGCTGGCCTGCTGGTAGCTCGGGATGACCTAGGGCAAGACGGAAGCCAATGTTGAGGTTGCGGAAGTCAGGCACGTTCCCGTTGCGGATGGCAGAACGGACGCTCCTGCCGTAGTAGTTCCACGAGCCACCGCGCACGACACGCAGGACGCCCGCCCCTTGCTCTTGACCGCCTGCGGCGGTTTCCCTCACCCCAACCCCTCTCCCTGAGGGAGAGGGGCTAAAGAGCATGTCTTCCGTTCCGAGATGACTTCTCCATTCGTCTTCGCACCATTCCCAGACGTTGCCGTGCATTTCGTACAGACCCCATCCATTACAGGGGTAAGTTTTTACATCGGTGGTTTCTTTTTTAGCAGTTTCAGCCCAGCCAGGTTCGTCAAAAACTCCCGAATAATTCACTTTTTCCAGATTCAAATCATCCTTGCCACCGAAGTTAAATGGGGTTTTGGTTCCGGCACGGCAGGCGTATTCCCATTCGGCTTCCCACGGCAGGCGTACCGTGAGGTCGGGGTGAATCTGGTTGAGTTTGGCGATGAATGTTTGGGCGTCATCCCAGCTTACCCGTTCAACCGGGCGGTTTTTATCTTTGAAATTGCTGGGATTGTCATCCATGACGGTTTGCCACAGGGCTTGGGTTACAGTGGTTTCGGCAAGCCAGAAGCCGTTGGGGATAGTGACATGGTGCAAATCTTCATAGTCATAGCGGCCTTCTTCGATTTCGGGGGAACCCATGTCAAATTCGCCGGGTGGTATCCAGCGGAAGGCGTGGCGCACGTCCCGGTAGGTGAAGGCTTGCCACAGGCCGTGACGGTCTTCGCCCCAGTCGGACGCCCAAGGGTAGGGGAAAACAGGTGGGGAGAGGTAGTTACGGTAGGTCATGAACATGGATTACACGTAGAGAGGGCGTATGCAATACGCCCCTACAAGGGACAATCTCCGTAGAGGCGTATTGCATACGCCCTCTTCCCACCATTGGATCATGTACACTCCTTCAAGGAATAGACCATTTCGGACTACCAGCAATTACCGGTCATGGCTTAATATCATGATTTTCAAAGAAATTCAGTTGTTTGCAATTGTGCAAAATGAATGCAATCTTCTTTTAAAATCAATGGATTATATGATTCTTGACCGGGAATTGCTGTCGGACTACTCTCCAACCAGCAACAAGGCTTCCTGCCATACCGCATCCGAGAGGAAAATTCCGGCTTGCCGGATGGCTTCGAGACCGGGGTGGATTGCAGGGATATGCCCCTCATCTTTTGCCCAGATCAACATGCCGATACTATCAATGGTGTTGAGTTTGTTGAAAATGGCAACCTTACGGGCGCGGCGGTCGTCAATCAACAGGTAGTCAGCGTGTAAATGTTGGTAAAGCGACATCGCTTCCAGCTCGCCATCACCCAGCCCGGAAGGTGTGATGAGGGTTTCACAAAAGTCGACAGGCACTATTTTATCCTGCAAGTAGCGGCGTAACACTTCAGCCTTTGGTTTCCCGACAACTGTACATTCGGTGAAAACTGCCACCGGAACCCGGATTTCGTCAAAACGAGCATCCAGCCAATGCAGACCATCACACACGGCCAGTGCAACCAACGCCGAAGAGTCCGCGATAACCAGCATCAGGACGCCTTTCTGAAAGCCGCGACCTCAGCCGCCAGTTCCCCCGGCTCGTAATTGATCATGGGTATGTTGTGCTTTCTGCACTCGGCAATGAACGTAAAGCGGTCAACTCCCGCAAATTCACAAGCGGCTCCCGCTGACAAGCTACCGGACTGGTACATGGTCAGGGCTGCGTAAAGCTTGATTTGACGCCCCAGCTCTTCGGGGGAAACATCCATGCAGAATTGTTCGGGTACATCCAGCGTGATTTGCATGAGCGGGACTCCTGTTGTTAAAGCCATCGGATTGATTATAGCGACAAGGGTGGATGGTGACGCAAGTTTTCCTACCAACCTACAAATCAAACCATGTGACGCACACCGCCCAAAAACTGTTCGCGCCTTCGGTGACGAAATGTTTGTCTAGGTTAGAAACGCTGTGCTGGTTGCAGAAGGCGTTGAGGTCGGATTCGGCATTTTCCGGGTTGACTACCGGGATTTTGAAAAACTTGTGCTTCATTTCCGTTTTTTAGGTTTCTTCCTTGATTTGCCCGCTCCCGGTGCTGTCACGGTCTGCCGCTGCTCCGCGACGCGGCTGCCCGTGCCTGCCCCGTCCGCTCTTCCCTGCTTGTTGACGGTCGCTCCGCTCCCTGCGGCTCCGCCGCCCGGCCTGAACTCGGAATGACCTAGGGCAAGCCGACAGCCAAGGGCGTTGTGACGGAAGCCGGGCGAGGACCAGCTGCGGGAGGCAGATCGGCAGTACCAGCCTACGGAGTCCCACGAGCCGCCGCGCAGCACGCGCCCGACGCCTGCCTCCTTGTCGCCTCCGGCGACACCCTTCGGGTCTGTTACCGGCTCCGCCGGTAATTTTTCCTGCCAGACATCCTGACACCATTCCCACACGTTACCGTGCATTTCGTATAGACCCCACGGGTTGGATGGGAGTGATTTGACCAGGACGGTTTGCTTTCTATATAGACCTTTTTTACCGCCTGCGTGGGGGTAATTGCCTGCGTAATTAACCTGTTCAGGGGTGATATTGTCGCCGAAGGAAAACGGGGTGATGGTTCCGGCGCGGCAAGCGTATTCCCATTCGGCTTCGGTGGGGAGTTTTGCCTGTAGGCCGGGGGTTTGCTGGTTCAGTTTTTTAATGAAGGCTTGGGCGTCGTTCCAGCTTATCTGCTCGACCGGGTTGTTGGGGGCGTCTTTAAAGTTACTGGGATTGTTACCCATCACCGCTTGCCATTGGGCTTGGGTAACGGTGGTGTCAGCCAGCCAGAAACCTTGGGTTAGGGTCACTTGATGTTGAGTTTCACGTTCAGCCCAGCGTTCCGGTTCAGATTCGGGGGAACCCATCAGGAACGTGCCGGGTTCGATCCAGCGGAAACGTTGGGGGATGTTGGAGATGGGGAGGTCAGCGTAGAGGCCGTAATCGTCCATGCCGATGTCGCCGGGTGGGACACCTTGCCAGTAGCCACTCGCGCCATCTGCTTCAGGATTTTGCCAGTAAGAGCGGTAGGATTTTCCGAGGCAGGAGTGCTCGATATACAAGCCTTCAGTATCACGGCCTATGCTGTCGGCCCAACCGGGCTTTTGCGCCTGTTTGAAATACAGGGTTTCCAGATCACTGATTGCCTTGAACCCGCTGGCATCTCCCGGCAACCCCAAACTCATTGACCAAAGCGGTAACTCACCTACAGCTTTACCATCAACCTCAATCCGCACCAGTTCATGACGTAACCGTATCATTCCTAATGGGCTGCCAACAGCCACATTCTGGAAAGAGGGCACTGGCCAGTCCAGACTGATGCTCTCACCCTGCTGATAGAGCATCACCCTTTTTTCAGGGGCATCACTGGCTGAAAGATTGCGTGGGTCAATCCCTGACGCTTCTGGCGCAACCATGAACTTGATGCGTTGCAATGCCTTACCTACCGTCGCATTCTCCAAGGCTGTTTCCGGCATCCGCCACGACACACGTTGCAGCCAGTCCCGTGTTTCTGCCTCCTGCATCAGGAACACTTCGCTTTGCACCTGCTCACTCAACTGCTGGAAATAGGCGTCCGCTGCCTGCACATCAGCTTCCAGTAAATCGCGTGATTCCAGGTCGAGGCTGGTAATTTCCTCAAACCAGATTTGCTTGGGCAGAGGTTGCCGCCACTGCCGAATGACATCCAATGCTGTCAGGCGTTCTTGCCGGGAAAGTAGCATAAACCGTTGGAGACGTAGCTTGCGGGCATCGCGGTTCCAGGTTGCAGCAACACTATGGGCATCCTGAATATCCCCATGTTGCCAAACCAGTGACTCCACGTCCTCTCCTATCTGCCAACGTTTGCCATGTTGCGCCATTGCCAAACGCATTTGCCGTAACAATCCCGGTTCGAGACGAATAACAGGGGATAATGCATCCAGCAACAATCCAGCCTGCGAATGTAATGCCGCATTCACCGTTCTAACCGGGCTAACAGCTGAACCGGTCAATGCTTCTAGCGAGAATAATGTTTTAAGGCGAACATCACACAATGCAGGGTTACAAGGCGTGAAAACAACCGCTTTACATCCTGAGCGATTTAGTCTCTGCCCCAATGTCAGCCAAATTGGCACCTGGGATTCAGGACTCTGAGACAACGCCCCCAAATCACTGAAGATGATAACAACACCACCGTTTTCTGGCGGCTGCCATTTCTGCCAGCCGTTATTTCCCAACACGCGCGGTTCAGACTGCCCGTCCATTAACACTGCTTGTTGAATCTCAGCGTTATGTAGCGCCCCCACCAAACGTCGGAGCACCGAATGATCTTTCCAATAGGGGATCAAATGCGAATGCCGGTCATCAATCACCTGCACTACCGTATTCAATGTCCGTAGCGGTAAGCGAGGCACATGATTCAGGGCTTTCGCCTGACTTACACAAGCAACCAGTTTGGCAATATCCGGTTTTAACCCGGTAACCTGATTTTGCAGATAAGGCAGCAAGCGGGGAATAAACGCGCGAGGCTCCACCAACAAATGATAACGGGGGGCTTGTGTAGGCCGACCCTCCCACTCTATAGGGGCAGATACTGGCTGCGGAGTCGGGTTTTCTTCAGCTGGAGCATGAGACTCCCTGCTTTCCAGCAACCAGAATCCGGCAGTAGGCCGCATACCCTCAGACGCATAACTAACAAAAACCTGAGGCGAATCCGTCGATGGAGCAGGATCGGCATTTTCAACATCTTTAGCAGTAACATCCTCCGGCACATAATTCAGGCCAAGCTGGTCGGCAATACGCTGCACTGACCCTGCTTCGCCTGTCGCCAGCGCTTTTAAGAGATCAGCGCGGCTTACTTGTCCGATATGTGCCTGCCCCTTGCTCATTCGCTATAAGGCTCTCTCGGGTAGTTAGGGTGCTTCTGATAAGTGAATCGCTGTAATTTTGCTAACAAATCAGCAATAACGACATCAGGGTTATGCTGCTTCAACTCACGCACACCCCGCAGCAAATCAAAATATTCTGCCTGACCCGGTAAAGGCCGCAAATTATTTGCCTCAGCATAAGCCCGATCATCCACCAGCATTTCTGCGGCAGGCTCAAGAATGGTTTCAATATCCAGATCAGGGAAGTTAAGTTTTGCCCGGTCAAGCAGGAAATCAAACTGTGCTGACTCTCCCTCAGGAAAGGCCAAATGCAAAGAAAGACAGCGCCTGACAAAAGCATCCGGCAGACTACGTTCCCGATTTGTCGTAATGATTACCAAAGGGCGCACCCCGGCACTTTCCACTGGCTGATCCAGACCTTGCGGATGAAACCGGTTTGCGCCCAATGCTTCGAGCAAACCATTCGGCACGCTGCTATCTGCCTTGTCGATTTCGTCAATGAGCACAACAACACCGTTATCCGGGCTACAAAGCCCTTCGTTATAACTTGGCGGTTGATGCCGGTATTCCCCTTCGTTTTCCCGAGCAATGAATGCTTCCGCGCTTTTCCAGTTCAGTGCCCACCACAATACGCCCGGAACAATAAACTTCTCCAGAGCTACCGCATCCCTGTCAGGATTTTGCGGATTTTGAATCTGCGCCTCAGCCAATCGCGCCACTGCATCCAGTGACCACAGCAAATCTCGTGATTCAGTATGGGTATCGGCTACAAATGGAATAAACACCCGCTTCAGTTCTTTGGCCGCTGCTCTGGCTAACTGACTTTTCCCAATCCCTGGCTCCCCCCAAATCAGTAATGGGCGATTGATTGCCAACGCAGCATTGATGGCGTCACGCTCTTCCGCACCCAATAAGTGCTGCGAACAATCACCAACATCATTGGTGATTTCAATGGCCGAGCAGTCCTGTAAAATAAATCTTTGTTTACTCATAACCTAGCCTTCAATGCTTAAGTGGCGCGGAACAACTTTATGCAGCATACGGAAAAATCTCCTTTCCTCCCGTAATTGCTTGCTATCCAGACTCAGTAACAATATTTCAGGGTAACGTTTGGAGAGTTCATCAGCTAATGCAGACCAACGTTGAGAACCGCCGCCGCCATCAGAATTCAGTATCCAGTAATAACCGGGTTGACCATCATCTCGTAGAAACTCAAGCTCGTCCTTAACCAGCAAGTAGCGTTCCTTTGGTTCCACACCATCCTGTTTGACGAACCGTTCAAACAAATCTTCATCGACGGCATCCAGCCCCATTCGTTGAGCCAAATCCGTATCGACATCCTTCAGCGTTTCCGACACGCCTGCGATACCCGACTCCGGCGGGAGTGGCAGGCAATATTTCCCAGGACAAAGCATCATCTGCCCTGAGTCAAGCTGGTTACAACCAAAGTCTGTCGCACGTCTGTCAACACCAGCCATGAGAATCTCTGCCGACACCTCGGAGGCACAAGGGATCACAACAATGCCACTTCCACCCTTTGTACGACGGTGTTGCAGATTTTTCACTGCTTCTGGCTGGAATAACAGTGGCACCAGATATTGCAATAGCTGAGAGAGTTCTTGAAGATACCGCTTTGCTGAAGAACCAGCATCCTGCCCTGCAATGAATTCCTGTGCCTGGTTGAAGATATTCAATAATTCAGGAATAGGCAGTTGCACCAAAAACGGAACAATTTTTTCAGGTTTCCCGGACAATTCGCCACTCTGCCCCTGTGTTTCATCCAGATGCTCATCAAGCACAACGTTCAGGGTCATGCGGACTTTATCGTGACAACTCCGTAAAAACCGGATGCTTCTCTGGAAAACCGGGTTTTCTTCTATACGCCTGAAATATATCTGCTTAACCCAGCCAATAACCTCGGCATTACACGCAGGAACCTGTCCTGCCAAACATCTGGCAAAATGCTCAAAAACACTATCGAGGTTAGCCAGAATTTCATTGCACTCATCAACAGAACCGAAAGCATCAACTACTTCATCAGGCTCATCATTGGACTGGTTATGCCAATGATCAAACTTGTCCTGCCAGTAGTTTTTCCAGTGTTGACGCACTCCATCCAGGCGGAAACCGTCTTCTGCAAATACCGGATAAACCCGCTGGACTGCGTTGCCGTGCCGCAGGATTCGGGTCAATTCCAACATGCAATAGAATGAGCGCAGGTAGCTCTCGCTGAATACGACAACAACACAGTCAGCCTTGCCAATTTCATTGATGAAATCCTCAAAAGACTCACGCGGCTGCACTTCGTTTGCATCAACCTTCAGATGAACCCATTCATTAGCAAATGCCTGATGTAGCTGGCTAACAACCTGCACCCGTCGTTCATCTGCCCGTGCGTAGGAAATATACGCCGTCGCCCCGAACACCGCAGCAGACACCTCAAATTTCCCCACCCGCCAATTTGTAAGCCACCACCAGCAACAACAACATCCCCATATAGACCGGCCATGTCGCAGGTGAAGTGAACGCCTTCAATAAAAATCTTGCTACTGAGCCTTGTGGTTTCAAAACAAACAGGTCACTACGGGCAAACTCGCCATCCGCAATCTTCTTCGCACTCGCATTGAATGCCTCCCTGAAACGGTTTTCCAGCATCAGGTAGTAAGCATCCAGGGCATAAAAAATGAAAACCGCAAATACCGCCAACCAGACCAACGGGGCAGTCTGCTCCTTGACCACATAGGCCAAAAACGCCGTAACCAGAGGCAGCCCCCACTGCTTGCAGGCAGCGCTGTTGCCAGCCATGCGTGTAATGATTCCCTGATACATTTCCATGTGCTTGATGACCGCACTGTCATTATGTTCCAGCAACATCTTGTGAACTCCCGCTTCATGATAACTTGTAAACACGAAATTGTTCCCGCACAAGCTGGATAATATACAACAATCAACCAGCACCCCGCCGCAGTTCCCGCGCCGTCTTATAATCATAACCTTCAGCAAATTTGGCCTGCCCGCCAGATCAACGACTTGAGTCATGGAAGAAAAAAGACAAAATCTGCTACCCTTTAAAAAAGGGCAAAATCCTTGGATAAGGAGGCACACCATGACCCGCACCCCCAAATACCTGCTGGCAGCCCTCCTCGCCAGCGCCAGCCTCAACACCCACGCCACCGTATCCGAATACGGCGAATTCTACATCCCCTACCAGCGCCTCCAGAACGAAGCCACCTGCCTTGACCGGCAGATCATGCAGGCCGAATACGGCATCCCGCTGGCCAGTATGCTGGAAGGCGTATTCTCGGAAACCCGCACCCTCCAACAGAACCTGGGCGGAACCAGCCCCTACATCAATATCAACCTGCTGGTGAATGGCAGCACCACCATCCCGCACACCTACAATTTCGACCGCTACACCAACAGCGGCGTCTACGACTATTCCTTCACGATGGATATGGGGCCGTTCAACGCCCTCAATGGCAATACGGTGGAGGGGCGGCAAAAAACCAAAGACCTCGCCAAACTGGCGCTGATTGCCGTCATCAAAACAGCGGAGGCCACCCACCGTGCAGGTCATTTCCGCGTCTGGCTGAAGTTTGACAACCTGCCCTCCCAATCCAACCTGAGCGGCAGCATGGTGCACGCAGGCGGAACCGACTGGCCGACCTGGCCCTATACAGCCAGCAGCCCGCTTTACCAGACTTACAAAACGGAAATGATCGCCGCTGAATGTGGCAATTGATTTACTGGCAAGCCCGCGGAATCCGCTGCACCTCGGAAGTCGCATCCGCCGCCGTACTCCACGCCAGAACCGGCGCATTGCTGCCAAACGGCTCATCGTAGTCCACCCAAAACACTTCGCGCGGTTCCTGCTGTTCGGTGTAATGCGCGTCATAGCCCAGATAGCGGATGTATTCCGCGTGCCGTTTGGCCTTGTTCAAGTTGCTGAAAAAGCCCAGGGAGATAGCATTCTGATACGGCCCTTCGTTGATGATGTAGACATCCTGTACGTCGTTTTTCACGATGTCCTGCGCAGTTTTCTCAGCCTGCGCGAAATCAGGTAATGGCGGGATGTAAACGAAGAAATTGAGCGTTTCCATGCTCTGCATCTTACGGATCTGCACCGCAAGGCCAAAGTTGCGTACCCTACCGGCCACCAGTTGCGCCGCCCGCTCGCTGTTGTAGGGGCCGATGGTATAACAACTGCTTTCCGTGCCTGCCGTCGTGCTGCTGTAGACCACGTGATCGACATCTTGGCGTAATTCCAGTGGTGGAATGTTAGGTTCCACCAAAACTGGCGTAAAACCACCATTAGCGGGAGCCAGCCAGACATTCCAGGTCAGCAACGACAGGTTCAGGAACAACAATCCAATCAGCAACTGGTGCATGTTTCCTGCCCCGTAATGTAGCGCAAGCCATGCATCAGCAAATCCGGCTGCACCACGAATTCATCATGCAGCCACGGGCGCAGGTGGGTGGAATCCCCCCCCGTCAGGATACGCACCGGCACTGCGGACATCGCGTGCTGCATCCGTGTGCAAATACCCTCAATGGCTCCGATTAGGCCGAACAGGCAGCCGCCACCAATCGCCTTCCCTGTGTTGTCGGCGAAGATACCTGGGTGTTCAAACGACAGGCTCAGGCGGCCTTGTGCGCGGGCGATCAGGGCATCTGCCGCCAGTTGCAGCCCAGGCAAGATCAGCCCACCCAAATGCCGCCCGTCATGTTCCAGCGCGTCCACCGTAATGGCAGTGCCGCAGTCGATCACGATACAGGGCCGCCCTGCCGCCAGCCGATGCCCCGCAACCAGCCCGACGAAACGGTCTGCCCCCAGGGTGGCAGGGTTCTGGTAGCCACTGCTGACACCATAGGCTTTGGGGACGGCGTGCACAACGTGCAGGCTGACGCTGCGTTGCGCGCAAGCTTCCTGCACGCTTTCGGCGAACAGATGGGTCAGCACATGCACCAGAGTAATGTGCTCCAGCGCGGGATAGGCATCCAATAGATCAAGGAAGGCAGCCAGAGCCGGGCGTTCACCATAGGCGCAAGCCTGCTGGGCAGACAAATTGCCAGCCGCATCCAGTTCCGACCACTTTAGGCGTGAATTGCCTGCATCTACCAGCAAAACCATTAAATACGTACCGATACATCCGCTGATGACAAGTTTTTTATTAACCCATCTTTTAATTTAATGCGCAATTGTCCGCGATGATCAACGCCTGATGCAAGCCCTTCCAACAGGTCAGAGCCACTCAGCACACGCACTTCACGTTGGTCAAGTACGTCCCAAGCTTGCCAATCACGCTGAAATTGCACCATATCCAGACCAGGGAAACCCTGCAAGCGCGGCAACAGGCGGTTCAGCACGGCAGCCGCCAAATGATTGCGGTCTACAAGTTTGCCGCTGGCCATTTGCAGGCTGACCCAGGGCTGTTCTATGCCCCTGCCCGCCTGTGCTGGCATGTTCACATTCAGGCCGATGCCGATGACGATTTGCTCAAGTGCGCCCACCGCCTCCAACAAGATTCCACCCAGCTTCTTCCCATCATAGTACACATCGTTCGGCCATTTCAGGCCATGCCCCTGGATCGCGCAATCTTCGAGCGCCTCCGCCACCGCCAAGCCAGTCACCAGACTCAGCAACGGCAAATGTTCTGGGACTTGCCCAAAGCACCAGCGCAGCGAAACATACAGGTTGACGCCCGGCGGCGATTGCCACTGACGGCCACGGCGACCCCGCCCGGCAGTCTGTTGCTCGGCCAGGCACACATCGCCACACTGCCCCTGCTGCAAAGCCCAGCGGTTGGTGGAATCCAGTTGTGGGAAGACATGGATACCCCCTAGTGCAGACATTACCCCCGCATCAAGTTGACAACGGATGACCGCTTCCTGCAACGGCTCATGAGCTGACGGCATCGGCTTCCTCCTCGCGCACGTAGACCATAGCCAACAGCCAGCCGACCCCGACCACCAGGGTAGCCGCATAAAAGGTTTGGGCAGAGCCAAGGTATTCCCACGCATAGCCGCTCAACAAACTCCCCATTGCCCCACCCGCACCATAACTGAGGCCGGAATAGAGCGCTTGCCCCCTGCCCTGCAATTTTCCCGGAAACTGGTGGTGAATCAGGTGGATAGCAGAAGCATGGAACAACCCGTAAGTGGCCGCATGAAGCCCTTGCGAAATCATCAGCACCGGCATGTCATCAACCCAGGTTCCCAGCACCACCCAGCGCAAACCGGTCAAGAACATAGCCAACATAAACAGCCGCGCCGCGCCGAAGCGATGGATCAAACGGTGCATGAACAGGAACAGCACCACTTCGGCAATCACCCCTAACGCCCACATCCAGCCGGTGAAGCTGCGCGAATAGCCGTGATCTTCCAGATAGATGCTGAAAAAGGTGTAGTAAACACCATGGCTGGCCTGCTGGAGCGCACACGCCAGCAACAATATCCACACCGCCGGTTGCCGCAACACTTCACGCAAACGGCTGCTCCTGACGGCATGGGTAGCGTGTGGCTTGTCCCGCACCAGCCAGGTTGACAACCAGATGCCCAGGAATAGCAGCAGCATGGCATCCACTACCAGCCCGATCCCGTGGCTTGCCAATAGCGTCGGCAAACCTGCCACCATCACAATAAAACCAACGGAACCCCACAACCGTATCGAGCTGTAACGCCCGACCTGCGCCCCCAGATGATTGAGGGTCAACGCCTCAAACTGCGGTAACGACGCATTCCAGAAAAAGCCGAAACCGGCCATCACCAAAGCCATCCACCCGTAATCCTGCCGCCAGTACGCCCCGGCAAAACAAGCTACCGCCAGCAGACTGGCCAGACGGATAATGCGCAAACGCTTTCCGGAATGGTCTGCCAACCAGCCCCAGAGGAATGGTGCAACTACCTTGGTGGCCATGAAAACCGCCATCAACTCACCGATTTGAGCGGGCGAAAAACCGGCGGCTTTTTTCAGGTATACCGTCCAGTAAGGCACGAACACACCCAACGCGGCGAAGTAAGCGAAATAGAAAACCGAAAGCCGCCCGTAAGGCGGCTTTGTCTGAGGGTCTAAGCTGGAGACTGGAACATTCAAGGCGAAGCAGGAATATCCGGCAATTCAGTCACTACATCCGCATTTTGCGCGCGATGACGCAGGGCGTGATCCATCAGCGTGATAGCCAGCATCGCCTCGCAAATCGGCGTGGCGCGGATGCCCACGCAGGGGTCATGGCGACCTTTGGTAATGACTTCCACCGGCTCGCCATCCAGATTCACCGTGCGGCCTGGAATGCGCATACTGGAGGTCGGCTTGAAAGCGGTATGCACGATGATTTCCTGCCCCGACGAAATGCCGCCCAAGATACCGCCCGCCTGGTTGCCGAGGAAGCCCTCCATAGTGATTTCATCGCGGTGCTCCGTACCTTTTTGCGCCACACAGGCGAAACCCGCACCGATTTCCACGCCTTTGGCCGCATTGACCGACATCATCGCATGGGCAATGTCCGCATCCAGCCGATCGAAAATAGGCTCACCCCAGCCCGGTGGCACATTGGAGGCGACCGTGGTGATCTTTGCGCCGACGGAGTTGCCTTCCTTGCGCAAGTCATCCATGTAGGTTTCCATCGCCTGCACCTTGCTCGCGTCGGGGCAGAAAAACGGGTTGTTGGCGATTTCATCCCAATCCAGCGCTTCCGCTTCAATCGGGCCAAGCTGCGAGAGATACCCGCGGATCACGACGCCGTAACGTTCCAGCAACCACTTTTTGGCAATGGAACCCGCCGCTACCCGCATGGCGGTTTCCCGCGCTGAAGAACGCCCGCCACCCCGGTAATCGCGGAAACCGTATTTCTTGTAATACGTGTAATCCGCGTGGCCGGGGCGGAAGCGATCCATGATGTCGCTGTAATCCTTGGAGCGCTGGTCAGTATTCTGGATCAGCAAGGCAATCGGCGTTCCGGTTGTCCTGCCTTCAAACACGCCGGAGAGGATTTGCACCTCGTCAGGCTCGCGCCGTTGGGTCGTGTGACGGCTTTGCCCTGGTTTGCGCCGGTCAAGGTCGATTTGAATATCGGCTTCCGTGAGGGCGAGTCCGGGCGGGCAGCCATCCACGATGCAACCGATTGCGGGGCCGTGACTCTCGCCGAAGGAGGTCACGGTAAACAGTTTTCCAAAGCTATTTCCTGACATAGGCAACGATTGTAGCAGCAAATAAAAAACCCTGGCAGCCTGTTTTATTGCTGATCATTTATCCCCCATTCAGCTTTGTTGTCATAAACTTCACCACGTCATTAATAAAAATAATTCATCCAATTCGACGCAAAAGCCCGAACGAGGGAGCTTGTCTCCCTCCTTTTTTTTGCGCAATACCACCGCATACATAACTAATCGCTAGGAGAGGAAGCTGCCCCTTTCCCCAAGGGTTCAGACACACAACAACGGGGTAGAGAAGAGGCCGGAACTTATTCGGCCTGATCTTTACTAAGAGTTTATAGCTTTATCCAGAAGCTGGTAAAGCCTAGTGGGGCACGCATTGTAAAAACAAATTTCAGCTAACAGGGGCATCATCATGGCAGAGTACAGTTCGTATCATCTGGCAGCGCTGGCAGCAGGCATCGGAGCCGCAACCATTTCAAGCACATTTGCACCACAGTTGGGGTGGGAAGTTCTGGCTGTTATCACACTCAGTGGTTATATCGGCGGCCTGCTGCCAGACATTGATAACACCCATTCCAGCGGTTTCAGGGTTGTGCGCTGGTTCAGCGGCCTGGCTGCCTTCATTGTGCCGGTCATCCAGTTCATTTACCGGCCAACTGATTTGCTGCTGGCAATCCCCGTGGCAGTGTTCATGGTGTCCCGTTTCTGGGAACTGTTGCATCAGATCATGAAGCGCGGTGGGCATACCCACTCGGTATTGGCGGCCGTTTGCCTGTCTTTGGGGGTGGCGTGGGTTGCTTACCTGACAGCAGGGGATGCAGCGGCGCTGCCGGCATTCCTGGCTTCCAGTGCCAGCTATGTGCTGCATTTGTTGCTGGACGACCTGGATAATGTCAGGTTTGTGGATTCACCTACCGGAACACGGTCTTCCCTGGTTCCGATTGGCCGGGGCAGGGTTGCCGAATTTTACGGCATTTTGGCTATCGGCTTTGTCAGCTTCTTCGCCTTGTGGGGAATTTAGCAAGCCAGACAGGGGCGCAACCTTACACCCCTGCACTGGCCAATAGAGGGAATTACTGTTGCTGCTGGGCAGCAATATCAGCGTGAACCTTGGCCATGTCCAGCTCCCGCACCTTACTGATAACCTGTTCCAGTTGCGGCTCGCTCAACATGCCGGCTTCAGCAAACAGGATGACCTGCTCACGGAAAATCATCAGTGTCGGAATGGAACGGATCTGGAAATGTCCCGCCAACTCCTGCTCTTCCTCGGTATTCACCTTGGCGAACACGATGTCAGGGTGGTTTTCGGATACTTTCTCAAAAATGGGTGCAAATGAACGACATGGGCCACACCAGGGAGCCCAGAAGTCAATGATGACGATATCATTGCCGGTAATGGTTTCTTCAAACGTCTGCGCGGTCATTTCTTCGGCAGCCATGGCATACTCCTAAATAGTCTCGAATCAAAAATCCTGTGGTTCCGCCTGTTCCTGACCCCAGCGGGGTAACAAGGTCTGCGGAATATCCAGATGGTCCAGTACCCGCGCCACCATGAAATCAACCAGTTCCTGCACGGATGCCGGGCGTTGGTAAAACCCCGGATTGGCGGGCATGATGATAACCCCCATCCGTGCCAGTTTCAGCATGTTTTCCAGATGAATCTCGGAAAACGGGGTTTCACGCACCACTAAAATCAGTTTCTTACGTTCTTTCAGGGCAACATCCACTGCCCGCTCAATCAGATTGCGGCTGCTGCCACAGGCAATGGCGGAAAGCGTGCCGGTGGTGCAAGGGCAAACCACGGTTGCTTCGGCCACCGCGCTGCCGCTGGCAATCGGCGCTGTCCATTGCTCACGTTCGAACACCTGCAACTGCCCGGGCTGCGCCCCATGCAACTGGCTGAAATAATGCTGGATTTCACTGGCACGTCCCGGCAGGCGGTGTTCCGTTTCCATATTGATAACCACCTGCGCCGGACGCGATAGCAGCAAATACACCTGGCAGCCTGCTTTCAACAGGCATTCCAGAAGCCGCAAGCCATATTGTGCGCCCGATGCGCCAGTCATGATCAGGGTAATGGTTTTCAAACAAACAGATCCTTAACCCGCCAATTTGCCCAACAGCTTGTCATGGATGCCGCCAAAACCGCCATTACTCATAATCAAAACATGGTCTCCAGCCTGCGCTTGCCGCGCCACACTGTCAACAAGCCGGTCAATATCCTGCGCCAATTGGCCTTTGCTGCCAATATCCGCCACCACATCGGCCAGATTCCAGTCCAACCCCGGCGGTTGGTAGAGGAAAACGCTGTCCGCCGCCTGCAAAGATGCCGCCAGCGCCGCCTTGTGCGTCCCCAACCGCATGGTGTTGGAGCGTGGTTCCAGCAGCGCAATGATGCGCGTGTTGCCAACTTTCGCCCGCAACCCAGCCAGGGTGGTGACAATAGCTGTCGGGTGATGGGCAAAGTCATCGTATACTGTTACGCCGCGCACTTCGCCACGCACCTGCATACGGCGCTTCACACCCCGGAATTCTGCCAGCGCAGCAATTGCATGGGCGGTAGGAACACCCGCGTGACGCGCGGCTGCAATCGCCGCCAGCGCATTATTGACGTTGTGTTCCCCAAGCTGGCTCCAGCGCACAATCCCGTGCGCTTCGCCCTTGCAGAATACGCGAAACTCACTGCCGTCAGCTTGCAGGTATTCCGCCCGCCAATCACCGTCGGCAAACGTTTCCACTGGCGTCCAACAGCCCATGGCCAATGTTTCCCTGAGATTGGCGTCGCACCCATTGACTACAGCCAAACCATTGCCTGGTACGGTACGCATCAAATGGTGAAACTGGGTCTTGATGGCTTGAAGATCCGGAAATATGTCGGCGTGATCATATTCCAGATTATTCAGGACGACAGTACGCGGGTGGTAATGCACAAATTTGGAACGCTTGTCGAAAAAGGCCGTGTCGTACTCATCCGCTTCCACCACGAAAAACGGCGCATCGCCGAGACGCGCGGAAACACCGAAATTTTCCGGCACGCCACCAATCAGAAAACCGGGCTGCAACCCAGCGTATTCCAGAATCCAGGCCAACATGCTGGCGGTAGTGGTTTTGCCATGCGTACCCGCAACGGCCAGCACCCAACGCTCACACAGGATATTTTCATACAGCCATTGCGGGCCTGAAATGTATGGCAGGGCGTAATCCAGCACATGCTCCACCACCTCCAGGCCACGGCGCATGACATTGCCGACCACGATGGCGTCAGCATCCTGCGGCAAATCCTGCGGCTGATAGCCCTGCATGATCCCTACCCCCTGCTCGGCCAGCATGGTGCTCATGGGCGGATAAACATTGGCGTCGGAACCTGTAACCTCGTGCCCGTTGGCGCGCGCCAGCAGGGCAATACCGCCCATGAAGGTGCCGCAGATACCCAGAATATGAATTTTCACCGCTTGGCCGAATCCTTAAATAACGTGGTTACGGATAACTTCTTCGATCGGGATAGGCTTGGAAATGCCGTAACCCTGGCCGAAGTCTACACCAATCTCGCGCAGAATCTGTATGACCCGGTCATTTTCGACGTATTCCGCAATCACTTTCACCCCCATCAGATGCCCTACCTGATTGACTGAGCGCACCATCGCGTTCGCCACGTCGTCATTGGCGATGTCCTTGATGAAACTGCCGTCGATTTTCAGGTAATCCACCGGCAGGGATTTCAGGTAGCCAAACGAGCTGACACCTGTACCGAAGTCATCCAGTGAAAAGCTGCACCCCAGCCCTTTCAGGGTTTCGATAAAGTGTTGCGCCAATTCAAGGTTGTGGATGGCCACCCGCTCGGTGATCTCAAAGCACAGCATCCCTGGGCTGATGCCTGCGGTCTGGATTTCATCCAGCACAAACTGTAGGAACGCCGGTTCATCCAGGCTTTGCCCCGAAAGATTGACCGCAAACACCGGGCGGGGCACTTTCTGGGTCACTTCTTTCAGGGTCTGGATCAGCTTACTGACTACCCAGCGATCCAGGCGCGGCATCATGGAATAGGCCTCTGCCGCCGGGATAAACTCATCCGGCGGGACTGGCTGGTTATTCTCGTCATAAAGGCGCACCAGCGTTTCATAATGGCAAAACGGCTTCTTAAATTCTGCTGGCTCCAGGGGATGGATAGGCTGCGCCACCAGACGGAAATTACCGGCCTCAAAAGCTTTTTTCAACCTGCCCAACCATACAATCGTACCCTGCTGCTTGAGGATTTCCTGATCATTTGGCTTGTAGATATGGATACGGTTGCCGCCCCGGCTTTTTGCTATCCGGCAAGCCACATCCGCATCCGACAATATCCGGTTGGGTGTCCTGAGGTTTTTGTACAAAGGTACAAATGCAATACTGGCAGTGACTTTCTGGCGTTTTTTGTTCCACTGGAAATCGTACTGCTCCAACCGCCGCCGCACATGTTCAGCCGCGCGGATGGCAACCGACGGCTCGATTTCCTGGAACAGGATACCGAACTCATCCCCCCCTAAACGCGCCAATACATCGCGGCGGCCATCAATTTCATCTTTCAGCATGTCCGCAATGCGCTCAATCAGCACATCACCACCGGTATGCCCCATGGAATCATTGACCAGCTTGAACTGATCCATGGAAATCAGGCAAAAAGAATGTTTAACCCCATGCTTGTGCACTTGGTCAATCGCCACTTTCAGACGCAACTCAAAACCTTTGCGGTTCAACAACCGGGTATGGGCATCGTGCATTTCCGCGTGATCCAGACGCAATTGCAAGGCATACAACTCCGTTTGGTCGCGCAACAGCAACATGTAACAGGGTTGGCTGGCATCCTCATAGGTAATGGGCTGCACGGTATAGGTCATCTGCACTTCGTTCAGGCCACTGGCGTTCAACAGGGCGTGCCGTAACATCGGGCGGTCGTTGCGTTTGGCTTTATCCAGCCAGGGAACCGGGTTGTGGGTCACCGGTTCAATCAGGGCAAACAGGTCGCTGAAGTGCTTGCCGCGTGCACTGCGGATTTTATATTTCAGGATCTTTTCCGCTGCTGGATTGATGAAACCTACCATGCCATTGGCATCCACCAGAATTGCCGCTTCCTGCACATCGGCCAAGGCGGAAACCAGCATATTCTGCTGTGCAAGCTGCAATTGCCGTCGGGAATGACGTCGCACAAACCATGACCATCCGGCTATAGCAAGTACCACGCCACCGGTCAACAGCAAAACCAACATGGCACTATTGGGTAAGATATTGAAAAAGTCGGCCAAACCAGCCCCCACGCCACGTAGGGCGTCCCTTATTCTGAATAATTATTTTGGCGCTAATGATAAGCGTACAATACTGTGATGTACAGGCTCAGGCGATGAAACGGCTTGGCAACACCCCGCGATGCCAAAAACAGTAGGCGCAACAAAGCCGGCAGCACCCGCTTCAGTGCTGCCGGCTCGGCAAAACAGCCAAAGAAAGGGCTTAGACCTTTTCCTTGATACGCGCAGATTTACCGGTACGGCCACGCAGGTAATATAGCTTGGCGCGGCGAACATCACCACGGCGCTTCACTTCGATGCCCGCAATGCTGTTGCTGAAAGTCTGGAACACACGCTCAACACCTTCGCCGTAAGACATTTTTCGCACGGTGAAAGAAGAATTCAGACCACGATTTTTCTTCGCAATCACAATACCCTCGTAAGCCTGTTGGCGCTCTTTGTCGCCTTCCTTGACACGTACCTGAACAACAACGGTGTCGCCCGGATTGAAATCAGGGATTGCCTTGGTCATTTGCTCTTGTTCAAGTTGTTGAATAATCGTGTTCATGATGATCCTCTAATGAAGTTCCGTACTTCTTTCAAACTCATTTATATACTCGTCCAGCAACACACGCTCACTGTCCGTCAACTGCCGTGCCTGTAACAATTCCGGCCTGCGTCGCCATGTTTTTCCCAGCGCCTGTTTTTTGCGCCAGCGGGCAATCTCTGCGTGATTGCCGCTTTTTAATACTGTAGGCACTTCCATTCCTTCCAGAATCTCTGGCCGGGTGTAGTGCGGGCAGTCCAGCAATCCATCAAAAAAGGAATCCTGAACCGCTGATTCATGATGCCCAAGAGCACCTGGCAGCAAACGGGTCAGCGCATCAATCAGCACCATTGCCGCCAATTCACCACCACTGAGCACGTAGTCTCCAATGGAACATTCCATATCGACTTCCAGCTTTACGACACGCTCGTCAATGCCTTCATAGCGGCCACACAGCAAGATGATACCCCGCTCCCCTGCCAGTTCGCTAACGAGAGCCTGGTTTAACGGCGTGCCTTGCGGACTCAGGTAAACCACCTTGCCCGGATTTTCCTGACGGGCGTCACGTATTGCCTGTAACAGACAGTCGCCTTTCATCACCATGCCCGGGCCACCGCCATAAGGGCGGTCATCTACCGTCCTGTGCACATCGGCTGCATAATCGCGCGGATTCCATTGCCGCAAAGCGATAAGCCCCCGCTCCGCCGCCCGGCCAGTCACACCGCATTTAACGACAGTTTCAACCAGTTCCGGAAACAGCGTGACAACATCAAACCGCATGGCCGTTAGAAATCCGCATCCCAGTCAACCACGATGCGCTTTTCATCCAACGAAACCGACTTGATGACATCACCTATGATCCACGGCAACAAACGTTCCCGCTCACCCTGGACAACCAGCACATCATTGGCTCCGGTTTCAAACAGGTGGTCAACCTTGCCAAGGCTCATGCCTCCGCTGGTAATGACTTCCATGCCCATGAGATCAGTCCAGTAATATTCATCCTGCCCCAACCTACGCAACTGTTCACGTGGAACAGCGATGGCACAACCCACCAGTTTTTCAGCAGCATCCCGGTCTGCCACCCCGCCAAGCTGGGCAACGATCCCTTTTCCCTGCACTTGTCCATTAACCAGTTTGCAAGCCTTCCACTTACCGCCGATTTGTACGAACCAGGGATTGTATTCCAGGATCGCTTCACGCCGCTCGGTGTGTGAAAACACTTTTACCCAACCTTTGACGCCAAATACGCCGGAAACTTTTCCCAACGTAATCATGTCCGGCTGGGGCATTCTGCGGTTAGGCCACAGCCGTTTCGGCTGTTTCTTTCAGCAGCTTGGCAACGCGTTCGCTGGGCTGTGCACCACAGCCCAACCAGTAGGCAACGCGGTCTTGCTCAACATGCAGACGCACTTCCTGGCCACGCGCTACCGGGTTGAAGTAGCCAACCCGCTCAATGTAGCCACTGTCACGCGGCTTGCGTTTGTCACTGACTACGATATGGTAAAATGGGCGCTTTTTCGCACCACCCCTAGCCAAACGAATATTAACCATTACAAAACCTTACAAAAAATACTGTTAACGCAGGGCAGGTGGGCTGCCCGAAGTAAACGCGCAATTCTACGTTAATTTCAGAAAAAGTGAAGCACTGATTAGCTGCCTATAACAAAAAAGCCCCTGCATACAGGGGCTTTTTCACGAATGGGCTTATCAGCTACCCGGCTTACGAAGCAGCAGCGTATTTCGTACCACCATTGCCTGGAAAATACCGGTAATGCCCGGTGATGGGCATGGCAAACAAAACATCCTCCATCTTCTCACCCTCACCAATATTATGGACAATCATATAGCGGTTAGGGTCAGTCGAAGACTTCCGACTAACAACAATCCCGATATGTTCCTGATCACCCCCAAGGCTCCAAGTAACAAGATCACCCGGGCGGTAATCAGCTGCCTTGCCAGTCACAGGCAGGGCTGCGCCATGACGGGTAAAAAATGCTTTCAGGTTATGTACCCGCCGATGATCAATATTACTGTCTGGCGCACTCAGCCCCCATTTTGCCAAGCGTGGATAGGCATAAAAGTTACGCTCTATATCCTCATGCACCAAACGTTGCAGATCTATCCCCAGCTTCCGGTAAGACCGGATCACTGTATCGGTACACACCCCCATATTGGCCGGCACATCCCCATTCGGATAGGCAATCGGCACATAACGCCCATCATACACGACCCGATGGCGCAGCCGGTCAAGAGCCGCATACGACAAACGGTCTGGTGTCGCCACGTTGGTACGGGCAGCTCCTGAACGTTGCACATCCGCTGTCGCCGTTGTCTGCTGCGAAGAACAACCCTCCAGCCCAACAACCAGTACCATACCCGACAACAGTACTGCCAGCCCCAAACCCGGGCGACACAACCCACTAAAAATACTACTCATTTACCCCACTCCTGTTTCCACATATCGAGTGAACAGACTCCCTTAACCAATCTGGCATTCCAATTTAGTTTTATAATAGTCCCCTATGGAATGCCAGACTAACCCGACAAAAGAATACCCAGGCTTAATAAGTCGGACATCCAGAATTAAACGGCGTTTTTTCGATGCCCCAGCGGTATGGCAATGGCGCATGCGGGTCTGAAACCAACGCGCCCGCCTCAACATTCTGACGCAATTCACGCAAGCTCATTTTGTAGTCTTTTTCACCTTCGTCCACTAAAGTCATTTGAACTTCACAGAACCCATCGAGGCTTTTCATTTCCTGTGGCGGTGGCTGATCGTTAGCGAACACGGCTTTTGCCCAACGTGCCGGCTGGGAACGCGGATCAAAACGCCCGATACGATCCAGATGGCGGCGAATGGAATCAAAGAACATTTTCAGGCGTTTGTCACGACCAGGTGTGGAATGGTCATCATATTCCCTGGCATTCATGCAACGGCGGCCTTCACCGCGGATTTTTTGCAAATACCACAAGGCGTCATACACATAAACGGCGCGGTCATTGGCATACATGCACAAGGCCAGCAGCAGGCGCTGGGTTTTTTCATCCGCCGTCTCCGGGCGCTTGGCAAGCTTGTGGGAAATAATGTCGGTAAAAGCCACATAGTCGTAAGCAAGGTCAGCCGCCAGATGGAATTGTTCCTCACTGTAACCGGGTTGCGCACTGGCCGGTTTCATGATGTTTTGTGGTTGCTTGAAACGGCGGTAGCCATCACCCAGGCGCTTGTCTTCCGGCACATAAAACGGGAAAGAAGGCGTGCGCAACAAATAGCGCGCCTGCTTCGGGGTAGTCGAGGCCATGACTTCCGCAATGCCCGCATCCGTTACATCGGCAATCTGGTAGGAATGCACGCCAGGCGCCACATAAACATCCCCCGGTTTGATGTCAACCAAGGCGACGGGGTAAGTATCATTACGCAGTGACTCACTGCTGGTCATGTCGGCGACATAATCCATGAATTGCCGCACACGCCGGTCAGGTGGCAGATTATCCCAGGTCGACATGCTGTTGCTGATCAATTTCCCGGCCTTGTCCCTATTGTTGATGACAAATGGCAAGCGATGCTCGAATGCAAAAATCAGGCGCATGGCGTATACGGCATCCGCGCAGTCATTTTCGTACTTGTAGTAAATGGGCTTGGCTGGATCCATGAAAATGTCGTCTTTCCAGTTGGTGCGTACCCACTGGCGGTAATTATCTTCCCACATGTCATTCCATTCGTTCTCATTCGGCCAGACACTGGCGGATGCAATGGAAGGCAGAAACGAAATAACGGCAAGCAACAATGCCAATGCAAATGTTTTTTTCATGAAATCCACAACTTGATTCGATTGATCAAAAAGAACACTGGATAGTATAGACGCCCAATTGATCTTCCCCTGCTTCAGTGACAGGAAAAAGCACCCATAAGTTCCCGAAGGCTGCTAGCCTAGATCGACTTATCGAGAATTTCAACAAAAAACTGCCCAGTCACACCGTAACTGGGCAGCTCTTTTGCGGTTTTTGGCACATTGGCATCAACAGCCAGCAACCACTGACAACAACCAGAAATTACTTCTGGTATTGCTGCATGACATCCTTGGAAGACTGATCCATCATGACCGGACCTTTGTAGTTGCCCTTGGCCTTGACCTGAGGAACCATTGGACGCTTCTGACCTGCAACACAGCCATATACGTGTTTATGCCCAGGGGTGGCTCCCGGATGGCTATGGCACTTGGTTGCACAAGGCGGCGCATCTTCATGGCAGTGGTAGTTGGCATCCTGAGCGGCGGCGGCGGGAGCAGCTGTTTCAGCGGCAGGTGCGGCTTGCTGGGCGGTCTGCTGGCTCATCTGTTGGCAGCCAGTGGCGAACATGCCAGCAACAATCAGGGTTGCCAGTGTCAGTTGGGATTTGATCTTCATCGTCTTGGTCTCTTTCATTGTTTAAGGGAAAGCATTTGAATTGTAGCAAATAATCAGGGACTTCTTCACTCCAATCCGAGCAAATTTAGCATTAATTCACGTATCAGCAGGCTAAAGCCTTGACATCGCCCCCTACAGGTAGCCCGATAAGGTGGCAAATAGGTTGCATCAAATCAGCAAAAGGTTCAAACAAAAAAGAAATTATATATTAATAAGTTATTATTATTTTTCTAGCTCATGCAATAAAAAAGCCCCTTGCATTCACAAGAGGCTTTTCCGGTAACTTAACCCATTCTAAAGGGTACAGTTTTCCCGCAAAGCAATTACTTCTGGTATTGCTGCATGGCTGCTGCGGAAGCAGGATCCATGGAAACAGGACCTTTGTAGTTGCCCTTGGCCTTAACATGAGGAACAACCGGGGCTGGGGCAACAGGTGCCGGTGCTGGAGCCGGTGCTGGAGCAACAGGCGCTGGCGCTGGCGCTGGCTCAGGTTCAGCAACTTGCTGGCCACCAGTAGACTGCTGTTGGCTACAACCAGTTGCCAGAAGACCAGCGAACAACAGGCCAGCGATAGCCATTTGAGATTTCATTTTCATAGTAGTAAAACTCTCTAAACTATTGATTCGGAAAGGGAAATCTTTATCTCGCCCAGACTGGCGCTGATACAGATCGTAATCCAGACCATTATAATCTCTGGATGAAGCGCATCATACAACCAGACAAATCAGTAGGCAAATCCATCTTGTCCCAAAAATGGCAAGCAGCATAAAAACTGCAAACAATCAGCCTTGCCCTGCCTTACCCCGGGAACCCCCCCATTGGCGGGAAGCCTCCACCGGCGGGCATCTTGCCTTTCAGCCCCCCCATCAGTTTCCGCAAGCCACCGCCCTTGGAAAACTGTTTCATGACCCTGCTCATTTGCTGGTGCTGCTTGAGCAGGCGGTTCACATCCTGCACCTGCAAGCCACACCCGGCGGCGATCCGGCGCTTGCGTGACGCCTTGATGACATCAGGGTTACGGCGTTCTTCCAGCGTCATGGAATTGATGATGGCAATCATGCGGCGGACTTCCTTGTCATTTGCCTGATCCTTGACATTGGCAGGCAGATTGCCAGCCCCCGGAAGCTTGTCCAACAAACCCGCCATGCCACCCATTTTCAGCATTTGCTGCATCTGATCGCGCAAATCCTCGAAATCGAATGACTTGCCCTTGTTCAGCTTTTTGGCCAGTTGCTGGGCTTTCTTGTGGTCGACCTGGCGCTGCGCCTCTTCGATCAGGCTGAGTACGTCGCCCATACCGAGGATACGGGAGGCCATCCGATCAGGGTAAAACGGCTCCAATGCATCCAGCTTTTCCCCCATCCCGATGAACTTAATCGGTTTGCCGGTAATCTGCCGCACTGACAACGCAGCCCCCCCACGCGCATCACCATCCGCCTTGGTCAGCACCACGCCAGTCAGCGGCAGGGCATCACCAAATGCCTTGGCGGTATTGGCTGCATCCTGCCCCGTCATGCTATCAACCACAAACAGTGTTTCCACCGGCTTCACGGCAGCATGGATGTCCTGGATTTCAGCCATCATGCCAGCGTCAACGTGCAAACGGCCTGCCGTGTCGATAATCAGCACATCCATATACTTGCGCTTGGCATGCTCCAGAGCTGCCTTGGCGATTTCCACCGGCTTCTGGGCTGGTTCACTGGGGAAGAAAACCCCACCGGTTTGACCCGCGATAGTTTCCAGCTGCTTGATGGCTGCTGGGCGGTATACGTCGCAACTGGCCACCATCACGGATTTGCTTTGCCGCTCCTTAAGGAAACGGGTCAGCTTGCCTACCGTGGTGGTTTTACCTGCACCCTGCAAACCCGCCATCAGGATGACAGCAGGCGGCTGGGCATTCAGGGACAAGGATTCATTAGCACTGCCCATGATGGCTACCAGCTCATCATTCACCACCTTGATTAGCGCCTGGCCAGGACTCAGGCTTTCCAGGACTTCCTGGCCAATTGCCCGCTCACGCACCCGATTGGTAAATTCGCGCACTACCGGCAGGGCAACATCCGCCTCCAGCAGCGCCATCCGCACATCACGCAGCGCATCCTTGATGTTTTCATCGGTCAGGCGAGCCTGGCCGCGTAGTTTTTTTACCGTCTGCGAGAGACGTTCGCTCAAATTCTCGAACATGATTGACTTCTTTCTAGTCCCAATTCAGGCACAAGTTGCTATCATAACATCAAAGTCTTGTGTAAAAGTGAATGCATTCCAGAAGGAAGGCCGCTTATACTGAATTTTTTAGCTAACACTTGAAACCTGTTTGAGAATGACAATAACGATCAATCTGCTGGCAGCATTGGCGTGGGTGGCGACGTGGCTGTTGATTGGTGTGCGCCTGCGTAACCGTTTACAGGGAAAACCGCCCCAATACCGGCATCTGCTGATCCTGGCGTGGCTGACGGCGCTGGGTTTGCATGGGTGGACTATCTTGCAGAATATCTGGCAGCCAACTGAAATTTCCATCAATTTCACGACGGCAGGTTCCATTGTCATGTGGCTGACCAGCATGTTGCTGTTTGTCACCATGCTCAGCCGCCCACTGGAAACTCTCGGGGTATTTGTCGCGCCATTCAGCCTGACCGCCATGCTGTTGCCCTTGCTGGAAAGCGACCATTCCACCGCCATCCACCTAAATAATGGGCTGGAGATACACATTTTCACATCCCTGCTAGCTTACAGCATGTTGACGCTGGCCGCCTTACAGGCGCTGCTGCTGGCATGGCAAAACCGACACTTGCACAACCACCACCCGGGCGGCCTGATCCGTACCCTGCCGCCCTTGCTGGATATGGAATCGTTGCTGTTCAAGCTGATCCTGTTAGGCGTTATCCTGTTGTCATTCGGGCTGCTGAGCGGGGCGTTGTATATTGATAACCTGTTCAGCCAACATCTCGTACATAAGACTGTCCTGTCCATTATCGCGTGGGTGGTGTTTACAGCACTGCTAGCCGGACACTGGCTGTATGGCTGGCGCGGGCGTATCGCCATCCGCTGGACGCTAAGTGGCTTTTTCCTGCTGATGCTGGCGTTTTTTGGCAGCAAGTTCGTCCTGGAATTCCTGGTAAAACCATTGTGAGCATCAACGACCTACCGTTAAGCATCCTGTTTGCGGCCCTGTTTATCCTGTTCCTGCTATCAGCCTTTTTCTCAGGGTCGGAAACAGCCCTGATGTCGCTGAACCGTTACAAGCTGAAACATCAAGCGGAAAAAGGCCATGCGGGCGCACTACTCGCGCAAAAGTTGCTGGATAAACCCGACCGGCTGATCAGCCTGATCCTGCTAGGCAACAACTTCATTAACATCCTCATCACCCAGCTTGCTACCCTGCTGGGGCTACGGCTGTTTGGCGACGCGGGCCTGGCAATCGCCACCGGCATCCTGACCTTCCTGCTGCTGATTTTTGGCGAAATCACCCCCAAGACCCTGGCTGCCATGCATCCGGAACGGATCGCCTTCATCGCCTCGCGCATCTACGCTGTCCTAATGAAAATCATGTGGCCGTTCGTCTTGCTGCTGAACCTGGTCACCAACAACCTACTGAAACTGTTCGGCGCGCACAGCGATGAAACCAGCCGGGTCGCTCTCAGCCATGATGAACTGCGCACCGTGGTCAGTTCCGCAGGCACACACATTCCACAAAACCACCTCGACATGCTGCTACGGGTCATGGATCTGGAAACCACCACGGTTGAAGACATCATGATTCCCCGCAACCAGCTGGTCGGGCTGGATCTGAACGACGACTGGAACGAACTGGAAGAACAGATCGTCAACAGCAACTTCACCCGTTTGCTGGTATACCGGGAAAATCTCGATAACGTGATCGGCTTTGTCCACCTGCGCAAGCTGCTGCCACTGTTCCGCGACGGCCACCTTGACCGGGAACGGTTTGAAGCCAGCATCCGCCCCGCCTATTTCATCCCGGAAAGCACTACCCTGACCCAACAACTGCTGAACTTTCAGGAAGAAAACCGCCGCATCGCCCTGGTGGTGGATGAATACGGCGAAATCCTCGGCCTGGTCGCCCTGGAAGACATTCTGGAAGAAATCGTCGGCGAGTTTTCCACCGTACCTGCAACCCAGACTCGCGAAATACGCCAGATGGAAGACGGCGGCTATTGGGTGGATGGCTCCCTATCCATCCGCGACATCAACCGCGAACTGGGCAGCAATTTTGCCGCAGAAGACGCCAAAACCATTAACGGCCTGATCCTCGAATACCTGGAATCCATCCCCGTACCCGGCATGACCGTGCTGATTGACGATTACCCGCTGGAAATCCGCAAAACCCGCAACAATGCGGTCAAAACGCTGATCATCCACCCCCAAATCCAGCGTATCCGGGCGGAAATGGATGAGTAAGGCCAAGCTCCAGTATTACTGCACCGCCTGCGGCAGCCTGCACAGCAAATGGAGCGGCCAATGCGGCGATTGCGGCGCATGGAACACGCTGGAAGAAAGTGTCGCCCTCCCCGCCAACAAAAGCCCCCAGCACCGTTCCGGCGGCTACGCAGGCGAACAAACCGCCATCCGTTCCCTGCACGAAGTCAGCCTGAGCGAAGACCCGCGCATCGCCACCCATCAGGCCGAACTCGACCGGGTACTGGGCGGCGGGCTGGTGGCTGGTTCTGTCGTCCTGATTGGCGGCGACCCCGGCATTGGAAAATCCACCATCCTGCTACAAACCCTGGCCACACTCACCGAGCTGAAAAGCCTGTATGTGACGGGCGAAGAATCCCTGCAACAAGTCGGCCTGCGCGCCCGGCGGTTGGGCTTGCCCACCGACAACCTACGCCTGCTGACCGAAACCTGCGTAGAAAACATCCTCACCCTGGCCGCGCAGGAACAGCCCGGTCTGATGGTGGTCGACTCCATCCAGACCATTTTCACCGATAGCCTGCAATCCGCGCCCGGCTCGGTTAGCCAGATCCGCGAATCCGCCGCCAAACTGGTGCGTTTCGCCAAACAGACCCAAACCGCCATGTTTCTGGTTGGCCATGTCACCAAGGAAGGCACACTGGCAGGCCCGCGCGTACTCGAACACATGGTCGACACCGTGCTGTATTTTGAAGGCGACCCCGGCGGCCGTTACCGCATCCTGCGCGCTGTCAAGAACCGGTTCGGCGCAGTCAACGAACTCGGCGTATTCGCCATGACCGAACAGGGCCTGAAAGGCGTCAGCAACCCTTCGGCCATTTTCCTCTCCCGCCACGAGGAACCTGTTTCGGGCAGCGTCATCATGGTCACGCGCGAAGGCACCCGCCCGCTGCTGGTGGAAGTGCAGGCGCTGGTCGATGAAAGCCATGGGGCAGCCCCCCGCCGCGTCACCCTTGGCCTGGAACAAAACCGCCTGGCCATGCTGCTGGCAGTGCTACACAGGCACGGCGGAATTTCAATGTTCGATCAAGACGTATTCATAAATGTTGTCGGTGGTGTTAAGATTTCAGAAACCGCTGCCGATTTATCATTGTTGCTTGCAGCGCTCTCAAGTTTTCGCAATCGTCCTTTGTCTGCTGATCTGGTGGTTTTCGGAGAGGTTGGGCTGGCTGGCGAGATTCGTCCCGTACCAAACGGCGAGGAGCGGTTGCGTGAGGCTGCCAAACACGGTTTTAAACAGGCTATCGTAGCGAAAGGTAATAAACCACGCCATCCGATTGAGGGCATGAAGGTAGTAGCCATTGCAAGATTGGAAAAAGCAATCGAAATTGTGATGTAAATTTGCGACAATAGCGCGCATAATTGTTGACTACCCGCAACAGATATAATAATTTTATCATCGGTTCGGGAAGCAACTTAAATTTACGTTACAAAATACGGGTTACGGGCAAATAGCTGAGGGCACATTGTTGCTGGCTTCCTCTCTCCAATTCGATAGTTTTATTAATTACTCTCACCCACATCCTTAGACGGGGAGTATGTGTCTTGTCTTTTTCAGAATTAGGCTTAAATCCAGAGTTTGCGGCGAAAATTCAGGCCGCCGGGTACGAGAACCCGACTGAACTGCAAAAGCAGCTGATCCCACTGATGGCGCAAAATAAAAGCGTCATTGTCTGGACTCAATCAGCTTCCGGCAAAACCGGGGCATTCCTGATACCCGCCATCGACTACGTGATGGCCCATCCTCTGGAAGAACACCGTCATGCACGCATTCTGATCCTGACCTCACGCCGCGACCGGGTGAACCAGATCAACTACACCATCAAGCGCCTCACCGGCGATGAACAACAGATCCGTTCCGGTTTCATCGTCAGTGGCCGCCCTTACCAGCCACAAATGCGCCTGTTGCGCCGCCCGCTGGATCTGATGATCGCCACCCCTGGCCGCCTCAATGACCTGGTGGACAACAACAAGGCCGATTTTTCCAAACTGGAAATGCTGATCATCGACGACCTCAGCGCCATCTACCACAAGGGTTTGCATGGCCTGATCAACAAAATCCTGTCGGAACGCGCCACTGCCTGCCCAGTGATTGCGTTTGTGCGTCAGGAAGATGAAATTACCGCTTATGCCCGCGCGGTATTGGCAGGTGCGGAAGAGTTGGAAGTAGAAGATGACCGCAACCCGCTGTTGCAGATTCCACAGGTTGTGCATCTGGCGGATGACTATACCCACAAGATTGCCCTGATGGATCACTTGCTGGATGAATTTTCTGGTGAACCGACCATCATTTACACCGTTACCAACAAATCCGCCCGAGCGTTAGCCGAAAGCCTTGCCAACCACGGCCATACAGCTGAAATTGCCGTGGACTTGCCGGAAGCAGAGCGTAATGGCGAGACTGCGCCCATCCTTATTTACGCCGACCAAGATGGTGTATTCCCCAACCTGCAAGGCGAAGAGCACATCATCAACTCCGAGCTTCCACCCAAGGTTGAAGATTATGAAGCGCGTCTGCAAGGCATTCCAGCGGATTCCCGCGAAGAAGCCGTTATTGCCATTGTCCTGCCACGCGAACGCGAGAGCCTGAAAAAGATCGAAGACTTCCTCGGCGACTCCATCGAGCAATGCACATTGCCCGGCCTCGCCCCACTGGAACACACCTCCGGTTTCACCCCTGCGGTACGCTCACCACGCTCCAGCGGTGGCAAACAGCAGCAGAAAAAAGGTGGCAAAGGCAAGCAACAAGCCACACAAAATGGCCACAACCGGGGGCGCAATAACAATCACCCGCAAGGGCCGCGCGGTAGCAAACCCGAACAGCAGCAACAACCCTCACCCGAACAGCAACGCCAGCGCAAAGGCCCTTATGGCCGTTTGAACGGTGGCGCACAGCGTAAACGCGATGTCGGCGGTGGTTTGGGTATGAATCCTGCTTCCCGCCGTGATACTGGCGGTTCCTACGAAATCGGTAGCTGGGAAAAGCCGGATTACATGCCGCAACAGCATGACAAACCCAAGGAAAAACAGGTTGTCATCCGCTACAAGGAAAAGAAACGTCGTATCCTGACCAAATAACCAGTATTCATACACATGCATCTAGACACGGAAGCACTGCACGCCAAACTGGCTGCCCTGACGCAGGAACACCGCGAGCTTGACGACGCAATCACTGCGTTAATAGAGGAACCAGGCCACGACCAGTTTGCACTTTCGCGCATGAAAAAACGCAAACTGCTAATCAAGGACATGATTTCGCGCATCAACAGCCAGCTGATCCCTGACCTCAACGCTTAAAGAACGGCAAGTTCTGCCTTAACTCCACAAGCTGCGGATGGCGGCGATGCCCTGCCCTCCACGCTTGCGTGCTGCCACGACATGGCTGTTATCCAGTCCACCCAGGGCGTATACCGGGAAATTGACTTGTTCCACGCAAGCCGCGAAAGCTTCCCAGCCCAAATGTGCCGCCCCGGGATGGGACAACGTGGGCAATACCGGGGACAAAAAGGCAAAATCGACCCCGATTTCTGCTGCCTGTGCCAGCTCTTCCCTGCTGTGACAGGAAGCGGAAAGCCACCCATTGTGGGGTTGCCAATCATGATCCTGCCACAATTGGGCGCTGGTCAAGTGCAATCCATCTGCTTCCGGCAACATAACCGGCGGTGAATTCAGGAGAACCCTGGCTGAAAAGGAATGCGCAAGCCTAGCCGTTTCCCGCGCCAAAGCAAGATATTCATCAGGCAACAAGCGCTTCGCCCGGAACTGCACCAAGCGGATACCGGATTGCAACGCCACTTCCAGTTTATGCAGGAAAACCGCTGGGTCTTCGGGTTCGGGGGTAATCAGGCAAACCTCAGGCAGGCGGGCAGCCGTTACAATGGGGTAATTGGCAGGCGGGAATTCCAGCCCAGACAGTTGTTCCGTTTCAAACCAACCTACAGGCTGGCCTTCACGGCCATGTGGCTCACCCGTAAAAACGTCTACTTCCCAAACATCCAGCAACACCGCCGTTTCGGGGTAAACATGCCGTACCTTGATCAGGGGCTGGGCGTGCTGGACTTCTATGCCTAGCTCTTCATGGAGTTCGCGCTTCAGCCCCTGCAATGGGGTTTCGCCAACCTCCAGCTTACCGCCGGGAAATTCCCATTTGCCCCCCTGGTGTTTGCCAGGCGGGCGTTGCGCCAACAGTATCCTGCCCTCTTGCCCCCGGATGACTGCGGCCATGACATGCAACCACGGTTCGACTACACTCACCGACCGATCAGCTCCGGTATTCGGCATTGATCTTGACGTAATCGTATGAAAAATCGCATGTCCAGGTCGTCGCGCTGGCATCACCACGCCCCAGATGGATGCGGATGGTGATTTCATCGCGTTTCATTTCAACCTGCCCCAGTTCTTCGTGGTAACTGGCAGCGGGTTCACCATCTTCAATCAACAGGGTATCCCCCAGCCAGATACTGATGCAGCTGACATCCAGCCCATCAACCGGGCTACGCCCCACTGCCGCGAGAATCCGCCCCCAGTTGGGGTCACTGGCAAACAACGCGGTCTTGACCAATGGGGATAAAGCCACCGTATTGCCGACCAGCCGGGCTTCGGCGCGGGTAGCTGCACCTTGCACCTCAATGCTGATGAATTTGGTGGCCCCCTCACCGTCTCGCACGATGGCTTGCGCCAGATACAGGCACACTTCCTGCAAGGCTTGCCGGAACACAGGCAAGCCATCACCACCGACATACACACCCGAGCTACCGGTCGCCACCACGACCAAGGAGTCATTGGTAGAAGTGTCACCATCGACGGTGATGCAATTGAAGGTTTCTTCCACTACGTCATTCAGCAGGCTTTGCAGGATTTCTTTTTCCAGCAAGGCATCAGTGGCCACATAGGCCAGCATGGTCGCCATATTGGGGTGGATCATGCCCGCGCCCTTGGCGATACCGGTGATGGTAATGGTTTCGCCGAAAACTTCCACCTGACGGCTGATGGCTTTGGCTACCGTGTCAGTGGTCATGATGGTGCGCGAAGCTTCCAACCAGCCATTGGCATCCAGCTTGCCAAACACCTCGGGCAAGGCTGCCGTCATCTTTTCCACCGGCAGTTGCATCCCAATCACGCCGGTGGAAAACGGCAGCACCTGTTCCGCCCAGCACGCGCCCTGCTGCGCCACCTGTTCGCAGCATTCGCGCGCAGCCTGCATCCCTTGTTCGCCGGTGCCGGCATTGGCATTGCCTGCATTGATCAGCAGGTAGCGCGGGTTGGAATGTTGCAGGTTGTGGCGACAGACATGCACCGGCGCGGCACAAAAGGCATTGCGGGTAAACACGGCGGCAGTATGGCTGCCCGGTTCCAGTTCCATCAGCAACATATCGTTACGGTTTTTGTAACGAATGCCTGCGTTGACCGACGCCAGCCGCACACCAGCGACCGGCAACAGGGTTTCGGGGGCTTGCAAGTTGACTGCCATGTTACTTACTCCTGCTAAAACTGCTTCCCGTTATTGCTTAGCTCAGTTTACCGTGACACTGCTTGTATTTCTTGCCGGAACCACAGGGGCACGGGTCGTTACGCCCAACCTTGTCCCCTTCCCGCTGGTAGGTGTCACCGCCCACGACCGCATCCACCACTTCTTCCTCTTCCTCAAAGGTATTGGCATCAGGGTGGGAAAACTCCATCGGCTGCTCGGGACGCGCTTCCAGATTCGCCATCGCTTGTTGCGGTTCCTGCAACTGGATGCGCATCAGGAAGGCAATCACGTCATGCTTGATACGTTCCAGCAATTGCTCGAACATTTCAAAGGCTTCGCGCTTGTATTCCTGCTTGGGGTTTTTCTGTGCATAGCCACGCAGCCCAACGCTTTGGCGCAGGTAATCCATCGCCGCCAGATGTTCCTTCCATTCGCTGTCCAACACGTGCAGCATGACATCGCGCTCCAGGCGACGCATGTTGGGTGCGCCAATTATGTCCTCCTTCTGCTGAAGGAGGGCCGCAGCCTTTTCCTGAACGCGGTCGCGCAAGGTTTCTTCGTACAGGTTCTTTTCTGCTGCGAGCCATGACTTGATGGGCAAATCCAGACCAAAATCGGTATACAGCTGCTTGTGCAGGCCGTCCAGTTCCCATTGCTCATCCACGCTGCCCGGTGGAATGTAGGTACTGAACATGGCATCAACCACATCTTCTCGGATGGCGTCGATGGTTTCCTTGATGTCCTCCGCCTCCAGCAGATCATTGCGCTGGGCGTAAATGACCTTGCGCTGATCATTGGCCACGTCATCATATTCCAGCAGGTGTTTACGGATGTCGTAGTTGTGGGCTTCGACCTTGCGCTGAGCGTTTTCGATGGATTTGGAAACCAGCCCGGCTTCGATCGCCTGGCCTTTTTCCATCCCCAGTTTCTGCATCATGCCCTTGACCCGGTCAGAGGCAAAAATGCGCATCAGGTTGTCTTCCAACGACAGGAAGAAGCGTGAGGAACCCGGGTCGCCCTGACGCCCCGAACGGCCACGCAACTGGTTGTCGATACGGCGGGATTCGTGCCGTTCCGTACCCAGGATGTGCAAACCGCCGGATGCCACCACGGCATCGTGACGCTTCTGCCACAGAGCGCGGATTTTGGCGGCGGCTTCCGGGTCGGGGTTTTCACCCAACTGGCGGATTTCCTCTTCCACACTACCGCCCAGCACGATGTCAGTACCACGGCCCGCCATGTTGGTGGCGATAGTAACCGCACCGGGGCGACCCGCGTTGGCAACAATGTGCGCTTCCCGTTCATGCTGCTTGGCGTTGAGGACTTCGTGTGGAATCCGCAGTTCTTTCAGCTTGTTGGAAACCAATTCGGAGGTGTCAATGGATGCCGTACCCACCAGCACCGGCCTGCCTTTGGCGACCTGCTCCTGAATTTCCTTGATGATGGCCTCGTACTTTTCCTCAGCAGTCAGATAGATCAGGTCGTTGGAGTCGATACGCACCATCGGGCGATGGGTCGGGATAACCACCACTTCCAGCCCATAAATCTGCTGCAACTCGAAGGCTTCAGTATCAGCCGTACCGGTCATGCCCGAGAGTTTTTCATACAGACGGAAATAATTCTGGAAAGTGATGGAAGCCAGGGTCTGGTTTTCCGCCTGAATTTCCACTTCCTCCTTGGCTTCGATGGCTTGGTGCAAACCCTCTGACCAGCGGCGACCCGGCATGGTGCGCCCAGTGAACTCATCCACGATCACGATCTTGCCATCACGCACGATGTAATCGACGTTGCGCTGGAACAGTGCGTGGGCACGCAGCGCGGCGTTCAGGTGATGCAGGACGCTGATGCTGACGCTATCGTACAGCCCTTGGCCTTCCGGCAAGACTGCCGCTTCCCACAGCAGTTGTTCAGCACGTTCCTGCCCGGCTTCTGTCAGGTAAACCTGGCGGGCTTTTTCATCTACCGAATAGTCACCCGGCCCGTCTTCCTCTTTCTGCTTGACCAGCTGGGGAATCAGTTTGTCGATGGCGATATAAAGCTGGGAAGCATCATGGCTGGGGCCAGAAATGATCAGCGGGGTACGCGCCTCGTCAATCAGGATCGAGTCGACCTCATCCACAATCGCGTAGTTCAGTGGGCGCTGTACCCGGTCTTCCATGCGGAAAGCCATGTTATCGCGCAGGTAGTCGAAACCAAATTCGTTATTGGTACCGTAGGTAATGTCAGCGCCATAGGCCGCGCGGCGTTCTTCAGAATTCAACCCATTGACGATGACGCCGGTAGACATACCAAGGAAACTGTACACCTTACCCATTTGCGCGGCATCGCGCTGGGCGAGGTAGTCATTGACGGTGATGACATGCATCCCCTTACCCGGCAAGGCGTTCAGATAAGTCGCCAATGTCGCTACCAGGGTTTTACCTTCACCGGTTTTCATTTCGGCAATCTTGCCGTCATTCAACACCATGCCACCGATCATCTGTACATCGTAATGGCGCATCCCCAACACCCGTTGGCTGGCCTCGCGCACCACGGCGAAAGCTTCGGGCAGCAGGTTTTCCAGGGCTTCACCCTGTTGCAGACGGTTACGGAATTCGGTAGTTTTCGCGGTCAGTTGGGTATCTGGCAAGGCTTTACATTGCTCTTCAAGAGCATTGATTTTTTTGACTGTTTTGGAATAAGACTTGACCAGGCGGTCATTGCGGCTGCCAAAAATTGCTTTGGCTACGGAACCCAGCATACGTTTTCTCTCTTGTATCCTTTCCAAATAGAAAGTCCGGTGCAACGCCATATCCACTCGCGCTGCACCGGACGGTTTGTCTTGATTATATACGGTTTAACTGGCTGTACGGTGAATTATTCTTCGTAACCAAGGTATTCCCGGGGGTTGACCTGTTCACCGTTTTTCAACACTTCCAAGTGCAGATGCGGGCCGGTAGAGCGTCCGGTACTACCCATCCAAGCAACCATATCGCCTTTTTTCACCACCTGGCTTTCCTTGACCTTGATGGCATTCAGGTGGGCATAACGGCTGATTACCCCTTCGCCATGGTCAATTTCCACTACGTTGCCGTAGCCAGCCTTACGGCCAACGAAGGAAACGACCCCACCACCGACTGAAAAGATGTCTGTCCCGGTAGGGCCTGCATAATCCACACCCTTATGCATTTTCTGGCGGCCATTGAACGGGTCACGCCGGAAACCAAATTCGGATGAAATATAACCGCTGTGCACCGGACGCCCCGATGGCATGACCTCTTCCTGTAAAGTCAGACCTTCCAGTATCTGATCCAGCGTTGCCAACATGCCTTTCTGGCGGTCGACGTTATTTTCAGCCGCCTGGAAAGCCCTCAGCAAGTCATTTGAGGAAATTTTCTGGCGCTCAACAACGCCATCTTCCGCCGCCTCCACGTCAACACCGCCCCGGGCGGGTTTGTCATCCAGCGAAAATTCCTGCGGATCAAGCTTGGCCTTGTTGGCAACACGTTTCGCCAAGGCATTCAAGCGAGCGATTTCAGCTTCCATTGTTCCCAAACGCACCGACAAGGTGTCAACATCCACCGTATAGTTGGCGTATGCTTTCTTGATCTGGTCGACGGTTGAAATTTGCTCTTCCAGGGCAGACAGCAGTTTGCCAGCCTCAGCTTGGGAAATGTCAGCGTTCTGCGGTGTCGCATCCAGCCGGTACAGACCCAACATCTGGTTGATGGAAAGTCCCACCAACAACAAGGCAACAACGCCAGCCGGAATAATCAGGTGTTTCCAGGGGTGCAGGATGAAGGAGGTACGACGCGAGCCATCATCACTAAGACAAATTACCTGCATGATAGTAAATCTCTCAGATTCCTTATGAGTTCAAAAAATGCGATCATGGGACTCTAATGGTAGCAGGAGTAGCGGCCTGGGGGGGAGGAGTCGGATTATGAAAAAAATTAATCAGTTGCTTGACGAAGGCATTAACGCAAAACTCCATCAACTGGATGAACTGACTGAAATAATTGCTCACTTTTTTTCTATTCCTGTTGAAAACCGCTTCTGGCCTTTATTAAAAAACCAGCGCGTGACACTACTGACCGATGACCCTCACTTGGCGACACAAGCCCGCTTCCAGCAGCACCTGTTACGTAAATATTTAAGCACATGCTTAAACACTAACATTCGCAGCGTTGATATTAAGGTGATCGGCTTGCCTCTTGCAAGCTATGAGCAAAAAACAGGCGATTACAGGCTTTCAGACGCTACTGCAAACACTTTGCAAAGTATCGCCCAAGGCATTAATGATAAAGAACTTCAGGATGCACTCAAGCGGCTGGCGGCAACAGCCAGCCGCCCCTTGGCCTAGATGCCAGCAAAAACATAATTGTCGACGAAAATGACCTGACCTTTCTGCCGCTCATCCAGACTGACCATTTCCCAAGCATCCTGTTGTTGCAACAAAGCACGGGCCAGCAGGTTATTGATGGCATGGCCGGATTTGTAACCGTGGTAAGCACCAATAATGCCATGCCCCAGCGTATACAGGTCGCCAATGGCATCCAGAATCTTGTGACGGATGAACTCATCCGCATAGCGCAAACCGTCCTGGTTCAACACCCGGAACTCATCCAGCACAATCGCATTCTCCAATGCCCCACCCAGGATCAGGTTGCGGGAACGCAGCATTTCCACGTCACGCATGAACCCGAAAGTACGCGCGCGCGCAATCTCGCTGGCGTAAGCCTGACGGGAAAAGTCGATTTCCAGTGATTGTGCGGTGGCACTGACAGCTGGATGGTTGAATTCAATCTCGAAACTGGCCTTGAATCCATCAAAGGGCATCAGTTTGGCCCAACCATCGCCCTTACCGGCCTCAATGGTTTTCTTGATACGGATGAAACGTTTGGGGGCTTTGAGTTCCTCGATACCAGTAGACAGCAGCAGGTAGAGGAAAGGCGCGGCGCTGCCATCCATGATGGGAATTTCAGCAGCGTCAAGGTCGACATAGAGGTTATCAATCCCCAGCCCCGCTAAGGCGGACAGCAGGTGCTCAATCGTCGCCACTTTTGCCTCTTTGTCGATCAGGGCGGTACACAACATGGTTTCGCCCACCCGTTCAGGGTGCAGATCCAGCAGCAAAGGCGGTTCCATATCGACACGGCGGAAAACAATGCCAGTGTTGGAAGGCGCAGGGCGCAAGGTCATGGAGACCTTTTTCCCGGAGTGCAGGCCGATACCAACCGTTGATACCGTCCCTTTTAATGTCCGTTGCCTTAACAAGGTAAGCTCCCTTTCGTTGTTGGCGCGTTATTTTTTAGAATAAGTAAATTCTAGTCAATTTGAGCTGTTGTAGACTGAACAAGTTTCAACATTTTCCAAAAAATTACATTACAGCGCCAAAATGGCATTGGGGAACACACCCCAATGCCATAACGGGCATATCGGTCATTAACACAACAATCGGCTGGCTTCAGTCAGCTTGCTTACGCAGGAATGCCGGAATATCCAGGCTACTTTCGGTACCACGGGTACCGTATGCAGCGGTATCCCGGCCAAAACTCTTCACACCCGGGACATCCCGCGCCAGCTCAACCGGTGGCAAATCACGCACACGACGGCTGCGCTGCTCATCGACGCTCACTTGCTTAGCACGAGCCTGCTGCTGCCCCACAACGGACAATGATGGCTTTGCAGCCGCAACGGTTACTCCGGTTTCTTCCAGGCCGGTAGCGACGATAGTCACCCGGATCCTGTCACCCAGGGTTTCATCCATGGTCGTACCGATGATGACATTGGCTTCATCGGCAGCAAACTGGCTGATCACAGCACCAACTTCCTCGAACTCGTGCATGGTCATATCCATGCCACCACTAATGCTGACCAAGATACCCAGCGAGCCATCCAGACGGATGTCTTCCAGCAGCGGGCTGGAAATGGCCATGTTAGCGGCTTTGGAAGCACGGTCTTCACCCTGCGACTCGCCAGTCCCCATCATGGTGACACCACCACCGGACATGACGGCTTTCACGTCGGCAAAGTCCACGTTGATCAGGCCAGGGCTGGTGATCAGTTCTGAAATGCCCTGCACTGCATTCAGCAGAACATCGTTGGCCGCCGCAAATGCTGACTGCATGGAAACATTCTTACCCAGTGAGGTCAGCAGTTTCTGGTTGGGAATGGTGATCAGGGAATCAACATACTTGGCCAGTTCGGTAATGCCGTAATCAGCCGATTGTTTGCGGCGCATCCCCTCCAGCATGAAGGGGCGGGTCACGACCGCTACGGTCAGGATGCCCATATCACGGGCGATTTCCGCAATGACCGGGGCTGCACCTGTGCCAGTGCCGCCACCCATACCCGCCGTGATGAACAGCATGTCTGTGCCGCTGATCAGTTCACGGATGCGGTCACGATCTTCCAGGGCGGCTTCGCGCCCGATGTCAGGTTTCGCGCCTGCACCCAAACCCTTGGTCAGGGATGCACCCAACTGCAAAATGCTTTTGATACCCATGCCTTGCAGGGCCTGGGCGTCCGTATTGGCGCAGATATAGTCAACGCCTTCAATACCGGATGTCGCCATGTGCTTGACGGCATTGCCACCACCACCACCGACACCGATCACCTTGATTACAGCACCTTTGGCTGCACTATCCATTAATTCAAACATGCCCGTACTCTCCGACTGTTAAAAACTTCCGTTGAACCAGTTTTTCAAACGCTCCCACCAACTATCTTCCGCTGACATGACGCTGGGGGTGGAAGAATATCCGCGTTTGAACCCATAAGCCTGCTGCGCCATCCCGTACAGCAGTAACCCTACCCCAGTGGAATGGATAGGGTTTTCGACTTCACCGCGCAGGCCACCGATGTTCCTCGGCATACCGATACGTACCGGCATGTGGAACACCTCCTCAGCCAACTCGCGCACACCCCTCATTTTGGATGAGCCGCCAGTCAGCACGATACCTGCACCAATCCGTTCCTCATAACCGCTGCGGCGCAGTTCCTGAAGGACGAGTGAAAACAGTTCTTCATAGCGGGGTTCGATCACCGACGCGAGGGTCTGCACCGACAGGCTGCGTGGTTCCCTCTCCCCGACGCCCGGCACCTCGATCAGCTCGTCTTCATCGACAAGCATACGCAGCGCCCGGCCATACTTGATCTTGATTTCTTCGGCGTGCTGGGTTGGCGTCCTGACCGCTACGGCAATGTCATTAGTCACCTGATCGCCCGCGATGGGGATAACCGCCGTGTGATGGATCGAACCATTCATGAACACCGCAATATCGCTGGTACCGCCACCCAGGTCGACCAGGCAGACGCCGAGTTCCTTTTCATCTTCCGACAGCACCGCGTAGCTGGAGGCAACCTGTTCGAGGATAATGTCCTCGACATGCAAGCCGCAGCGCTCCACGCACTTGACCAGGTTTTGCGCCGCGCTATGCGCTGCCGTCACCAGATGCACCCGCGCCTCCAGGCGCACGCCTGACATGCCCACCGGCTCGCGGATGCCTTCCTGCTGGTCGATCACATATTCCTGCGGCAACACATGCAGGATGCGCTGGTCGGCAGGGATCGCCACTGCGCGCGCAGCATCCATTACTCGCTCGACATCGCTGGCGGTCACTTCCTTGTCCTTGATTGCCACAATGCCATGGGAATTGAGGCTGCGTACATGGCTGCCCGCAATACCAACGTAAACCGAGCGGATTTGTACGCCCGCCATCAGTTCGGCTTCTTCCACCGCCCTCTGGATGGACTGAATGGTGGATTCGATATTGACCACCACGCCTTTTTTCATCCCACGCGATGGGTATGAACCGATACCGATAATTTCCAGTCCCCCGGCGTCATTGATCTCGCCGACCATAGCAACCACCTTTGAGGTTCCCAGATCCAACGCTACAATCACGTTATGCTCTTTCTTTGACATCATTCACTCCTGCGACTCCGCCCGTTGAATCCCTTGAGCCTACTGGGGATTGCTTCCATTCCACTGCAAAACCGTTGGTATAACGCAAGTCTACCCGGCGCACATTATCCAGCTTTCTGGTCAATTCGCGCTGAAAACCCACTTTGAACCTTGCCACCCGGCGCTCCTGGTCTTCACTGCCGATCAAGACTTCCGGCCCATTCTTGATTTTTAACCGCCAGGAACCGCCTTCGTCCTCGGTCAGTTCCGAAATTTCCACTGGCAAATCCCTTAACCACCCCTTGACCTGAATGTAACGTTCGCCCATCTCACGGCCTATGTCCTCAGGGCTGTAAAGTGTCGGGAAAATACCCCGCATGGATGGCAATTCCGCAGCAAACAGTTCACCATACTGGTTCATCAAACGTTCCTTCCCCCAGAAGGCGACGGGATGCTGCTCTTCAACCATAATGATCAACTGGTCGGGCCATGCTTTCCGCAAAGTGACAGAGCGTACCCATGGCAGGGTTTCCAAATCGGCTTCCAAAGCCTCGGTGTCCAAAAGATACAGATTGGTCTGAGTATATTTTTCAATAACTTCCTGTAATTCAGTATCTTTGATAAATTTCATATCGCCTTGAACATCAACCCGACTAATGGACAGGTTTTCTGGATTATTCAGCAGCGCACGCGCGCCCAATACACCACCCAGCAATACCAGCACCAACGCCAGCACGCTGAACAGTTTCAACAGACGCGGTGGAATCTGCGTCAGTTGGAAACCTGGGCGGGGACGCTTGACGGTTTGCCGACGTGGTTTTGCCATTACAGCGTTGTCTCCAGAATACGCACTACCAACGCGTTAAAATCCATGCCCACGGCGCGCGCACCCATGGGAACCAGACTATGGTCTGTCATGCCAGGGTTGGTGTTGACCTCGATCAACCATGCCTTGCCATTGCCGTCACGCATCAGGTCTACCCGACCCCAGCCGCGCCCGCCCACGGCATCAAATGCCTGCCGGGCCAGTTGTTGCATGGCCTGTTCTTCCGCCGCATCCAGCCCACACGGGCAATGGTAGCGGGTATCGCCAGAAACGTATTTGGCTTCGTAGTCGTAAAACTCGCCCGGCACTTCCAGGCGGATCAACGGCAGCGACTGGCCTGCTACCATCCCGGCGGTATATTCCGTGCCCGTGATCCATTGCTCGGCGATCACCACGGCACTGCATCCGGCAGCTTTCTGGTAAGCGCCTGCCAGATCCTCAGCGGCTTTCACCTTGCTCATGCCAATGCTGGAACCTTCGGTGGCCGGTTTCACCATCAGCGGCAAACCCAGCTCTGCCACCACCGCAGCAACATCGGTATCGGCAGTCAGCACACAGTAAGCGGGTGTTGGCAAACCTGCGCCCGCCCAAACCCGTTTGGTCATCAGCTTGTCCATGCTGATGGCGGAAGCCATGACTCCGCAACCGGTATAAGGCAGGCCGAGGATTTCCAGCGCGCCTTGCAACACGCCATCTTCGCCACCTGCACCATGCAAAATGTTGAACACGCGGTCAAACTTGCCAGCCTGCAATGTGTTGAGGATGTTGCGGTCAACGTCGATGCCGTGGGCATTGACGCCGCTTTCCTGCAAGCCTTTGAGCACGGCTGCGCCACTTTTCAGGGAAACCGGGCGTTCGGCTGCCCAGCCACCGTATAGGACTGCCACTTTGCCGAACTTGTCTTTCATGCTCTGGCTCATGCATCAGCCTCCGGTTTCACTGTCAGTTTTTCCGGCAAGCTGGCGGCCAAGCCACCGACGCTACCCGCCCCTTGGGTCAGGATGATATCGCCGTCTTGCAGGATGTGTTTCAGCACGCCCGGCACGTCTTCCACATCCGTGACGAAAATCGGGTCAACCTTGCCACGGATGCGGATGGCGCGCGCCAAGGCACGCCCGTCAGCGCCCGGAATCGGCTGTTCGCTGGCGGGGTACACATCCATCAGCACCAGCACATCGGTTTCCGACAGCACTTGCGCGAAATCCTCGAACAGGTCACGGGTGCGGGTATAGCGGTGCGGCTGAAAAACCTGCACCAGACGGCGGGTCGGCCAGGCGTTACGCACAGCATCCAGCGTGGCCTTCATTTCGCGCGGATGGTGGCCGTAGTCATCCACCAGCGTGGCTTTCCTGCCGACCGCAAACGTAATGTCGCCGTATTGCTGGAAGCGGCGGCCAACCCCGTCAAACTTGTGCAGCCCGTCGATGATGGCCTGATCCGGCACATCCAGCTCAGTCGCAATCGCAATAGCGGCCAGCGCATTCAGCACATTGTGGCGGCCCGGCAGGTTGAGGGTAATATCCAATGTACGGTCACCTTTCACGCAATGCACCGTGAAATGACTTTGCGTACCGTCGTAACGGACATTACTCGCTTGCACGTCGGCTTCCTGATCAATGCCGTAAGTCACGGTGGGGCGGCTGACTTCCGGCATGATTTCGCGCACGTACTCATCATCCACGCACAACACCGCCAGACCGTAGAACGGCAGGTGATGCAGGAATTCGATGAACGTCTGCTTCAGTTTGGCGAAGTCACCACCGTAAGTGGACATGTGGTCTTCGTCGATATTGGTCACGACCGCAATCATGGGTTGCAGGTAGAGGAACGACGCATCGCTTTCATCCGCCTCCGCCACCAGATATTCGCCAGTACCGAGCTTGGAATTGCTGGCGGAACTGTTCAGCTTGCCACCGATGACGTAGGTCGGATCCATCCCGCCTTCAACCAACAGGCTGGTGGTCAGGCTGGTGGTGGTGGTCTTGCCATGTGTACCGGCAACCGCAATGCCCTGACGGAAACGCATCAGTTCAGCCAGCATTTCAGCGCGGCGTACAATCGGGATGCGTTGCTCGCGCGCGGCGATAATTTCCGGGTTGCTGTTGTCAATCGCAGTGGAAACCACGATCACGTCAGCGCCTTCCGCCTGTTCGGCTTTGTGACCTTTGTAAACCGTCACACCCAGCGATTGCAGGCGGCGTGTCATTGCGCCTTCCGCCACGTCCGAACCAGATACGTTGTAACCCAGGTTGGCGACCACCTCGGCGATTCCGCCCATGCCCGCGCCACCGATGCCGATGAAATGCAGCCGGTTGATGCGTTTGCGGGCGAGTTGGTCATTTCCGATTTTCATCTATTGTTTTCCTGATTTATTGTTGTCGAATGCATAACCGGCATAAGCGGCGCAAATAGCGGCCACTTGTGCGGTAGCCTGCGGTTTCGCCAGTGCACGCGAAGCCATGCTCATCTGCCGCAGCTTCACCCGGTCAGAACACAATCCGTTCAGTACACCCGCCAGTTTTTCCGGTGTCAGGTCGCGCTGCTGGATCAGTAGGGCCGCGCCATTGTCAGCCAGATATTTGCCATTGGCGGTTTGGTGGTCATCCACGGCGTAAGGGAACGGCACCAATAAAGCCGCCACGCCTGCCGCCGCCAGTTCAGCAATAGTCAACGCGCCGGAACGGCAGATCACCAGATCCGCCCAGGCGTAAGCCTCCGCCATGTTTTCAATAAAGGGCGAGACCTCGGCATCAACACCCACAGCGACGTACTGATTGCGGGCGTCATCAATGTTTTTCACCCCGGCCTGATGCCGCACCAGCGGGCGGATAGAAGCATCCAGTTGCGCCAGTGCTTGCGGAACCATCTGGTTGAGCGCCTGCGCGCCCAGACTACCACCAACCACCAGCACATGTACCGGCTCATCCGTGCTCGCCGCCAGTCGTTCTTCTGGCGCAGGCAGGCTGGCAATATCCTGCCGTACCGGATTGCCAGTCGCCATCACCTTGCTACTGCTGACGAAGGTATTGGGAAAACCTTCCAGTACCCGGCGGCTGACTTTCGACAACAGCTTGTTGGTCAAACCAGCAACCGCGTTCTGTTCATGGATCACCACCGGCTTGCCCATTAGCGCCGCCACCAGCCCGCCAGGGCCTGCGACGAAACCGCCCATACCCAACACCGCCGCCGGTTGGTGGCGCAGCATGATACCAACGGATTGCACCAGCGCGCGGATCAGGTTGACTGGTGCCATGACGATGGTTTGCCAACCCTTGCCGCGCAGGCCACTTACATCCAACCACGCCATTTCGATACCGGCTGCGGGGATAACGCGTGCTTCCAGCCCCTTGCGCGTACCCATCCATACCACCGGGATGCCTTGCGCAATCAGGGCGCGGGCAACAGCCAAACCGGGGTAAACATGCCCGCCAGTGCCGCCTGCCGTGATCATGATAGGACGTTGTGCCTGCTTAGCCACGGGCAGCCCTCCTCCTCACCGGACGGGGGCGGGATGTCTGCACGCCCACTGCATGGCGCTCGGGCAGCCCCAACAAGGCGAACTGGGTTTCACGGTACACCCGCATCAACAACGCCATAGCCGCCAGCGTTACCATCAGGCTACTGCCGCCGTAGCTCATCAGTGGCAGGGTCAGACCCTTGGGCGGCAACACCGCCAGATTAACGCCGATGTGCAAGATCACCTGGAACCCCATCCAGAAACCGATGCCATACGCGACATAAGCGCCAAAATGTTTGCCCACCTTGTCTGCCTGAAAACCAATCACGAACGCACGCACCACCAGCCAGCCATAAAGCGCCAGCACCAGCAACATACCAATGAAGCCGAACTCTTCCGCCAGGATCGAGAAAATGAAATCGTTGTGGGCTTCAGGCAGGTAAAACAGCTTCTGGATGCCTCCACCCAGGCCATTGCCAAACCAGCCGCCATCACCAATCGCCATCAGGGCGTGGACGGTTTGGTAGCCTTTGTCAGCCTCATGCGCCCAGGGATTCATCAACGCATCCCAACGTGCGCTGCGATAACCCATCATGGAAACCGGTATCATCACCAGTAACGCACCACCCAGCAAAATGGCCAGCCGTTTCAGGGAAACCCCACCCAAGAACAACAAAGCCAGACCGGTCACGAAAATGACGATAGTGGAACCGAAATCCGGTTCCAACAACAGCAACCCACCGGTTATGCCCAACACAACCAGCGGGATCAGCAAAGGTTGATAGGACGGCGAATCCGCCAGATTCTTGCCATGCCGGATCAGGTAGCCCGAGAGGTACATCAACATGATCAACTTGGCCATTTCAGACACCTGTACGGACATGAAACCAAAGCTCAGCCAACGGCGGCTACCATTCACTTCCTTGCCAATACCCGGAATCAGTACCAACACCAGCAAGGCCAGCACAATCGGCAGCAGGCGCACACCCAGTTGCTGCCAGAAATCCACCCGAATCTGGTACATGACCACAGCCACCACCAGTCCCAGCAGCAAATAAATGGATTGGCGCTGCAAATAGAAATAAGGGTCTTCGTACTGCTTTTCCGCCACCCACATGGAAGCCGAAGCCAGCATGACGATGCCAATACCGATAAGCGCCAGCAGCGCGACCAGTAGGTCACGGTCGATGTACGGCCCCCACGGGCTGGAAGCGGGCATTTCAGCTTGCATGGACGGCAGGGTAATCATGGCAACCTCCTGACGGCTTCGCTAAACACATCGCCACGGTGCGTGTAACCTTTAAACATATCGAAGCTGGCGCAGGCGGGCGAAAGCAACACATTGTCACCCGGTTGCGCCAGCTCGGCTGCTATCATCACGGCCTCATCCATATTGCTGGCGAATACATAGGTAGCATAACCTTCCACCACATCGGCAATTTTCTGGCGGTCTTCACCAATCAGGATCAACGCGCGGGCCTTGTCGGCAGCCACAGGGCGTAGCGGGGAAAAATCCGCCCCCTTGCCCTGCCCGCCTGCAATCAACACGGTTTTATTGGGCAGGCCGGCCAGTGCCGCCAGCGTCGCGCCGACATTGGTTCCCTTGGAGTCGTTGTACCAGTTCACACCATTGCGCTCGCGCACCCACTGGGTACGGTGTGGCAAGCCAGTGAATTCGCACAGGGCAGCCAACATTCCTGCCAGCGGGATACCGGCTGCCTCACCCAACGCCAGTGATGCCAGTGCATTGGCGTGGTTGTGCGCGCCGGGCAGTTTCATTGCATCGACAGCCAGCAGCAGGGTTTCGCCTTTGGCCAACCACTGTTTGCCGTCATGCTCACGGATCCCGTATTGGCCTGCGGCAGGCTCATCCAAGCCAAAACTGACGCTGTTGTTATAAGTAGCACCATGCGGCAAATTAATAACCACCGAATCATCACGGTTTACTACCGCACATCCGCAGTGTTGGTACACAACTTGCTTGGCTAATGCATAATCTGTGAAGCTGGGGTAACGATCCATGTGATCTTCACTGACATTCAAAACAACAGCAGCAACCGCCTGCAGGGAATGTGTGGTTTCCAACTGGAAGCTGGAAAGCTCCATCACGTACAAGCCGGGCACGGGTTGTTCCAGCAAATCCAGCGCGGCATAACCAAGATTACCGCCTGCGTAAGACTGTATCCCGGCTTTTTGTGCCATCAGGTCGACCAGCGTGGTGACGCTGCTTTTGCCGTTGGAACCGGTAATCGCCACGATGGGTGCTTTGGCTGCGCGCACGAACAACTCGATATCGCCAATGAGTTCCGCACCACGTTCGCCCGCAGCACGGATTTCAGGGGTCGCAATGGCGATGCCGGGGCTGACAACCAGGGTTTGCGCCTGGGCAAACAGTTCCGCTGCGGCAGCAAATTCACCAAAGTGGTAAGGCGTGGCCGGGAACTGGTTGAGCAATTCATCCTTGCCCGGCGGGTTTGTGCGGCTGTCAACAACGGCGAACGCCACGCCCTGCCGATGCAGGTGGCGCGCAACCGAAAGCCCCGTCTGGCCGAGGCCGACGATCAGCGTTTTCCAGTTGTCAGTATGCGTTGCCATTCAGCTTCCCATTAACGAATCTTCAACGTTGCCAAACCAATCATCACCAGAATAACGGTGATAATCCAGAAACGGACAATGACCCGTGGCTCAGGCCAGCCCTTTTTCTCATAGTGATGGTGCAGTGGAGCCATGCGGAAAATCCGCTTGCCACCAGTGGCCTTGAAATAGCCGACTTGCAGGATCACCGACAGGGTTTCCAGCACAAATACGCCGCCCATGATCGCCAGTACGATTTCCTGCCGGACGACCACAGCCACGATGCCCAATGCCGCACCCAATGCCAACGCGCCGACATCGCCCATGAATACCTGCGCAGGGTAGGTGTTAAACCACAGGAACCCTAACCCCGCACCGAAAATGGCCCCACAGAACACCACGATTTCCCCTGCGCCCGGCACGCGCGGAACCCCGAGATATTGGGAAATGGTGGCATGGCCACTGACATAGGCAAAAATCGCCAAACCGCCTGCGACCATGATGGTCGGCATGATCGCCAGCCCATCCAGGCCATCCGTCAGGTTCACCGCGTTGCTGGAACCCACCACCACCAGATACACCCAGGGGATGAACAGCCACCCCATGTTCCAGTGCGCATCTTTCAATATTGGCAGGAATAAGGTAGTTTCTGTCGCAGTCTCGGCGGCAAAAAACAGGTAAAACGCAGCAGCAAACCCGATCACGGTCAGGCCAGCCGTTTTCTGCCGCGCGGTCAGACCCAGATTGCGGCGTTGCTTGAGCTTGATGTAATCATCCAGACCGCCTACCAGGCCGAATCCCAGGGTGACAAACAACACCACCCATACGTAGTGGTTATCCAGATCCGCCCACAACAGGGTGGAAATGGCAATCGCCAGAATGATCATGACGCCACCCATGGTTGGCGTACCGGCTTTCATCTGATGTTGGGGGCCATCTTCGCGGATATATTGCCCAATTTTCAGGCGGGTCAGCGCCCGGATCATGCCCGGCCCCGTCCACAAGGCGATGAACAGGGCAGTCAGCAAACCCAGAATCGCCCGTAAGGTCAGGTACTGGAATACATTGAAACCACGGTAATATTCACCCAGAAATTCAAACAACCATACCAGCATTACGCAGCCTCCTTGACAGCCATCGCCGTCAACGCATCCACCACACGTTCCATGCGGGAGGCGCGGGAACCTTTCACCAGCACATGCGTGCCGGGCTGCAATACATCATTCAACGCCAGCAACAGCTCCTCCAGATCGCTGAAGGCACGCCCTGACTGGCCAAAAGCCTTGCTGGCATTCGCGCTCAGTCCACCGAGCGTGAATACGGCATCAATACCGGCTTGCACCGCCTGCTGGCCAATCGCTGCATGGAGTTGCGCGCCGGTTTCGCCCAGTTCACCCATGTCACCAAGAACCAGCACTTTCCTGCCTTGCAAGCTGGCCAACACCTCGACTGCCGCTGCGGTCGAGGTAGGGTTGGCGTTGTAGGTGTCATCAATCACCATGCCGCCATGCTGGCCGGTTTTAGGGTTTAGCCGCCCTTTGACCGGTTGCAGCGATTCCAGCCCGCTGCGGATGGTTTCCAGTTTGATTCCCAGCGCCAATGCTGCCGCCGTTGCCGCCAACGCATTCATCATGTTGTGACGGCCCAGCAATTTCAGGTTAATGCTTACCTGCTGGCCGTTGGCGACCACTTGCAGACAGTTGCTGGCATCAACGCTGCCTTGTATGTCTGCTGCCGCGTTCATGCCGAAGGTCAGCACCTTGCGTGTTGGGTTTAGCCCCAGCCAGTAGCTGGCGTAGGTGTCATCGGCATTGATGATGGCCACGCCCTGCTCACCCAGGCCGTTGAAGATTTCGCCCTTGGCGCGGGCTACCCCGGCGATGTCACCGAAACCCTCCAGGTGCGCGGCCCCGGCATTGTTGAGCACTGCCACATCCGGGCAGGCAATGCGGGTCAGGTAGTCGATTTCACCGAAATGGTTCGCGCCCATTTCGATTACGGCAAAATCATCCTGCGCGCACAGACGTAGCAGTGTCAACGGCATACCAATGTCGTTGTTGAGGTTGCCAGCCGTCGCCAGCGTGTGGCCTTGCTGGGAAAGGATGGCAGTGAGCATTTCTTTCAGAGTGGTCTTGCCATTGCTGCCGGTCAGGCCAACCAGTGGTTTATGGAAGCGCTTGCGCCACGCCGCCGCCAACCGCCCCAGCGCCAGACGCACATCATCCACCAGTACCTGCGGGATGTTGGCATCAACCGCCTGCGAAAGCAGCGCGGCGCTGGCTTTGCCAGCTACCTGCGGCACAAAATCGTGCGCGTCGAAACGTTCACCTTTCAACGCCAGAAACAGGTCGCCTGCCTTAACCTGACGGGAGTCGCGCTCAATGCGCTCCACCGCCACGTCATTGCCAAGCAGCTTGCCGCCAGCCATTTGCGCGACTTCAGATAACATCAGCCAGGTCATGCCGCACACTCCTGCAACGCTTGCGCTGCCTGGATGCGGTCGTCAAATGGCACTGTGCCATTGGCGAGAATTTGTACGGTTTCGTGCCCTTTACCGGCGATCAGCACGGTGTCGCCCGCTTGCGCCTGCTGGATAGCGAGGCGGATAGCCTTGGCGCGGTCGTGCTCAAATGTCACGCCCGACTTGTTGGAAATGCCCTGCATGATGTCCTCAAATATTTGCTGTGAATCTTCGGAGCGCGGATTATCGTCGGTTACGATTACCACGTCAGCAGCAGATTCTGCTTTTTGAGCCATTAATGGGCGCTTACCTCTGTCGCGGTCGCCACCGCAGCCAAACACGCACAGCAAGCGGCCACGGGTATGGGCGCGCACGGCCTGCAATACCTGCTCCAGCGCGCCGGGCGTATGGGCGTAATCCACCACCACCAGCTTGCCGTCATCACTGTTGGCCGCAATCCGTTCCATGCGGCCTGGTACAACCCGTACCTGTTGCAGGCGTTGCAGGGCATCAGTAAAGGGTACTCCTTTTGCCAGCAGGACACTCAAAGCTGCCAGTAAGTTATACAGGTTGAATTTGCCGAGCACCGGCGCTTGCAGGGTTCCCCGCTGTTCACCTAGCACCACTGTGGCGCTGATACCAGCATGGTCGAAGAGCGGGTCAACCGCCACCAGAGAACCGGCAGGATAGCTGGTCGGGTCACCAACGCCGTAGCCAATCACCTGCAAGGGTTTATCCTGCATGTCTGCCTGTAACTGGCGGCCAAAGTCATCATCCAGGTTCAGTACCACGGCTTTCAGATCCGGCCAGTGGAACAGCTTGCGTTTGGCATCCGCATACGCTTGCACCGTGCCATGATAGTCGAGGTGATCCCGAGTCAGGTTGGTCAGCACCGCCACGTCAAAACGCACGCCGTTGACCCTGCCCTGGTCGAGCGCATGGGAAGAAACTTCCATCGCCACCGAGGCAAACCCTGCGGTACGTAATTTGCGCAAAAGACCATGGACAGTCAGCGCGTCAGGCGTGGTATGGGTTGCCGGTTGCAATGCGCCGGGCAAGCCGACCCCCAAGGTGCCGATAACCGCAGCATCATGGGCATCTGCGTTCAGGGCTTCGGCCACGAAATGGCTAACGGAGGTTTTCCCGTCTGTCCCGGTCACGCCGACCATAAACAATTCGGCGCTGGGGCTGGAATAAAAACGGTCGGCGAGGACGCCCAAGTGCTCCCGCAAGGAAGGCACAGGCGTCAGCTCGACCGACAAGGGTGGCTGTTGCAAACCGTCTTCCGGCTCATACAGCACTGCTACCGCGCCCACGCGGGCAGCAGCTTCGGCGTATGCAAGGCCGTGTTGACGGGTTCCGCGCAAGGCGACAAACGCCATGCCCGGTTGAATGTTGCGGTTGTCTAGGGTCAGGCCATTCACGCTCATATCCGGTGCGGACTCGACGATACCGGCCAGTAACGTGCGTAACGACATCGCTGGCGTCATGTCGTACCTCCTGCATTGGCCGTTAGCGGTTGTGACTGCAATGTCTGTTCCGCTTGCCTGGTATCGGGCAAATTATCCGGCGGCACATCCAGCAGCCGCAGGGCTTCCGCCATGACCCTGGAAAACACCGGGGCAGCGGCGCGACCACCGCTGTCGTCAATCTTGGGTTCATCTATCTGCACCGACACCACCAAACGCGGGCGGCTGGCGGGGGCTACCCCGATAAAACTGGTCATGTAACGGTCATCACGGTATTTGCCGTCTATGTATTTGTAAGCAGTACCGGTTTTGCCTGCAACACGGTAGCCATCCACCATCGCCTGCTCACCCGTACCCCCCTTTTGCACCACCGCCTCCATCATGCGCACAACAGCGCGGGCGGTTTCCGGAGCCATCACCTGTTGCCCAAGCAGCGGCTTGTCCAACTTGTAAATGGTCGCAGGCATGAATACCCCGTTGGCGGCAAAGGGCGCATACGCATGGGTCAGTTGCAACAGGCTGGTAGACAAACCATAACCATAACCATGGGAAGCCCGGTCAACCTTGCCCCACTGGGTGTAATTGGTGAGCTGTCCGGCAGTTTCCCCCGAGAAACCGGCATCCGGAACCCGGCCAAAGCCTACGCGGCTCAGGAACATCCACTGGTCACGCGCATTCATCAGTAATGCGACCCGGCTTGCACCGACGTTACTGGACTTTGCCAACAAGGTCGGCAGGCTGACAGGGCCGTAATCACGTGGATCCTTGACCCTGTATTTGCCAAAGTTGATGTAACCGGGCGAAGTATTGATTTGCACATCCGGCCCAATGACGCGCGCTTCCAGCGCTGCCGCCAGCGTCAGCGGCTTGAGGGTGGAGCCGGGTTCAGATTTATCCGTCACCGCGCGGTTACGGTAGAGGGATGGTGTCAGTTCCTTGCGGTTATTGGGGTTGAAAGAAGGCACGTTGGCCATCGCCAGGATTTCCCCGCTATGCGCATCCAGCACAATCAGGGAACCGGCTTTGGCGTTGAGTTCGTATACACGGGTCTTGAGTTCCTTGTAGGCAAGGTACTGGATGCGGCGGTCAAGGCTGAGTCGCACATCCTGCCCTGGCTGCATTTCTTCCACACTGATGACGCTTTCCACCAACTTGCCTTTGGCGTCACGCACCACGCGGGTTTTACCGTCCTTACCCGCCAGGATTTCATTACGGGCCTTTTCGATGCCTTCGATGCCATCACCATCAATATTAGTCATGCCGACAACATGCCCGGCGGTTTCCGCCAGGGGGTAGTAGCGGCGGTATTCGCGGGTTCCGGCCACACCCGGCAAATCCAGATCGAGGATTTCGTCAGCCACCTCCAGCGGCAACTGGCGGCCAAGGTAGAAGAATTGTTTGTTGCTGGTCTGTTGCAACTTGGCCAGCAAGCTGCCCTCTTCCATTTCCAGTTCACGTTCGATATGGCGGAAACCTTCTTCCAGACGTGCAAAACGGGCAGCGGCAAGCTCTTGCGCTTCCCGTTCTTCCGCATTGGTATCGCCTGCGGTTGCATCCGCCACCTGCCGTGCCAGTTCGTAATCGTGACGCAAATCCTCACGTGCTTGCAGCAAATCCTGCGGGTTGCACCATAGAGAGGTTACTGGGGAACTGACCGCCATCGGCTCACCATTGCGGTCGGTGATCATGCCGCGATAAGCCTGTACGGTCACCTCCCTCATCTGGCGCTTGTCAGCCTGCTTTTGCAGCCACTCCTGCTGAAAGATTTCTAGCCATGCTGCCCGCAACATCAAGATGCCGATCACCACTAGCAATGCCAGCATCAGGAACAGACGCCTACCTTGAAAAACCGGTGATTTGAGATGCCTACGTTTCACTCGCGTATGACCCTGATGTTGTCAGCAGAAGGTTTCTGCATCTTCAATTCATTTTTGGCACGTGTTTCCACGTGCACTTGGTTTAGCAAAGTGCTTTGTTCAAGTTTCAAACGACTCCAATCAGCACCCAGTTCATCCCGTTCCTTTTCCAGTTTTTGTAATTCAGCAAACAGCTGGCGTGCATGATGGCGGTTCGCCACCACGGTCAGCGCCATGGCGATCACCAGCGCATACAACAAGAATAGACCCAGCAAGCTACCCCGGCTCATGTGCGTTCCCCCACCCGCATAATGGCGCTGCGGGCGCGCGCATTGGCTTCAACCTCGACAGCCGATGGCCGGACTGATTTACCTAGGGTTTTCATCGGTGGCTGGATGGTTTCCTGCATTACAGGCAACCCCTTGGGCAAACGTGGCGGCGTGGAGACATCACGCAGGAAGTGCTTGACGATACGGTCTTCCAGGGAATGGAAGCTGATAACAGCCAGCCGCCCGCCTGGGGCAAGCGACCCAACCGATTTGTGTAAACACTCTTCAACATCATCCAGTTCCTGGTTTACTTTTATCCTTATTGCCTGAAAACTGCGGGTAGCAGGGTGCTTTCCCGGCTCACGCTTACGCACAACGCCTGCAATTAAGTTGGCCAGCTGCAAGGTTGTCTCTAGCCTGTGCTGCATCCGGTCGCGGACGATTTCACGCGCTATCTGCCGGGAAAAACGCTCCTCGCCATAGCGCCACAGCACATCGGCAATTTCCGTTTCACCCGCCCGAGCCAGCCATTGGGCGGCGCTTTCACCACTGGACATGTCCATCCGCATATCCAGCTGACCTTCACGCATAAAACTGAAGCCACGCGCCGCATCATCCAGTTGTGGGGAGGAAACCCCCAGATCCAGCAACAACCCCTGAATTTTTCCATTGACACCAGCCTCGGCCAGTGCCAGTGGAAAATCGCGGAATGAACCATGCCAGACAAACACCCGCGGGTCATGCTGATACAGCCCGCGTGCATGGCTGACGGCAACCGGATCCTTGTCGATAACCACCAAACGCCCGCCCACGCCCAATTTTTCCAGGATCAAGGCAGAATGCCCGCCCCGGCCATACGTCCCATCAACGTAAACACCGGCTTGCTGCACATTCAGCGCTTCAACCGCCTCCTGCAACAGCACCGTGTCATGTTTCCAGACCGGTTCACTCACATTGCACCACCATCACATGCGAATCTGGCTCAGGACTTCGCTGGCTTCATCATCCTCCTGCGCCTCCCGCAGCCATTCGTCGCGGGCAGCATTCCAGGCATCGGCATCCCACAGCTCCAGCTTGTTGGCCTGACCAACAAGTACCGCCTTTTTCTCCAGACCCGCATATTCGCGTAAAGGGGCTGGCAACAGGACACGTCCCTGTGAGTCAAGTTCCAATTCAGCGGCGTGACCCAGAATCAGGCGCTGCATATTACGCACCCGACGATCCATGTTGGGCAGCTCCATCAGGTTTTTCTCCACCTTTACCCACTGATTCATGGGATAAACCAGCAGGCACTTATCAGTGTGGTCTACCGTAATGACAATCTGTCCGCCTGCATTTTCCGCAATATCATCACGATGCCGGGCAGGCATGGCCAGCCTGCCCTTGGTATCAATAGAGATATGGGAAATACCACGAAACATGCCTGCTATATTCCACCCGATCTGGGAAACTTACCCACTTTTTTCCACTTTTTTCCACTTACGAGGAAATATAGGCAGACATCCCCACCCTGTCAATAAAATCCCGAAGAAATCACCTTAAATTGCAACTATTTAGGCTTAAAGCAAAAGCAGGGTTAAATATAAACAATTAATATGCTTATTATTCAATAGGATAAAAATAAAACCGCAGGAATAACTTTAAATTCCTGAAGGGAAAGCTTTCAAAAAGCGGGGGAATTAAAAGAATGAAAAAGAAATGAGCTGATCTGTAAGCCGGGTTCTGTCGTGGACAATCATTCATCTGGGATGCACGTCACCGTACACCTCTAGCAACCTACCCGGATGCAGTGCGGGTCACACCATCGCATCCCTATTTGGTTTTGCTCCAGACGGGGTTTACCGTGCCGTCGGCTGTTACCAGCGACGCGGTGCGCTCTTACCGCACCATTTCACCCTTACCTCCGGCGAACCGGTTGGCGGTATCATTTCTGTGGCACTTTCCGTCGGCTCACGCCGCCCAGGCGTTACCTGGCGTCTTACCCTATGGAGCCCGGACTTTCCTCCACCCCATGCTCACGCATGGAACAGCGATTGCCCGATCAGCTCGCCCGCAACACTAGCAGATTAACATCAATGTTGCACCTGCATGGCAGCAGAAACTTGACTAACCGCCACTTCATGGATGGATGCAGCAACCGGCTCAGGCTTGGCAACACCCCAGTATTGATGAAAGCTTTTAGGGAAAAACTCCGGATAACTGACCGCCCCATACCACAACAACACTGTTGCCAGGATAAAAGCAATCAGCGTGTCAGTAACACTGTTGACAACCCACTTGAACACACACTCTCCTTGTCTGCCAGAACCTGTCTGGAACCTGAATCATTACACCACAATCGTGTAATATACAGATATAGCTCAACTTTCCAAGGGCTGCCCTGCCCTAAACTAAAAGAAACGCAAATAGTGGTGCAAAAATAGGAGGGTCGTATGCAACACTACCGCCATATACTGGCTCCGATTGATTTCTCAGCCCGAAGCAACGACGTCATCAAAAGGGCGCTGGAACTGGCTGAAGCTCACGATGCCCGCCTGACCCTGTTACATGTCGTGCAGGATGTACCCATTGGTGCCGAGCCCTTTGGTGAACCATCAGGGCTGATCCTGAGTGAAGAGCTTCGTGAACAGCATCTGGCCTCAACCGAGAAAAAAATGCACGAATTGACAGAACAGTACAAACTGCCGATCAGTGTTGACCGCGCAATCGAAGAAGGCATTTCCACGCCTACCGCCATTCTGGATTTCGCCACGGAAAAACAGGTTGACCTGATTGTGATTGCCCACAGCGGCAAGAAAGGCCTGCTCGGCTTCCTTGGCTCCACCGCAGACTCCATCGTTAAATCGGCCAACTGTGATGTCTTGGTTTTACGCAACAAACCCGCATGACAGACACAGCAAAGCCCCGGCACAGATGCTCTGTACCGGGGCAGTGATGTTAAGGGTAATCAAATACTCAGATAATGCTCAAAATGGCATTTTGCAATTGCACAGTGGTCACGATCGAAACCGTGCCCACCAGCAGGATCAGGCCGGGTTTGCGCAGGATGGAAAGGCCGTGGGAAACCAGAATGGCACCCGCAAAGAAAAAACCAACCAATCCAACAACCAGGGTTGCGGGTACTTCGACCCCCATCAACTTTACGATGCTGACGAAGACGAGTCCTACAACCCCTGCAAACAATAACGCCTTAAGCACTTCCGACGGCACGACACAATAAGTGCGTGCTACCAAATCGTTCATGCAAAGCTCCTATATTAGCTAGGGGAAACCAGAGCATAATATAAGAATCTGCTAAAATACATATTTAAAAAAATCAAATTTGTACCCAACCACCTATTCCAACCCGGCACGGTGGGTTATACCTGATTGGTGATGAATCTGTTACAGTGCGGCATTAACGAGCCGGGGGTGCCTGTTTGCAGGCTGAGATCATACCCTTGGAACCTGATACGGATCATACCGGTGGAGGGAGGCTCCTGCGCCAGCATGGAGAAATTCCCCGTCTTTCATGGAGAATATATAGTGAGCGCAATACCCGAATCCTTCCTGAAAAAAACGGCTGAACTATCCAGCGAAGTCACCCAACCCTTCCCCAACTCCCGCAAAATCTACGTGCAAGGTTCCCGCCCAGACATCCGCGTAGGGATGCGTGAAATCGACCAGCATCCGACTTCCTCCAGTTTCGGCGCGGAAGAGAACCCCCCCATTCCAGTCTATGACACCTCCGGCCCCTTCACCGACCCGGATGTCAGCATCAACCTGCTGGAAGGCATCCCCGATGTACGCCTGAACTGGATTCTGGAACGCCATGACACCGAACAGCTGGACGGCCCCACCTCGGAGTATGGCCGCGAACGCCAGGATGACCCACGCCTTGTCCACCTGCGCTTCGCCCACCTGCGTGCGCCGCGCCGTGCCAAAGCCGGTAAAAACGTTTCACAAATGCACTACGCGCGCCAGGGCATCATTACGCCAGAAATGGAATACGTCGCCATCCGCGAAAACCTGAAATTGCAGGAACTGCGCAACGACCTGCGCTACGCCAAACTGCTGCGCCAGCATCAGGGGCACGCCTGGGGAGCAAACCTGCCGGAAGAAATCACCCCCGAATTCGTGCGTTCCGAGGTTGCCGCTGGCCGCGCCATTATCCCGGCCAACATCAACCACCCGGAACTGGAACCCATGATCATCGGGCGCAATTTCCGTGTCAAAATCAACACCAACATCGGCAACTCGGCAGTCACCTCCTCCATCGAAGAAGAAGTCGAGAAAATGGCCTGGTCTGCCCGCTGGGGCGGCGACACATTGATGGATCTTTCCACTGGCAAGAATATCCACGAAACCCGCGAGTGGATTCTGCGCAACGCCCCCATGCCCATCGGTACGGTTCCGATTTATCAGGCACTGGAAAAGGTCAACGGCAAGGCTGAAGACCTGACCTGGGAAATCTTCCGCGACACCCTGATTGAGCAGGCCGAGCAAGGCGTGGACTATTTCACCATCCACGCTGGCGTGCGTCTGGCCTACGTGCCACTCACCGCTGACCGCGTAACCGGCATCGTTTCACGTGGCGGCTCCATCATGGCGAAATGGTGTCTGGCGCACCACAAGGAAAATTTCCTCTACACCCACTTTGCAGACATCTGCGAGATCATGAAGGCTTACGACGTAAGCTTCTCGCTGGGGGATGGTTTACGCCCCGGCTCCGTGGCCGACGCCAACGACCGCGCCCAGTTCGCTGAACTAGAAACCCTAGGCGAACTGACCAAAATTGCGTGGGAACATGACGTACAGGTCATGATTGAAGGCCCCGGCCACGTGCCCTTGCACATGGTCAAGGAAAACATGGACAAGGAATTGCAAGACTGTTTTGAAGCCCCCTTCTACACCCTTGGCCCGCTGATTACCGACATCGCCCCCGGTTATGACCACATTACCTCCGGCATTGGCGCTACCAATATCGGCTGGTACGGTTGTGCCATGCTGTGCTACGTCACCCCCAAGGAACATCTGGGCTTGCCCAACAAGGAAGACGTGCGCGTCGGCATCATCACCTACAAGATTGCCGCCCACGGCGCTGACCTTGCCAAAGGCTGGCCAGGGGCGCAAATCCGCGACAATGCCATGTCCAAGGCGCGTTTCGAGTTTCGCTGGGAAGACCAGTTCAACCTCGGCCTCGACCCTGACCGTGCGCGCGAATACCACGATGAAACCCTGCCGAAGGATTCTGCCAAAGTGGCACATTTCTGCTCCATGTGCGGCCCACATTTTTGCTCGATGAAAATCACCCAGGATGTGCGTGATTACGCCGCCAAGCAAGGGGTGGAGGCCGAAGCAGCGTTACAGAAGGGCATGGAAGAAAAAGCGGTGGAGTTTGTAAAGACAGGTAGCAAAATCTACCATCAGGCATAGACCGCACACCCTATCGGACAAGTGATAACACGACATCCACTTCGAGCTGCTGCTTGCCCCCGCGCAACAACCTAACGTTAACCCGGCTGTTGCGCGGGTAATTGTCCAATACGCTATTCAACTCATTGACACTTGTAATCGGCTGGCCATCAATCGCCTGAATAATATCACCCAGCAACAGGTCGTCATTCCTGGTCAGCCCTGTAGGGCGAATGCCCGCTGACGCTGCTGGTGAACCGGGCTGCACCTGTAACACCAGCACGCCCTGAGTCCCCAGCTTTTCATTAATCGTCTCACTGATGGAATCATCCACCGACACACCCAATATCGGGCGGGTGTAACGCCCATCCTTAACCAACCGGGGAATCACCCGATTTACCACATCCACGGGAATAGCAAACCCGATGCCCGCTGATGCGCCCGACGGGCTGTAAATGGCAACATTGACGCCGATCAGACGGCCAGCGCTATCCAGCAACGGCCCGCCAGAATTGCCCGGGTTAATGGCCGCGTCAGTCTGGATCAAACCATCCATACTGCCATCGTCACTGTCAATACTGCGCCGCAACGCGGAAATGACGCCAGTAGTCAGCGTATGATCCAGCCCAAACGGGTTACCAATCGCCAATACCTTTTGCCCAACCCGCAAATCGCTGCTGCTGCCAACCTGGACAGGCGGTGGAGTATCAGCCGTCTCCTGTAATTGCAACACCGCCAAATCATGCTCCGGGCTTGCCCCCACCACGCTAGCATCAAATAGCCGCTGGTCAGAAAGCCTCACCTTGGCGCTCTTATGACCTTCCACCACATGGTAATTGGTCACGATATGGCCGAACTTATCCCATACAAACCCTGTGCCCGTGCCACTGGGAATTTCCTGCACATTGCGGCTCCACAGGCTCACGACCCGTTCCACCGTGGTGATATAAACCACCGAAGGGCTGTTCTGTTCAAAAATACTGATGGTGGCCTGCTCATCCGCCGCCAAATCGCCACGCACCTGCACCGGGCGGGGTTCGACTGCGGGGGGCGCGCCCCGTAACCACGGCGTCCAGACCGGCTGCGCTACCCACAACAGCAGGATACCCAGCAAAATCCACAGAAACAGGTTTAAGGCACGATTCTCGGTCATAGGCTCACTTAACCAGATCAAGGGTAAACAGGGTCAGGGCGGTACGCAGCAATTCCTCATTGCCATCATCGCTGACCATCAAATACTGATTGCCTTGAATATGGGTTAGCCCTTCAAAATTATCAACCAACAAATGGCTGGATAACACTTTCAAATCCTGGGCAGTACACGCGCCATCCTTGGAACACTGCTTGAAATCCAGATAACGCAAGCTAACCACCAACGGGTTAAAAATACCTGACCAGGCCCGTTCCATGACCAGCAAATTGCCATCGGGCAAGGTTTCCAGACCGCTGATGCCACTGTTTTTTGCCGGGTGCGCCATAAAAGACCAGCGCTTGCCTTTGGTGGAATACAGCGTATGGAGATTTTGCGGCTGGCCTTTCAACGGCATTTCCGGCGCGGTAATGAAGCCATAACGGCGGTGAAACGTGACGGATTCGAGGGCATCGTTACCATGCTGGTAGGCACGCCGATCTTGCAGAGCCGCAGGCAATTCGATATTGCTGATGGCGCGCCCTTGCGGGGTAAAACGGATAATGCGCGGCACACCCTCAAACGCGATCACCAGTTGCGTATCACCCCGCTTACCATTGTCTGCATTCATCACGGTCAAGCCTTCGGAATCACGCCTGCCTTTCTTGACCGGTTCGCCACCCTTATCCGTCAGCTTGGCGGCGTAAACGGGGTCAACGGCAGCAATACGGTTACCTTTCAGGCTCAGCTTGAAATGGAAGAGACTGCCCTTATCTGAAATGGCGTAGAGCAATTGCTCATCCTGATCCCAGGCCAAGCCTGACAACTCGCTGATCTGGATACCATCGACAGTGAGTGGGGGAATCGCCACCGTGTCGCGGATTTCCAGTTGCGGGGCTGCTGCCGAGCCTGCTGGCGCCAGCACCACCAACAACAACGACGCCAGCAAAGCTATAACCAACGGCCTCACCTCAACCTTGCCCCCGGCTGGCCGCCTTCTTGGTTGGTAGCTGCCTTGCGCTCATCGTCGTATATCTGGTGCAAATGTACTGGCGCGGCAGTTTTCTTGCGCAAACGCAGGTTGAGCATTTCCACCGCGAATGAGAATGCCATCGCGAAATAGAGGTATCCCTTGGGCATCTCGTGACCAGTCCCTTCCGCGACCAGCGCCACGCCCACCAGCACCAGGAAGGAGAGCGCCAGCATTTTGACGGTCGGGTGCTCTTCCACGAATTCGCCGATGGGTTTGGCGGCAAACATCATAACCCCAATGGCGATGACAATGGCAGCCACCATCACCGGTACATGGTCAGCCAGACCCACGGCAGTAATCACCGAATCCAGTGAAAACACAATGTCGATGATGGCAATTTGCGCAATAACCAAGGGCATCAGGGTCGCCACATGCTTGGGGCCATGCGTTTCGTCCCCGCCCTCCAGACTACCGTGGATTTCCATCACCGCCTTGTAGATCAGGAACAGACCACCCAGCAGCAGCACCAGATCACGCCCGGAAACCGGATGCCCCATGACTTCAAACCACGGTTCCACCAGCCGCGCCAACCAAGCAATCGATAGCAACAGCAGGATACGGGTTCCCATCGCCGCCAGCAGGCCGAACTGACGGGCAAATGCACGCTTTTCTGGCGGTAGATTCCCCACCAATAGGGTTAGGAAAATGATGTTGTCGATCCCCAGCACAATCTCCAGCACCGTTAGGGTAAGCAGGGCGCTCCAGATATTAATGTCCCACAACCATTCCATACAGACCTTCGTATCTTGAAAAATTGCGCCAGTCTAATACAGCCGCCCAACAGGTCGCCACAAAACCCTGCCATACGTCGGCTGTTGCGTTGAGGGCGTTTGCATGACCGCTGGCCAACCCAACACCACCGTTAATAGCCTCAATAAATACAATTAGATAACTCATAGCAGAATTAGTGCCTATACTGGTTTTGGCGCTTGCCGAAAATAAATTTCCCACAGTTAACAAGGAGTCTGTTTATGGGTTCAGAAGTTACACAAATTCTAATCATGCTGGGTATCGGCGCGGTTGCCGGGTGGCTGGCTGGCGTTATCATGAAAGGTGCGGGATTTGGCCTGATTGGTAACATTATTGTCGGTATCGTCGGTTCTGTTATCGGCACATTCATTGGCGGAGTGTTGTCCATTAACCTTGGCGTTAGCCCAATTCTGGGAACCCTTATCTGGGCGGTGATTGGCGCTGTCATCCTGTTGTTCATCATCGGGTTGGTAAAACGGGTTTAGCGCACCCGTTTTCCCCTTACAAAACAAAACGCCGCATTTCTGCGGCGCTTTGTTTATTGGCAACCAGGATCAGCCTTCGCCCAGCACTTCTGCTTCGATCAATGGCGAGAACGTCAACTGCCCCTCTGCCACATCCACCATGATGGTATCCCCCGGCATGAACTTGCCACCGAGGATTTGCTGCGCAAGCGGGTTTTCGACCTGCTGCTGGATCGCGCGCTTGAGTGGGCGTGCGCCATAAACCGGATCAAAACCAGCCTCAGCGATATGATCCAGTGCCGCCTCGGTAACACTGATACCCAAATCGCGCGCTGCCAGACGCTTGCGCAGGTTGTTGAGCTGGATGTCGGCAATCTGGCGGATTTCAGCCTGATCCAGTGGGTGGAACACCACCGTTTCGTCGATACGGTTGATGAATTCAGGGCGAAAATGCGTACCCACCACCTCCATCACCGCTGCCTTCATGCGCTCGTAGTTTTCCTCGCCGGTCATTTCCTGGATCAGGTGCGAACCGAGGTTGGAGGTCATGATGATGACGGTGTTGCGGAAATCAACGGTGCGCCCCTGCCCGTCGGTCAAACGACCATCATCCAGCACTTGCAGCAGTACGTTGAATACATCGGCGTGTGCCTTTTCCACCTCGTCCAGCAGGATCACGGAATACGGACGACGACGTACCGCTTCAGTCAGGTAGCCGCCTTCCTCATAACCGACATAGCCCGGAGGCGCACCAATCAGACGCGCGACGGAATGCTTTTCCATAAACTCTGACATGTCGATGCGCACCATGGCGTCGTCGGTGTCGAACAGGAATTTTGCCAGTGCCTTAGTCAGCTCGGTTTTGCCCACCCCGGTCGGGCCGAGGAACAGGAAGGAACCACTCGGGCGGTTCGGGTCGGAAAGCCCGGCACGCGCGCGGCGGATGGCGTTGGAAACAGCCACGACCGCTTCGCGCTGGCCGATGACGCGCTTACCCAGCACGTCTTCCATTTGCAGCAGCTTTTCCTTTTCGGATTCGAGCATCTTGCTAACCGGAATGCCTGTCCAGCGCGACACGATGTCGGCGATTTCTTCATCCGTTACCTTGTTCTTGAGCAGCTTGGTTTCCTGCTGACTATTCACGGCGGCATCGGCAGCAGCCAGTTGCTGTTCGAGTTCGGGAATCTTGCCGTATTGCAGTTCGGCCATGCGTTGCAGGTTACCCGCACGTTTGGCGGTATCGAATTCCAGCCGCGCTTGGTCGAGCGCCTCCTTGATGTGCGTCGTGCCCTGCATCGCAGCTTTTTCGCCCTTCCAGACCTCTTCCAGATCGGAATAGTCCAGTTCCAGACGGTCGATTTCGGCCTGCAAGTCGGCCAGACGCTTTTTGGAGGCTTCGTCGGATTCCTTTTTCAACGCCTCGCGTTCGATCTTGAGCTGGATCAGGCGTCGTTCCAGTTTGTCGAGCGCTTCCGGCTTGGAGTCGATTTCCAGACGGATGCGGGAAGCGGCTTCGTCGATCAGGTCGATGGCCTTGTCCGGCAACTGGCGGTCGGTGATATAGCGGTGCGACAGCGTGGCGGCGGCGACCAGCGCCGGGTCGGTGATGTCGACGCCATGATGCACTTCGTACTTTTCCTGCAAGCCGCGCAGGATGGCGATGGTGTCTTCCACGCTCGGCTCGTCGACCAGCACTTTCTGGAAACGGCGTTCGAGCGCGGCGTCCTTTTCGATGTACTGGCGGTATTCGTCCAGCGTAGTCGCGCCGACGCAGTGCAGTTCGCCACGCGCCAGGGCGGGCTTGAGCATGTTGCCTGCGTCCATCGCGCCTTCGGCCTTGCCCGCGCCGACCATGGTGTGGATTTCGTCGATGAACAGGATGACGTTGCCTTCGGATTTGGCGATGTCGGTCAGCACAGCCTTGAGGCGTTCCTCAAAGTCGCCACGGTATTTGGAACCGGCCAGTAGTGCACCGAGGTCAAGCGACAGCAGACGCTTGCCTTTGACGCCTTCGGGAACTTCGCCGTTGACGATGCGTTGCGCCAGACCTTCGACCAGCGCGGTCTTGCCGACGCCGGGTTCACCGATCAGCACCGGGTTGTTCTTGGTGCGGCGTTGCAGGATTTGCACCATGCGGCGGATTTCTTCGTCACGCCCGATAATAGGGTCGATCTTGCCTTGCTCGGCGCGTTCGGTGAGGTCGATGGTGTATTTTTCCAGCGCCTGACGTTGGTCTTCGGCATTCGGATCGTTGACGGTCTGGCCGCCGCGCATGGATTCGACGGCCTTTTCCACCGCACCCTTGGTCGCGCCGGTTTCACGCAACAGGTTGCCGAGCACACCTTTATCCTCCAGCGCCGCCAGCACGAACAGTTCGGAGGAAATGTACTGGTCCTTGCGCTGCTGGGCGATCTTGTCGGTGACGTTCAGCAACTTGCTGAGATCATTGGAAACATGCACGCTGCCTGCGTCGCCGCCGGAAACGGTCGGGATACGATCCAGCGCTTCGCCCAATTTGGAGCGAAGCTGGTTGACGTTGACATCGGCCTTGGTCAGCAGGCCACGCGTGGAGCCGCCTTCCTGATCCAGCAGCGCGATCATCAGGTGGACGGGTTCGATGAATTGGTGATCCTTCCCCAGGGCAAGGGACTGGGAATCCTGCAAGGCTAACTGGAATTTGCTGGTCAGTTTATCCATTCTCATGTGGGCTACCCCGTAAAATCTGTTTAAACGTAATAACGTTGAATTAGTGGGGATATGGGGGAGCGGGCGGGAGAAATCAAGGTGGAGTTGTGGATAAGTTTGATTTAGGTCAGGGTTTACAGGGAGGAAGAAGAACGGGAGAGGGCGTATGCAATACGCTCTTACAGACCCCGTTTTTCCAGAGTTGAGGCGTCCTGTTGGTGCTGTGCTAACATTAGCGGAAGACGAAGGCGAAAGGCTGGAACAGCAAAAGTCAGCATGAGCAGGCAGGAGCAAGGTAATGACAGCAGCAGAAAAACTGAAAGAGCGCTTCACTTACGGCGACTACCGCCAATGGCCGCAGGATGAACGCTGGGAATTGATTGATGGCGTTGCATACATGATGGCTGCGCCCTCCCGCCTGCATCAACTGTTCGCTTTTGAAATGGGCTTTCAGATCCGCGCTTATCTGGCTGACCGGCGTTGCAGCGTCTATTCCGCCCCATTCGACATACGTCTACCCAAACAGGATGAAGCGGATGATGATGTCGATACTACCGTACAACCCGATGTTGCCGTAATCTGCGATCGTAACAAGCTGGATGACAAAGGCTGCCGGGGCGCTCCCGACTGGGCAATCGAAGTACTATCGCCCTCCACCGCCATCAAGGACATGGACACCAAACGCCAGCTATACGAAAAACATGGCGTCAAGGAATACTGGATCGTTCACCCGACCGACCACTGGCTGATGATCTATACGCTCAATGACGGGGGGCAATACAACCCGCATCCACACCTTGTCGGGCTGGAAGAACCGACGCCTGTCGGCTTGTTCCCGGATTTGAGTATCGACTGGGGATTTACGCGGGAAGCGTGACAACCTCCCCCCATTGGCGCTTCCCATCCTGAAGCGGGACGAATCAGGAAAATCCCCACCGGCAAGCGTTCGGCAATCTCCCTACTGACATGCCGGGGGGCATTGGCTTTTCGCCGTGATGCGAACACCACGGACAGGATGGCGGTCTGGTCAACTGCCGCTGCTGCTGGCGTTTGAGCTGAAGCGAGGCGGAACCCGTTATTGTTGTTCCGGTTGTCCGGCGTGTTGTTGTTGCGGTTAGCAGAACGCACGTTCCTTGGCGTGTTGTTCCACGAGCCACCGCGCAACACGCGGTTGGCGCTTGACGGCCACCCACCCCCTTTACATAGCCGGTGGCGGGTACAAACGCAAGTTTTGCCTACGCCATGCGTCGCTGTCGGCGTGGAGCGTGATGGCATGAACCGACTGGTAAGCCTGCTGCAATTCCAGTTCGGTGATTTCACCATCCAGCCATGCCTGTTCCCATTGCAGGCGCAATTGCTGGTAGCGCTGGCGTTTGCGGCGGCTGAGCAACACCGTTCCGGGCAACACCCGGTAGCCGCAATAACTGACGCCCCTGCCGCTGCGGTTGATGTGTGGATCAGGCTTGACCTGCAAGCGGCGCTGCTCATACAACCAGCCGCGCAGTTCCGCCAGTTTGGCTTTCGCTTCTTCCCGGCTGTCACACCAGAGCAGCGTATCATCCATGTATCGGACGTGCGCCCTGACTTTGAGGCTTTCCAGCAGGAAGCGGTCAGCGCCATCCAGATAGTGGTTGGCGAAATGTTGCGAAGTCAGGGAGCCAATCGGCAAGCCCTTGCCCGTCGCGGCATGGTACGAGTCGATAATGCGCCACAGCAGGTAGAGAAAGTCATCGCCCTTGAAACGGCGTTGCAGCAGCCCGAACAGGAGATGATGGTCGATATTGGGAAAATAGCCGGAAATGTCTACCTTCACATACCACGGATAGCGCCGCAGGTTGGCTTGCACTTGCTGGATGGCTTTGTGCACCCCTTTTTCCGGGCGGCAGGCATAGGTGGAACCTACCAAACAGCGCTCAAACACCGGTTCAGCCAAATTCATGATGGCATGATGCAAAACCCGGTCTTCAAAATAGGCGGCGTGGATCAGGCGTTCTTTGGGGTCATGGATATGGAATTCACGGTAACGGCCATGGGGGACTTGCCCACACAGAATGTCATCCGCCAGTTTGGCGAGGTTGGCATCCAGACGGTTGGTGAAGCGGATGACTTCGGGGCGTTGGCGTTTGCCGCGTGCCGCTTTCCAGACAGCCAGATGCAGGTTATGCCAGTCGGCAATATCGGCGAGGTCAATCCGCGTGCGCTGCATGGCTGGCTTGCTCCGCTGGTTGGCTGGCGGGTGGGAATTCGGCTTTCAACAACTGCAAAAACTGTGCACCGTATTTTTCCAGCTTGGCGTCGCCCACCCTGTCAATCCCTGCCAGGGCGGCGGCGGTATTGACCCGCTCCGTCACCATTTTGGCCAGTTGCGCGTTGGAAAATACCGTATAAACGGGCACTCCATCAGCTTCGGCCAGTTCGCGGCGCAAATCCCGCAAGCGCGAATAGCGGTCAAAATCTTCCAGTGGCAGGGCTTCGCGGTAGTCAATCCAACCATCTGTCCATTGTAGAAATTGAGCACCTACCCCTATTTCTTGCTTTGCTCTGTTATTATTTGGAGTTTTTCCTTTGCCAATTTAATGACCTCTTTATTCTCAGGGAAAAATCGTTGAACATCTTCTAAGGTCTTTCTGGCCTCATCCCAGTCCTTCAACTCATAAAAACTGTACCCCATCTTTAGGGCTGCATCGGCAGCTTTATCACTATCTTTGTAATCTTTGAGAACAATCAAAAACTCCTGTATGGCACTCTGAAAGTCCTTTTCCGCATATAAAGCTTCTCCTATCCAATAGTGAGCACTGGCAGCAAGCGAACTCTTGGGGAATTTTTCCAAGAAATTACGAAATTCTGGTATAGCTTCTTTCGGCTCTTGTAGCAAGGTCGCAAAAGCATCATCATATAAAGCGCGATCTGATAAGCCTTTACTCTTTTTTCCAGAATCTGGTGACAAGTTTTTTATTTTAGCAAGCTTTTCCCCTGCCAACGCAACAACCTCTTTATTTTCTGGAAAAAATCGTTGAACATCTTCTAAGGTCTTTCTGGCCTTATCCCAGTCCTTCAACTCATAAAAACTGTACCCCATCTTTAGGGCTGCATCGGCAGCTTTATCACTATCTTTGTAATCTTTGAGGACAATCAAAAACTCCTGTATGGCACTCTGAAAGTCCTTTTCCGCATATAAAGCTTCTCCTATCCAATAGTGAGCACTGGCAGCAAGCGAACTCTTGGGGAATTTTTCCAAGAAACTACGAAATTCTGGTATAGCTTCTTTCGGCTCTTGTAGCAAGGTCGCAAAAGCATTGTCGTAAATACTACGTTCATTAGATTGTTGCTTCTCCACATGAACTTCTTCATTTATCTCAATAACTGGAGATTTTACAGTCTCACCCAAACGCGCCAGCACGAAATCACCATAAAAGTCACCATCACTACGCCGGAACGGCTGCTGGGTCTGGCTCATGTTGCTGTCTGTCCACCTGGACACTTCACCTTCCACGTAATTGGCGAGGCTATTAAAAGTGACAAGGCCGTTTTGCGCCCCCTGCCCTGACAGCCCTTGCATCAGGAAATAGCTGAACACCCCATGCTTGAAGGCGTCATTTTCCCAACTCACATCCCCAAATCGGGTGGAATAGAAAATCTGCACGCCCTCACCGGTATCAACATCCATGTAGCTATCGCTGCCACCTTTCCTGCCCGGACGCGGGTCATTGCGGCAGGCGTCAACCAGCAACACCGCCCGACGCACTTGCGTACTGCGGATGGCATCCACCACTTTGGAAATCCCCAAACCGGAATCCTGCAAATCCTCGGCAACCGAATCCCATGCCGCCAGATAGTTGTCATGACCAACCGCAAACCCATGCCCCGAAAAGTAAAACAGCATCGTGCCGTTCTGGATACCCGGTAATTTGCCTTTCTGCCGAATCCGGTTGAGGATCACATTCGGGCTGGCCTGACCATCCACCAGCAACTCCACCTGATAGCCAAGGTTCTTCAGGACTGCCGCCACCTGTTTGGCATCTTCCCCAGCATAATCCAGTGGGCGGAAACCATTCAATCGCTGATCATAACTTTTCACCCCAACCACAATGGCAACCTTGCTGCCCTGCTCAAACTGCTGGGTTTCCTGCACCAGATTGACATCTTTTGTTTCGGCGCACACTGCACCTGCCAACAAAGCCAAACTTATCGCCACACTCAGCCTTAGCCCTATCATGCTGAATATCCCTCTTTTCCCACTAAAAAATTATCTCAACCTGATCACTTGACCCGGGGTTAATACATAATCAGGCGCATCCAAATTGTTCAGCTCCACAAGGTCTTTCCAATACACACCGGTATTACGCATTACCTGAAATATCGTATCCCTTGGCTGAACAAGATAAGTATCTTGTTGATTTAAGACAGTAGAAGATGGAGCATAATCGTAATATGTAGTCGATGCCGCAGGAGCTGAAACGTAGTTATAAGTGACATCTGAAGCTCCTCCAGAGTAGTCGTAATAAGCCCCTCTATTATCCGCACCCTGTTCACCCGATAGTGAAACAGCATTACCATTACCTGGCCTAGCCAATACAAAATCGCCAAAGAAATCACCATCACTACGTCGAAATGGCTGCTGCGTTTGGCTCATGTTAGAGCTTGTCCAGTCCGCTACCTGTTGCTCAACGTAGTTGGCAAGGCTGTTAAATGTCACCAATCCATTCTGAGTCCCCTGCCCTGACAGTCCCTGCACCAGAAAATGACTGAATACCCCATGCTTGAAAGCGTCATGCTCCCAACTCACATCCCCAAAACGGGTAGAATAAAAAACCTGCACCCCCTCGCCGCTATCCACATCCTCAAAACTGGTTTCGCCACTCCTGATACCTGGTCGAGGATCATTACGGCAAGCATCTACCAACAGCACGGCACGGCGAACGCCTGTATTCCTGATTGTCTTCACTACATTGGAAACACTCAACCCTGAATCCTGTAATAAAAGCTCTATGTGGAATACCGTGGGTAACTGAACTCCAGTTTGCCGCACAGGAAGTAAACCATGTTGATGAGGTTGTGGGTATTGCGGAACCCCCGCGCCCGCCGTTTGGCCAACTGTATTTTGTGGTTGATGCCTTCGAGGATGCCGTTGGAGATGTGTGATTCAACGAACCGGATGATCCCCGACCAGTGCGCCCGGACGGTGTTGGCAAACGTCTGGAAGGCCGGGATGCCAGCAGAATCCACCTCATCACACCATTGTTGCAGGAAGGCTTCCGCCGTTTTCCTGTCGGGCATTGTCCACAGGTCGTTGAACAGCACCTTGAGACGGTAGGCAGTACCCAGCGTGGGGTAGAGGGTGATGAACTCTGCCAGTGACTGCTCCTGCTGTTCTGACAGGTTATCGTAGTTTTTCAGGAAGGTGTACTTGTGGCCTTTGAGGTCGGCATGTTCCTTGCGCTCCAGCTTGCGCACCTTGTCCATGGCCTTGTTCAGCAACTGGGTGACGTGGAAATGGTCAAAGGTGATGGCGGCATCCGGGAAGGCTTCCCCTACTCCGGCAATGAATGCAGGCGACAGGTCAATGCTGACATCGGTGATTTGTGACGGTTTCACCTCATGGCTGGCTAGGTGTTTCTGGATCTGGGACAGCGTTTCCTTGCCCTTGCCTTCGGTGGCATGGGCGACGCGGCGGGCATCCAGGTCAACCCCCACGGTGATGTAGTTGTGCCCTTTGCGGGTGGAGGTCTCGTCCACCCCCAGCCGGGTGATGCCGGACGGGTCATCCTGCTGGCGGCCTTCACAAACCCAGTGGTTGAACACCGTCCAGATGCGTTGCGGGTTGACCCGCATCAGTTCCGCCACCCGGTTGACCGGCATCTCCCGTTCGATCAGTGCCATGGCCAGCGCCTCAAACAGCAGCGTGAAGCCACTTCCGGGACGCGCCCAGGGGACGGCAACCGTCTCAACCTGACCCGATCCGGTGCGGATGCGCGGGACACGGCAATGCAGGTAACAGGTATGCTCAAAGAAGTTCAGGTGCTGCCAACGCCGCTCCACCGTGTCATGCACCGGGCAAGGTTCCCCGCTTTGGTCGGCAAAACGGCTGCCACGCGCGAAGCTGATACGGATGTGCAATTCCTGGCGTCCTTCCGTCCCGCTGAAGTCGATGCTGTCCACCTGCCAAGGTGAGGTCAGCCCCAAGGCCATTCCAAATAGTGTGTCGCTGTTCATACCCTTAGGATAATCTACCCACTACGATTCACATAGAGCCGTAATAAATGAGCTACAGAACCATAGGTAGCCAGATAATTATTTTGTCCCGCTGCAAACCCATGGCCAGAAAAATAAAAAACCAATGTACCCTCGCCATTTTTCAACGTCTTGCCCACCTCACGAATACGGCTGAGCACTATGTCACGACCTGCTTGATTATTAACTAGAAGTTCAGTTTTATAGCCCAAGTCCTGCAAGACTTCGGCAACCTGCTTCGCATCATCTTCCGCATAATCCAATTGGCGAAAGCCGGTCAGACGCTGATCATAATTTTCTACGCCGATTACAATAGCTACTTTGTTCCCCTTATCAAACTGCTCGGTTTCCTGCACCAGATTCACATCCTTACTCGCGGCACAGACACCACCAACGAGCAAAACTATGCTTATCCCCAAACTCAGCCGCAGCCCCATCATGCTGAATATCCCCTAAAAATTCCTATGAATAAAAACTTATCATACACCGTACTGATTAATGGACAAAGTACAGCATAAACTGGTTTATTATGTGCGTGATATAAATCACCGCAATAGAATCATGCACGACGTATTCATTAGCTATAGCCGCACCGACAAACCCTGGGTGCAGAAACTCGCCACGGCGTTAGAAACCGCAGGCTATTCCGTGTGGTGGGATGCAGACCTGCTGCCAGGACAAAGTTTCGAGGATGCCATCAAAAGCCATTTGGACAATGCCCACCGTATCGTCACGGTTTGGTCGGAAGCATCAATCAATTCCCTATGGGTCAGGGAAGAAAGTAGTCAGGCGTTGCAGCGCAAAGCGCTCGTGCCTGTCATGTATCAACCAGTAGAACTCCCGATGCCATTCGGGCGTATCCACACCGCTGATTTGCAGGGTTGGGAAGGGGATGCCAGCGACCCGCGTTTCCGGCAACTCCTGCAAGCCATCACGCAAACTACCCTATCGCCAGCTACAAAGGCAGAGCAATTGACTGTGCGAAAAAGACTTTTTGATAAGCTATCCCGACACTGGAAATCCCTCAGCGCCGCCGCGTTGTTCATGGTAGCTATTGCCGGAGCGTACAACGACATCAAAGGTGTCATTGTCGATATGCTGTCACTATCACAACCACCGGAAATTACCCTTGCGCTGAAATCCGACGGCCATATAAAACCGGGAGAATATTTCACCCTGCTCTACACTGCCCCTGCCGAAGGCTATCTCAGCCTGTGGAATATCGACTACACCAGCGGCACGGTTGAAATGAAGTTACCTGTACGGGGCGTGGGAACCATCCATTTGAATGCAGCAACCGCCAGCCAGCCGGTGAAAATTCCAGCCACCCCCGGCAGTAACGGCGTGGATAAATATATTCTGCTGTGGACGCCAGAAGGCAAACCTGAGCACCTGCCCCACCGACGCTATGGCAGCAACATGGAATTCTGGGCTGCGGTAGAAGCATTACGCACCCGCAGCCATGCCCTAACCACGGAAGTGGACGTGCCTATTTTTCCCTGATTTCAAATGACAAGGTGCAACGGGTTACAACAGGTTCAGGCTCTGCTGCTTCTGCATCCGGCACAAGATTGACATCCTTGCTTTTGCGCTCTTCCTGTTTCGGCTCCGTTTGGCCAGCTTCAGCAAGTGGAACCTTGCTGGCGATAACTTCAAACAGGTTGTTGCCAGTGGAACCGGAAATCTGCAACCTGCCCGCACCGGGAGGTGGGAAAGTGTAGGTTTCATTACCTTTCACTTCTTCATCGCTGAACAGCTTGAAGTTCCTATCCGTCTCACCTGAACCCTGATCAATGACCGTGATATAAGCATCTTCAGTTGGAGTAACGGTCAGTGTCAGGAAGTCGCCTTTTTTGTAGCTATCGCTATCCGTATTCGCCTTGATTGACAATCCACTGCCAGTAGCATCTTTTGTCATGGTCAAGGCACAACCTACAATTGGTTCTCCCCCACCTTTGCTACTTGCACCATCAGCAACAGCTCCGCTGTAGATCATGGCAATAACAATCCCCACTAGCCCTTTGGCAACACACTTTCTCATTGTATCCCCTAGATTCTAAATTCGCCCATCAAAAACCGGTAAACCTCAATATCCTACGTTCTGACGCCTATGCAGCCTCCGCTACCGGCAAATAATGCAGCACCATCAACTCATCCTGACGCAATGCCAGCATTGCATAGGCTCGGCCATTATCATCACAGAACTCGACTTCAAAGACGCCATCATCGAGTGCCTCAACTACTGTCCCCACTTGCCCGGCAAGCAAGCCTCTTGCGGGGAGACCGTGTAATAGTGCAACAACGTCCAGCTCCCTAATTTTACTGCTCATCCATTACCTCACACCCTGTCAATTACATCAGAAACCGGTAAACATCATCCACCGCCACCTCCAGCCCGACCGACGCCAACGTGAGCGACTGCCCCACCGTGTAGATTTCCCGCTCCCACTCGGTAGCGCGCCGGTAGACCTCGATATGCGGCGTATCCTGCGAACACAGCACGTATTCCTGCAAACTCGCAAACAGCCGGTAGGCGGTCAGTTTCTCGGTACGGTCCTTGTGGGCGGTCGTGTCTGACAGCACCTCGACAATCAGGCAAGGCGAGGTGTTGTAATAAGGGTCGGTTTCTTCCTCGCAACTGACCTGCACATCCGGGTAGTAATAGCGGTTGGTTTCCAGCGAGCGGATGCCTACTTTCATGTCGGACTGGTACACCTCACACAAACTGCCTTCCAGATGATTGAACAGCAGGTTGGCAAATTTCATAGCAATACGGTTATGCGACCGGCTGGCTCCCGCCATGGCATAAACCTGCCCGTCGACATACTCGTATTTTTCATCATCCCCCCGGCCACGTTCCCATTGCAGGTATTCTTCCGGGGTCATGTAAGTCGATTTTGGCAATGCGCCCATGTTGCACCTCTTGCTTACTCGCCGTGATACCAACAGCTTAGCCCAGCACAGAACCAAAGGCAAAGAAGCCCACATGGGGGTTAGGACCAGAGCAAATCAAGGATTGCCTGTGGACAAGTTTGCCATGGATCAAGCATTAACCACTCACTTGTTGGCAATAAGATGAAAATGCAGGTAGGCAATTTCCTGCTTGCCCGGCCCATTCGTTCTCACGTAATAATTTTCCAGCTTGTCCCTCTGCACCAACTCGCGAAGCATGGCAAAACAGCCAAGGACATACGGCACATCTTCGGGTGTGAGCATGGCGATGTTCTTCACATCATGTTTGGGAAAGAGCACGTAGTGGGTCTTTGTGCGTGGCGCAGGGTTCGGATACGGGATTGCCAGACAGGTGTCTGACTCCTGCACGACATCCGGCACCAGAAAGGGCGCCTGTTGAATGGCGGCGGAGGTGATTAATCCAGCGATTTCCTGTTTGGTGTAGCAATGCTTACCACAGGACGGCGAAGGCAGGAATGCACGGGGAATGGTTTCCGAAAACAAGTAACCGCCACTACTGACCCCCGCCAGAAACAATAATGCCCCCCACAAGAAAAACTTTGACTTTATACTCATAGGACTTACGCATTGACGGCGGCCTGAAATTGTGGGTTGAGGTGCTGCTTGCCTTGCATGAAGCGGCTGACAAAAGCAGCCACAGCATCCGTGTACAAGTCGTGTTGCCATTGGTAGGCGTTGCTGATGATGTCAACAAACTGCATCTGTTGCAGGTGGACATAGCTGCACAAGGCGGCAAAGATATGGTTACGTATCGGGACGTTGCCGCGTACCTGGAATTTCTCGATATGGCAGACCTGCTTGATCATGCGGTGGTATTGCTCAATCTGCCAATGCTGGTCATGCAGGGTCTGGAAATCCGCTTGCTGGAAGGTGTCATAGGCGTCAGCATTCGGGAGGAAAACCACGTAATGGCGCAGTTGGTCTTTTAACTGCGTCCGAAACAGCTTTACCTCGCCAAATTCGCGTAACCAGACCCTCAGCCCGTCAGCAGGGATGTCCAGTTTCTGTACCTGCACCCATGACCCCTTTTCGGTGGATACCCGGCGGTTGCTTTCCACAGCGAACAGGAACCCCATGCGGTGGTTTCTTACCGTTTTGAGGTTGCCCACACAGGAATACCAGCTATCCCCGGTCATGAAGGCGGGTTGCAGCCCCCATGCCAACACGTCCTCCAGCATGTCGAGGAAATAATCATTCTTGGTCTTGCCCTCTGCCTTGTCATACACCCGGTAGTTGACCGGCAGGCTGCGCCCTTGCGGGTCACTGTAATACAACGTGATCAGGTTCAGCCCCTTGACCACCCGGTGGTGCTTGCCTGACCAGAAGTGTCCAACCAGCTCCATATGCTGGCTGTAGGGTTTGTCCAGCGTACTGTCATCCACATTCAATGTCCCGCCCACCAGGTTCAGCAGCCGCGATGCTTCGTTGAACAGGTCTTTTGGCTCATAGGCTTCCCGCAACAGGAAGCGGTTTACACTGTCATGCGAGATGCCCATCACTTCCGACAGGCGGGTGCAGGTGCTTGATTTCGGTTCACTCATCAGAAACCCCATGTACATTGGCAGGGTGCAATTGGCTGTCGGTGGGCGTTTGGGCCTTCTTATCATTGGCTTTTATGTCGCGTGAAAAACTTATTCCTGACACAGACAGGGCTGCTTCGTCAATGCGTAAGTCCTAACTCAATCAACAGACCCCAAAAAGCTTATTGTACAAAACCGCCAAGTACGATAGTAGATGATAACGTTTGCCACTGGGCCATGACCATGAATGACTCATTACACACCCTGCATCTCTCCGGCTCCGCCATCGCCCCTTACGTGGCCGACCTTGCCCGCCTGCGTATCACGGTCTTCCGCGAGTTCCCTTACCTCTACGACGGCACTGAGGAATACGAAGCCCGTTACCTGCAAACCTACCTCAACTCCCCCGCCAGCATCGCCGTGCTGGTGCTGGATGGGGAAAAGATTGTGGGCGCATCCACCGGCCTGCCCATGGCGCATGAAGAAGCCGACTTCCAGAAGCCATTCATCACGCACGGCTTCAACCCGCAAACCCTGTTCTACTGCGCCGAATCAGTGCTGCTGCCAGAATACCGTGGGCGCAGCCTCTACAAGACCTTTTTCCAAGGGCGCGAAGACCACGCCCGCCATCTCGGCGGCTTCACCCACCTGACCTTCTGCGGGGTGGAACGCCCTGTCGACCACCCCTTACGCCCAGCCCGTTACACCCCGCTGGACACCATCTGGCGCAGGTTCGGTTACGAGCAACATCCCGAGTTGCGCACCACCTACACTTGGAAAGACATCAACGAGGTAGCGGAATCCCCCAAACCGATGGTGTTCTGGGTGAAAACGCTCGCGGATGGTTGAAAGGCCGTATTTTGGTTTCCGCACCCCAACCTTTTTGTCTATAGTCATAGGGCAACAACACAGCGGAAAACGAGGTTGGAGTGAAGAGTTCAGGCAGGATGTCAGCAGGTTCCCGTTCAAGACAACGCGGCTTTGTCTTCAAGATGATCCATTCGCTGATGCTGGTCGCAGGTGCAGTCCTGCTGGTGCTGCTGTACCGTGCGGGCAAATTGCCTTTCATCAACTACAAACCGAACATTTCCGGCTGGGCCGCTGGGCTGGGCGGCAATGGCAACAGTGGCAATAACGATGTATGGGAACCTGACAATAACTACATCCGGGCAACCCAACGCCGTTCCGCTCCCGTCACCCGCCCCCGTGAAGACACCGAATATACTGACAACCGCTACGCCGTACAAATCGCGGCTGGCTACGATTCCCGGCAGTTGTATGTCTGGCGCGACCAGTTGGTCAGGGGCGGCTACAACGCCTATCTTGTCAGCCTGAATACGCCACGTGGGTTGATGTTCAAGTTACGGGTCGGCGCTTACGCCAGCCGTGTGCAAGCGGAATCAATGCGCGACAAAATACGCAACCGCTTCCCGACCAATTTCGGCGAAAGCTTTATCGTGGAAGGTAACTGACTTCAACCATTCACTTGGCCAACAGGTCATACTGGAAATTCTGCAAGCCCTGCTCCGCGCAATACACACTGCCCTGCATAATGTAAGTGGAAGGTTTGACGCCCCCGTTGATAATCAACCCCTGCACCTCCTGACCGCAATGTTTGCCCTTAGCGGGCGTTCCCAACACTGCCATTACCAGCGTGGTCTTGTTATGCCGGAAAACCTGCGCGCGCTGCCCTCCTGCCGCCAACATGAAATAGCAAGGAGCCATCGGCTTGAGCCAGATTGACGGCTCAGTCTGCCCCACCTGCAATTTACAGCCGCCGCCATCATCCCACAACGCCAGATGCAAGCCCCCTGCTTGCGCCTGATCCGTCACATGTGGCTTTTCCAGGCGTTCTGGCAAGGCCAATGGGCGCTGCTGCGGCTGGGAACCGGAATCACACCCGGCCAGCGGCAGCAACACCAGCGGGATTATTGCCAGCCATCCTAATGTATGGGCCAAAACCAGACCTCCTCGGAACGTTCAAAATAATCCAGTGAGCCATGCGCCATGCCAGGCCCCTCCAGGCTTGGGTCAACCATTCGGCGCACGATGCCCGTACCATCCCACAGGTCAATATGGTCGCCCTGGTTACCTTCGCCCCAGAAGTTATGAAAACAGACCAGACCCGTGCGTCCCTTGAATGCGCCCCAGGTCACATTGCTGCGTACTTCCACCAGACCAAAGCGATCCGGATGGCGGCGCATCCACTCAGCCACTTCCCGCGCCCGCAAGGTATGCCCCTTGTGCCCGGCATACCAACAAACCGATTTATCGTAGCCAGCCAGCAAGCCGCTGCGCAACAGGCAGGTTCCCATCATGATACCGCACTGGTTGCCGAAGTTGGGGGTACCTTCCGCATCCTTGCAGGGGAACACATCCCCCTCTGCAATTGCCGGATGATTGTTCCAGAGCCGGATAAACCCCAGCTGGACACCTTCCTCAGGCAACGTGCTACTGACTGGCGTCTCCGGTGGCGGTAGCTCAGGGCCATCACCTAACGGAGCTACTGGCGGTGATGCAGGCTCCGGTGGCGCAGGTTCTGTTGCTACAGGCAGCGGGCTAACAACAGGAGAAGACGGTACATTCGTGGCAGAACCCGAGGAAACAGGCATTGATGGCACAGGCGGTGGGGCTGTCATACTACTGCCAGGGGCGTTACTGGTATTCCGCCCAAACAACCAGGCAAACAGGCGGTTCCAGAACGAATTTGATGCAGGCATAGGCTACTCCACGATGAACCAACTTTTACTATAGAAAAAAATGCCCCAACCAACCGGATAAAATCCAGCCTACTGGCTACGCTCACGCAATATGCTATCACGCGGGAAATGCGCGCTCAGGAATTCCATCTGGTCAGCCAAGATATGCCGCCCTTGCAGATAAACATATTCCGCAAAGTTGGGCTGGAATGGAATTGCCAACAGCGGCATGTGCGCCTGTTCCGGGGTACGCCCACCCTTACGGCTGTTGCAATGCTTGCAGGCGGTGACGACATTCGTCCACACATCGCGCCCGCCTTTCACCAGCGGGTGCACATGGTCGCGGGACAAATCCCGTTCCAGAAAACGTTCCCCGCAATACAGGCAGATTTGGTCGTCACGCCGGAACAGGGTCGGGTTATTGAGGGGCGGCACATAATAGTCGTACAACTTATGCTTACTGCCGAAAGTGGCAATGATGGAATTCAGCTCAATCCGGCTTTGCCGCCCGGTTTTGGCGTTGATGCCACCGTGAATTTTGAGAATGGGAGTCCCACAGGTATAAGCTACCTGATCGGTGTAATACAGTTTGACCGCTGTTTGAAAATGTATCCATTCCAGCGGCATCCCACTAACATCCGTGCGCAGGATGAGTTGGTTTAACCTGAGCATCTCCGTTTCCTTGCCGTGACAGACCACGCCGCACAGTCTGCACCGGCATCATGACAAGCAGATGAAAGGATTCCGTTATTCTTGAGCCATGTCAAGTTACTACTGAATATCTTTCGGCATACTACCCAGCATCAAGTGATTCTTATCAAGAGGAAATGACATGTTGAGTTTTGACTATGGCCTGCCAGCAGCAATCGTTATTGCCCTGATCCTGTTTGCGTGGTTCAGCTTCTTTTCGGTTGTTTTCTCGGGCTAAAGCCATTTCCCTGGCTACCCGAAGGTAGCCCCAGCCAAAAGTATTTATATAAGCATCCGCTGATCTTGTCAGGGGTGGGGTATTGCTTTATCCTTTCCGCTACAAAGATTAAAGAGGTATGTAGATATGTTGAGCTGGGATTTTGGCATCCCGATGCTGATCGTTATAGGGATGATTGCGTTTGCGTGGTTCAGTTTCCTGTCGGTAGCGTTCTTCGGTTAAACGTCAGCATCTTTGACAAAAAAAGGCCGCTTACGCGGCCTTTTTCATATCTGCGGCAAGAAAACTGCCTTTATGCGGCTTCCATTACGCCTTGGCGTAACTTGTTGATCGCGGCATTCTCCAGCTGACGGATACGCTCGGCTGACACGCTGTACTTTTCCGCCAATTCATGCAAGGTCGCCTTGTTTTCAACCAGCCAACGGCTGGCTAAAATATCTTGGCTACGTGCATCCAAGCTTGCCATTGCATTCTGGAAACGCTCGCGGGTGTAGGTATCCCACTCTTCCGCTTCCAGCGTTTCCGCCGGGTCGGCGTCATCCGCCGCCAGATACTGGCTGGGCGAGAAGCTGGCAGTGTCTTCGTCGTCCTGATCTACACCCAGGTCGAAAGCCACGTCGTGGGCACTGAGGCGTTTTTCCATTTCCAACACTTCAGCGGTGGTGACACCCAGGTCATCCGCCATGGACTGGGCTTCCTCATGGTTCAACCAGCCCAGACGCTGCTTGCTGCTGCGCAGGTTGAAGAACAGTTTGCGTTGCGCCTTGGTGGTCGCCACCTTGACGATCTTCCAGTTACGCAGGATAAATTCGTGGATTTCTGCCCGAATCCAGTGCACGGCAAAGGAAATCAGCCGTACATTCATATCCGGCTCAAAACGTTTGACGGCTTTCATCAATCCCACATTCCCTTCCTGTACCAGATCCCCCAGGGGCAGGCCGTAGCCGCTGTACCCGCGCGCCACTTTGACAACAAAGCGCAGGTTGTGCAGGATCAGTTGACGTGCCGCTTCCAGATCGCCTGCATATTTCAGGCGATCTGCCAGCTCGCGTTCTTCTTCTGCTTCCAGCACGGGAATGGCGTGAATCGCATGGATGTAGCTTTCCAGATTCCCCACCGGAACGGGTAAGGTTTGTCCTCTAAGCATCAATGCGTTTGTCATGTGTGGTAGCCTCCTGTTGACTTTATGGCTCATCTTAGCACTCATTGGCTTAGAGTGCTAATACCCTTGTCGGGTTCCGTTTTTATGGTTGATTCATGCCCTGTTATATTTAGCACATTATCATGTATGATAACCGGATAAGCTGCTGAAATAATAACAATGAACCGCGAAGAGCTGACACTGATCGAAAAAATCGAGGGGAACCGTTTCCTGACCGCCGCCGACCGCCAGACCTTGATTGACCGCTGGCGCGACGCTTATGAACGGCTGCAAATAACCGAAGAACGGTTACGGGAACTCAACACCTCCATCCAACACAAGGACAAGCTGATCGACACGCTGGAGCAATCCCTGCGTGAACGCGACCAACACATGGAGCGTAAGGAGCAACTGCTCCACGAAAAGGAAAAACTGCTCCATTCCAGCCAAGACAATGCCCAAGAACTCGAACAGCAGGTCACCCAACGCGATGCCGCACTCCAGAACAAGGAAGACACCATCCGTGAGCGCGACCAGCTCATCCGCGACCTGGAAAACCACACCCGTGAAATCGAGCAACTGGCCAGCCAGAAAGAAAAATACATCCTCGAACGCGAAGACCAGATCCACATCCGCAACCGCCGTCTGGAAGAAAAGGATAACCACATTGGCAAGCGCGACCGCGAAATCGACAACCGCGACAAGCAACTGGCCAAACGCGACGACAATATCCAGGAACTCAGCCGCCAACTCGAAGAACTCAACCGCTGGATACGCGACAACCAACAGCGCACTTATACCCAGGAACAGCTCCTGCACGAGCGCAACCGTCACCTCACCGAACGTGACCGCCAGCTGAAAGAACGCGACCAACAAGTCCAGCAGCGCGATATGCGCCTGCGCGACGTTGACCGACTACTGCAACGCCGCGATGACTTGCTGCTGGAAAAAGACCAGCAACTGCGGTTGCGTGATGTCCTGGTACGCCGCAAAGTCGACCAGATCAGCCTGCGTAACGAACAGCTGGCCGAACAAACACGCCTCTTACATGAAAAGGAACGCATCAGCCAGGAACGCGAACAAATGCTCCTTCAGGCCGGGGAGCATTTGCAGGAACGTGACCGCCAAGTCGGCATCCGCGACCAGGCCATCCACGAGCGTGAACGCACCCTGCACCGCCGTGACGAACAAATCACCGCCCAGTTCCTGCAAATCCAGGAACGTGACCAACACATCCAACGGCGTGACCAGTCGATTGCCTCACTACAAGAACAAATACTGGCGCTTGACCACAACCTGCAACAACACCAGCAGCGTCTCGATGCCCATGGCTCGCATGTCACAGAAATGGAAAATATCCTGCTGGACAAAGAAAAACGCCTGGCCGAATACGCCAGCCTGATCAGCGCCCGGGATACACTGCTGGCGGAAAAAGACCAGTTCATCCAGCAGCAGGAACAACAAGTCGACGCGATTGCCAAACAACTGGGCGAACGCGACCAGAGTATGCAGGCAAAAGACCAGCACATCCTGGAACAAAGCCGTCTGCTCAGCGAACGCGAACAAATCCTGGTAGAACGGGAAGACGAATTCCACTTGCGCGAAGAACACCTGGCCGAGCGCGAACGCCAGCACACCAGCCGCGAAGCCCTGCTCTTACAGCACATTAATACCCTGACAGACTTAACCGCCAGACAGCAGCAACAGGAAGCCGAACGCGAAAACGCCCTGCAAATCCTCCAACAACAGGAGCAGACCCTCCAGCAACGCGAAACCCACCTGAGCGACCGTGAACGCCAATTTGCCGAGCGCGAAAGCGCATTGCAGGGGCTGCAAGACCAACTGACAACCCTGATCAACCAATACCAGCAACGGGAAGCCGCCCACGAAACCACCCTGCACAAAATTCAGCAGCGCGAAAACCAACTGGGCGAACGTGAACGGGAATATGCGCAGCGGGAAGCCACTCTAATGCAGCAATTGGATACCTTGGCTACCCTGACCGGCAATCAGCAGGCAATGACAAGCGACCGGCTGGCATTTGAGCACAAGATTGAACAGCGCGATAAGGTCATCACCCTCAAGGACACCATCATCGCCCAGCTCAACCAGCAATTGCTACACAAGGAAAAAGCCCTGCAACAGCGCGACGCCATCCTGCAACGGCTAGGCCAACAAATACGCCACTATAGCGCCACCGCGTAAAGGGCGGGCGGCCCTCAATGTGCCAACGCCACCGTAACAGAACCCTGCATGTCAGCCAGCACGGCACGGAAATCCTTTTCCCACCCATCCAGGCACGCCTGCAAGCTATCATCCGCATGTAACATCGGCGCGAGGCTGGAAGGGTTCAGCACTGACAGGATGGTATCCTTGCCTTCAGCATAAACCGCCAGTTTGAATGGGAACAAGGGGATCATTTCAGGATGTGTTTTGCTCAGCTCACGCACATCTTCTAGGCGGCCAAAAAACACCACCCGGTAATTATCGGTTTCATAGCCCATCTCATGCAGGCCACCATCACACTTCTGGATATGCGCCACCGTAAAACCGTGCCCTGCCAGCACGTCCTGAACTTGTTGCAGTGCCGGTTCAAATCCCTGCGCCACGCGCACAGTCAGCAGGTTGTCATTGGCATGGGCAAGTCCGGCATTCAGCAGCAACCACGCCAACAAGGTTAACAGGACAGGGGGTTTCATAAGGTTACCTCATCAAGAATTGCTGTGTACTTGGCCTCGATGCCGCGAAAAGCACTGGCCAGCTTGTCATTATCAAACAGAGCCATCATGGCTTGCACGTTCGCTGTCAGCAGTTGCACAGAACCATCTTCCCGTTCCACGACCGTAATCGCGCAGGGCAAAACCACCCCGATCCGTGGTTCTATCTGGATAGCCTCATGCAAATCATGAAAATTGCAAAAACGGATGCTGACCTGACGCTCATTGACGGAAAACTCATCGACCAACCCCTCTTCCAGATAACGGTCGGGGAACACCCTGAAATTGTGCGCCCGGATCGTTTCCCGTAACGACGCCAGCGTTTCCTCAAATGAATAAGGTGAATCATGTATCAGGGTCAGGCTGGTCTCATTGCTGGCAGCCACAGAACCCGCCGCCGCAAAGCCAAACAGCAATGCACCCGCGTACATCCACTTATCCCAAAACTTCATTGTGTAAAGCCCATCTCTCATAAAAATATTAGAGAATTCTAATATATTACCAGAAAAATGCAACTCTGCTCACTATTACGTCACGTCAAAACGTCACTTCATCCAGAATCAGGTCGTAACTGGCTTTGATGTGGGCAAATACCTCATCCAGTTGGTCATTGTTGAACAGCTTTGCGAGCACTTCCACATTCGCCGCCACAATCTGGACGCCACCACCCTCCTGTTCAATGACGGTCAGGCTGCACGGCAGGATGACGCCCAAGCGTGGCTCCAGCTTAAGCGCCTCATACAACTTGTTGAAATTGCAGAAACGCAGGGAAACTTGGCGTGTGTTGACGGAAAGCTCATCCGTCAAACCTTCTTCCAGATAACGGTCAGGAAAAACGCGGAAATTGTTGGAACGGATAGCTTCCCGTACCCGCGCCACAGTTTCTTCAAACGTGCCGGGCACGTCGTAAATCACGGTCAGGGATTCATCCTCCAGCGCCTGACCTTCCAGCTGGTTTTTCAGCTCACTGGCACGCACGTAGGCAATCACATCATCCATTTGCGCTGGTTGCAGGGTAGCTTTGAAAGCAGGCATGGGCGTACCGTCGCGGCCATGCTGGATGATATAGCGCAACATGCCGTCAGTGGCCGCTTGCAGGAAACCGGCATTGTTGAGGGCGGGTGGCATGATGGCCATTTCGCGCTTGCGGGAAAAGGTAACGCCGGTACCTTCCGAACCGCCACTCAGATCCTTGCCATGGCAACTGGCGCAGTGCTGCTCGAACAGCGGTTTGCCCTTGGCGGCCACGCCTGACAAAGGCTGGGCTGGCTCTTCCACCTTTGATGCCCCCCAGGTACGCATGTAGCCCACAATGGCACCAACTTCAGTATCCGACATTTCCCCAAACGCAGGCATGATCCGACCTGGGCGGCCACTGCGGATGGTTTTGCGGATATAATCGTCAGTCAGCGACTCCATAACAGTCGGCTTTGATAACGGCAAGCCAATACCCCCAATGCCCGCCTCGCCATGACAGGAAGCGCAATGCTGCTGGAACAGCACCTTGCCATCCTCGGCAGAGGCCAGCGCCGCCATGCAGGACAATGCCACTGCCAACCCGATTCGCTTCCAACCCATCATGATTTCCGACCCAGATACTTGATGTAAGTCAGTATATTAGCAAAAACTAATGCCGTTTTGACACATGTCAATTACGCGCCTATTTTTGCTTGGATAATAGGGCATCCACCGCATCATCCAAAAGGCACTCCATGAAAGAACAGCAACTAACCCGCCTCATGTACACCCTGATCATCGTTGGCCTGAGCATCAGCGCAGTAGGGGTGGGGCTGGTGATTTTCACCGACATCGCGACCGCCCACGGTGTGAAGGGAGTCGCCACGGTAGCAGGGCTGATTGCAAGCGGGTTGTTCCTTTCCATACCCGCAAAAATCTACCTGACCCTACAACTAATGAAGCGCAATGACGAAAAAATGAAAGCACGCCGTGAACGCAGCGAACTCCGCTAAGCAGAACCCATCAACAAAAAGGCTGCCATCAGCAGCCTTTTTGGTTCAGGCATCAATGGATGCCAGGTTCGTCAGTCGCATCAATCTCGAAAGGATCATGCATGGCAGCAGCAGACTTATTATCAATCCGCTTAACGAAACTGCGGTAGATGTACCAGTCCAGACTGACCCAGCGACCCGCGCCCATGAAGAACAGCGCCAGCAACAGGATAAAGTAAACCAGATAGACCTCGGTGACATTGTTGGTCATATTGGTATAGCCATGGCTCATGATCAATTGTTGCATACTGTTGAGGAAACCAGCATCTCCCATCGCGATCAAGCCCAGCACCACTACGACAAACATCAGTGCCAGCACTACCCAACGCACAGCAAAACCCAACACCAACAGGATGGCCGCCGTAATTTCGATAATACCCAACAGGATCACCAGAGTTTCCGCGCCCAACCCGGAAAACAGCGTATTGCCCATGCTGGCAACGCTTTGCTGGAAGGCTTCCGTATTCAGCCAAGTCAACGGGTTGTAAATGACGAAATCAGAGCTGGAGAACAAACCCAAACGTTTTACGCCCGAAATCCAGAACATCGGTGCAAGGAACAGACGGATAGCCAGTGGAGCAAGAAAATCGAAAACGCGCATCCATTCGAGGCTGAAAAAGCCAACAAGAAACTTCATGGAACAACTCCTCAGGAATTGGGAAATACAGGCGGAACCAAACTTTTCATAGGATTATAGCCGATCCCTAACACTTCAATTCGCGACGTATTGTGGCACAGGACACAAGCTTAATCCAATGTGAATCCGCCCACCATAGCCAGAGCGCACCTTTTCCACGATGCCCAGTGCATCAAGCCCACAGGCGGCAAGCTGCTCTTCACGCTGGGCATGTTCAATATACACATCCGGCAAGCCCAGGTTCATCACCTCCACGGCCAGCCCGGCTTCATGCAAGTATTCGTTCACCGCACTGCCCGCGCCACCCATAACCGCATTGTCTTCCAGCGTCACCAGCAACTCGTGCGACTGCGCCAGTTCGCGCAGTATGGTTTTGTCCAGCGGTTTGACGAAACGCATGTTGACCAGGGTCGCATCCAGCTCTTCCGCTGCCGCCCGTGCCTCGGCCAGCAATGAACCAAATAACAGGATAGCGATGGAATTGCCGCCATTACGCACTTTCACCGCTTTCCCAACCGGCATCGCCTGCATCTCAGTGTGCGGTTCAATACCTGTCCCCTTACCGCGTGGGTAACGCACCGCTGTTGGGCAATCCAGCTGGAAAGCGGTATACAACATCTGGCGGCATTCGTTTTCATCCGCCGGAGCCATCACCACCATATTCGGCACGCAGCGCAGGAAGGAAAGGTCGTAATTGCCTGAATGCGTCGGCCCATCCGCCCCCACCAAACCGGCGCGGTCAACCGCGAACACTACCGGCAGGTTCTGGATGGCAACATCGTGCAACAACTGGTCATACGCCCGCTGCAGGAAGGTGGAATAGATCGCCACCACCGGTTTCAACCCCTCACAGGCCAGCCCCGCCGCTAGTGTCACCGCATGTTGCTCCGCAATACCAACATCGAAATAACGCTGCGGGAACTGTTCGGAAAACGCCACCAGACCGGAACCTTCGCGCATCGCGGGCGTAATCCCGACCAAACGCTTGTCTTGCGCCGCCATGTCGCACAACCACTGGCCAAACACCTGGGTGTAGGTGGGGGTCGATTTCTTGCTGCTGGAAACCAAACCCGTTTTCAGGTTGAAAGGTGTTACCCCATGATAGGCACAAGGATCTTCCTCGGCTGGCTCATACCCCTTGCCCTTTTGCGTCAGGATATGCAGCAGGCGCGGCCCCTTGATCTGCTTGAGGTTTTCCAGCACATGCACCAGCTCTTCCACGTCATGGCCATCAATCGGGCCGTAATATTTGAAGCCCATTTCCTCGAACAAGGTGCCGGGCAACACCATGCCCTTCATATGCTCTTCGGTCAGCTTAACCAGTTTGGAGAGGGATTTACTGTGCGACAACGCTTTCTTGCCGCTTTCACGCATACTCGAATACATACGCCCAGACAGCAGGCGCGTCAGGTATTTGCGCAACGCGCCCACATTCGGCGAAATCGACATTTCATTGTCGTTCAACACCACAATCAGGTTGGCGTCCAGGTCGCCCGCGTGGTTGAGCGCTTCATACGCCATACCCGCCGTCATGGCACCATCACCAATAATGGCAATGGAATGGTAGTCCTCACCCTTCTGTTGCGCCGCCAACGCCATCCCCAACGCAGCACTGATGGAGGTGCTGGAATGCCCCACCCCAAAGGTATCGTATTCACTTTCGGAGCGCTTGGGGAAACCGGCCAGACCATCTTTCTGGCGGATACTATCCATCAGATCCCGCCGCCCGGTCAGGATTTTGTGTGGATAAGCCTGATGCCCGACATCCCACACCAGCTTGTCCTGCGGGGTATCAAAGGCATAATGTAGCGCTACGGTCAGCTCGACCGTACCCAAATTGGAGGAAAAATGCCCTCCCCCATTCGATACCGAATCCAACAGAAATTCACGCAGTTCAGCACACAGCGCCGGGAGCGCCTCCAGTTCCAGCCGCCGCAAATCAGCGGGGAAATTTATTCTTTCGAGCACGTTGGCCAACCCCTAATCATCAAAACGAATACAAGGCACTGCGGCGGAGATTCCCGTTTTTTATTTATCGGATACGCTTGACCGTAAACTCGGCACAGTGCCGCAACATGTCAGCGGATTCACCGAATGATAGCAAGGCATTCATGGCCTCGTCATACAAATCCTGCAATTTGGCCCTGGACGCAGCCATCCCGATGATGGAAGGATAAGTGGGCTTGCCTGCCGCCGCATCTGCCCCACGGGTCTTGCCCAGCGTCTGGGTATCGCTTTCCACATCCAGAATGTCATCCTGCACCTGGAATGCCAACCCGATGCACTTGGCGAAATGGTCCAGTTGCTGCAAACGTTGCGCATCCATCGCCTCCACGCTGTAGGCCGCCAACAGCACACTGGCGCGGATCAAAGCCCCAGTCTTGTGGATGTGCATGTTTTCCAGCTCCATTTCCGTCAGTTCCTGGCCGACGGCAGCGAGGTCAATGGCCTGCCCACCCACCATACCACGGGAACCGGCAGCCTGCCCAAGCTGTTCGATCATGCGCAACCGCTGAGCTGGGGAAGCCAACATCCGCGGGTGGGCAGCCAACAGTTGAAAAGCCAACGCCTGTAAACCATCACCCACCAGTATCGCGGTTGGCTCGTCAAACGCCTTGTGACAGGTAGCCTTGCCCCGGCGCAGGTCATCATCATCCATGGCCGGCAGGTCATCATGCACCAGCGAATAAACATGTATCAGTTCGATGGCTGCTGCCGGAATATCCAGCCGATCAGCAGCGATACCCAAGGCTTCGCCCGCCGCATACACCAACAAGGGGCGCATCCGCTTGCCACCATTCAATACCGTGTAACGCAGTGCTGCGTGCAGTTTGGCCGGATGCGTGGAAGACGGCGGCAAAACGTCATCCAGCACGACCTCGATCCGTTTCTGCCAGCCCTGTAGGCGGTCATGGAGATTCAGCATCAGGCATCCTCTTGTGGCGGAAAATCGCGTTCCTGGCCATCAGATGCCAGCAGCTTGACGCGCTGTTCCGCAGCCTTGAGCGCTTCCTGGCAGATACGGGTCAACTGCACACCGCGTTCAAACTCCTGCAAGGAACCTTCCAGCGAAAGCTCACCGCTTTCCATGCGCTGCACCAAAGCCTCCAGCTCCACCATGGCCGCCTCAAAGTCTGGCTGCGCATCGCTCGTTACCGCCACCTGTTTTCTCGGCATTTTTAAACCTGCCTGTCACTGCAAATAAGGTAGTAAAGCCTAAGTCGCCGTCAGGGGCAAGCCTGTTGCAGGCATTCTTTGGTGAACCTGAAGCAAATGCGGTAAACTATACCATGAGTATTATAATATTCTAATTATCTAATTATTAAGAGAGCCATTGAACAATGAGAAACACCTATCTGTTAACAGCCTCTTTCCTGATGGTGGCCAGCACCGGGAATACCGTTTGGGCCGAAGATGCCCTGCCAGCAGCAACAGCCCAAGCCGCAGTTATTGCCCCACAAGTTTCACGTTCTGCATTCACAACCGGCATCAGCAACCGCGAACCCGTTGACCAACTGGCGCGAATCAGCGCCGGGCAGGAAATCCATTACTTTACTGAACTGACGGGGCTGCAAGGCCATATCATTACCCATCGCTGGGAGAAAGACGGGGCGTTCCAGCTTGGGTTGCAATTTCCGGTTGCGGGGGAACGCTGGCGGGTGCACTCCAGCAAAAATATCAGCGCCAACCTGTCAGGCGTCTGGACAGTAACCATATTGAATGATGATGGCGCGATCCTGAAACAGGAAACCCTGGTGGTTGACCCGGTTGTAACAAGCGAGGAACCAGCCCAGCAACCCGACACAACCACCGCCCCAAAACCACCATCAGCCAGCACCACCGGGCCAATTTGGGAAAAGCTCGCACACTGACCCTTCCCCACTAACGATAAGCGGGCTTGATGCCCGCTTACCAATCCAGAAACACAGCAGCCAAACCCGGCTAGAAGGAACACAGCACCAGCGTGAAATGCACATCCTTATTGATCTGCTTGCCCCGCTCCGCGAGCATGTCCGCGTTCACAAAACGCAGGGTAAAGCGCTGCTTGCCAGCACTGATCTCAGGGTAATAATCAACATTATCCGGCAGTTCCACACTCATCATCTGGTAAGGCTTGCGCATTTCCAGCATGGACTGGAAAAAACCTTCCTTGGCCACTTCCTGCTGGCGCTCGCCAAATTGACGTACAATATCCAGAATATCGTGCGCTGCTGCATTTGCGGTTACGTAAGGTGCGATCCATTCCCGCAAGTCTTCGAGCCGGACTTCAACCGACTGTTCCTGCCAGTAGTGGAACAGGGGAATATCGAAACCGTTCAAGCCGCCTGGCAAAGATGAACGCTGGCGCAGGCTATTGAAGAACATGTGGTTTTTCAGGTGCTGACCGAGCTGGCCGCGCTGCTGGTAGAGCACATCGCTATGGTAATTGAGCTTTTCCAGCACACCGTCCAAACGGGCAGTATCCGCATCTTCATTGCGTAACAACAAGCGGGTCGACTGCCCCATCCGGTCAATTTCTTTCAGAATTTCGCTTTTGACATCCAAGCGAGCAGAAAGATTATACAAATCCAGCAGCAGATGCAGAGCTGCCACCGTATCCTCGGGTTTGGGATCGGCGGAAATATGATACTTGAAACGCCCCATGAGCAATTCCAACCGCATGAACAAGCGAATTTTTTCGTTAAGCGGTTGCTCGTAGCTAATCATGTGATGCTCGGAGAGGCGGCGAATCTCTTCGCCCAAAGGTTGCTTGTAGTTAACCATAAAATGCTTCGCAGACCCTATTTACCAGCATTTATACCAAGAAAGTAGCAGGGCAATCAACTAAACATTACTCAGTTTCTCATATTTACTATGCAAATCATCAATTTTCTGATAAAAAACATTAATTAATGAGGAATTTTCAACAATATCATCGGCATGTTGCAACCGGACATCACGCGCTACTTGTGATTGCATAATGGACTCAATTAAGTCATTGCTACTACCATCACGCAACTTGACCCGCTCCCGCTGCTGTTCCTGAGAACAGTCAACCACCAAAATCCGGTCGAAAAGTTGAGTATAACCCTTTTCAAACAGCAACGGTACATCGACAACCACATAGGGGCTGCCTGTACGCGCTGCCATCCGCCCTTCGATTTCAGTACGGATACGTGGATGCAGTATAGATTCCAACTGCTGCAAGCGTTCAGGATCGCTGAAAACAGCTTGCCGCAACCAAGTGCGATCCAGAAAACCATCTTCCCGTAAGGCTTGTGCACCAAACGTTTGCACAATTTCCTGCCAAGCAGGTTGTTTTGGCTCTACCACTTCACGCGCCACCAGGTCAGCTTCAATGACGGCTATGCCCAGCTCACGGAAACGTCTGATGGCGGTGGACTTGCCACAACCAATCCCCCCGGTTAAGCCTACCTTCAGCATGGAATCACCACAAACACGAAAGGCCGGTTCATACAAACCGGCCTTGGAAGATGCATCAACCCACGATACTGGATCAGGCTTGCAGAGCCTTGATGTGTGCGTTCAGGCGGCTTTTGTGACGGGCTGCCTTGTTCTTGTGGATGATACCCTTGTCGGCTGTGGAGTCGATGACTGGCACTGCCGCCTTGTATGCATTGATGGCTGCTTCGCGGTCGCCGGATGCAATGGCATTCACCACACTCTTGATTTGGGTGCGCAGACGCGAACGCAGGTGCTTATTGTGCATACGGCGCTTGGCCGCCTGACGGACACGCTTTCTGGCTGAGGCTATGTTAGGCAAGGGTATTCTCCCGAAAAACCAATCCGAAAAACAAGGCGCGTATTATGCAGGGATTCGCCGCCTGCTTCAACACCTTGCAGCGAAAATTTACTGGATATGCCCAAGGATACCGTCCAGCTCGTCCAGGCTATTGTATTCAATGACAAGTTTACCCCTACCTGTGCGGTTGTAACGGATGGCAACTTTGGCCCCCAGGGTATCGGCAAGCTTTTGCTCCAGCTTGAGCACCTCAGGAGCCGGTTTGAACTCCACGGCGGATTTCTTGCCCTCCTCCAGCAATAGCTTGACCAAACGCTCGGTTTCACGCACAGAAAGCTGGCGTTGGGCGACTTTCTGCGCAACCTCTACCTGCTGCTGGCCTTGCAGCGCCAACAAGGCTCGTGCATGGCCCATTTCCAGCTGGCCAGCATCCACCAAAGCCTTGGTTCCGTCCTGCAAATCCAGCAGACGCAACAAATTGGTGACCGCCGCACGGGAACGCCCGACCGCTTCCGCAGTTTGCTGGTGGGTCAGGCCAAATTCGCCAATCAGACGGCGCAGGGCATTGGCCTCTTCCAAGGCATTCAGGTCTTCACGCTGGATATTTTCGATCAGCGACATGGCCGCAGCGGCCTGGTCAGGGATTTCGCGCACTACAGCAGGGATTTCATGCAGCCCGGCCAGCTGTGCCGCGCGCCAGCGGCGTTCGCCGGCAACCAACTCATACTCACCACTACCCAGCTTGCGTACTACAACCGGCTGCACCAGCCCTTGTGCCTTAATGGAATCGGCCAGTTCCTGTAAAGCGTCGGGATCCATGCGGGTACGTGGCTGGTATTGGCCTGGGCGGATACGTTCTACCGGCAGGGTGCGCAAAGACACGTCGTCGGTTTGTTCGCTGTTGCCGCGCGCTGAACTGAGCAGGATGTCAAGACCGCGCCCAAGCCCGGGTTTCTTTACCATGCCTGCTCCCCATCTGATGCAATTTTGCCGGTATCTTTACGCAACAGTTCAGCAGCCAGCGCCAAATACGCCAGTGCTCCACGGGAGCTTTTGTCATATTCCAGCGCCGACAAGCCGTGGCTGGGCGCTTCCGCCAGCCGGATGTTGCGTGGAATGGAGGTGTTGTAGACCTTGTTGCGGAAAAAAGCGTTGATTTGTTCGGAAACATCACGGGAAAGGTTGCTGCGCGGGTCATACATGGTGCGCACCAAGCCCATGACCTTCAAATCCGGGTTGGCTGTCTGGGTGATGCGCTCGATCGTCCCCACCAAGGCGCTCAGACCTTCCAGCGCGTAATATTCGCATTGCATGGGAATAATGACGCCGGTTGCTGCCACCAAAGCATTGACTGTCAGCATATTGAGGGAAGGAGGACAGTCAATCAGGATATAGTCGTAAGCGCCTTGCATCGGTGCAAGTGCATCTTTCAAATGGTATTCACGCCGTTCCTTGCTCATCAAGGTAATTTCAGCCACCGTCAGTTCCGGTGAGCCAGGCAATACATGCAGGGAGGTTTCCGGTAGTTTTTGCAGAATTTCAGTGACATGTGACTCGCCCAACAAGACATCGGTCAGGGTGCTGGACTGGCCATGCTTGTCAATCCCAATACCGGTGGTGGCATTGGCTTGTGGATCCATATCCACCAGCAGGATGCGGCGCTTCATCGCGGCCAAGGATGCCGCCAGATTGACCGTGGTAGTAGTTTTACCTACGCCGCCTTTCTGGTTGGCAATGGCGATCACTCGCGTCATGGGGTTATTCTCGCTATTCTCGCTGTAGTTCCAACAGATGCCGCTCTGCATCCAGACCGGGTACGTGTAATGCATGTTGCGCCTGCACTGCCCAGCCTGACGGCAGCTCCGCCAGTTCGCTGTCAGGGTAGCGCCCCTTCATGGCGTAGAGGATACCATTTTCACAGGCATGTTTGCCGGTAAAGCTCACAAAATCATGCAGGGAGGCAAAGGCGCGGCTGATAATGGCATCAAAACAGTGCCCAGGCTTCCAGCTTTCTACCCTGGTTTGGACAACCCTCACATTCTGCAGACCCAGCGCCAACACCGCTTGCTGCATGAAACGGGTTTTTTTGCCGTTGGTGTCGAGCACCGTGAACTGTCGCCCAGGCTGAATGATGGCGAGGGGAATGCCAGGAAGACCTGCGCCGCTGCCTACATCCAGACAGGTTTCACCACGGATGTAAGGCGCGACACTGAGGCTGTCATCAATGTGCAATACCTGCATTTGCGCCGGGTCACGCACCGCTGTCAGGTTGTGAACCTTGTTCCAGCGTTGCAGCAGTTGCAGGTAGCGCCCAAGTTTATCCTGTTGCGCACCATCCATCAGGCACTGGCCTGCAAATGATTGCCGCCCGCTGCCGAGGATTTCTTCAGATGCACCAGCAACAGGGAGATGGCCGCAGGCGTGACCCCCGGAATACGGGCAGCCTGACCGATCGTGGCAGGACGCTGGGCTTGCAGCTTCTGCCGCACTTCGTTGGAAAGGCCGCGCACCTGGACGTAATCTAGCCAGTCAGGCAGACGGGTTTCCTCGTTGCGGCGCTGCTTGTGGATTTCATCCTGCTGGCGCTCAATATAACCGGCGTATTTGCACTGGATTTCAACCTGCTCGGCGACCTTTTCATCCGCTACCAGACTGCCAACCGCTGGCAAACTGGTCAATCCAGCATACGTAACGTTGGGGCGACGCAGCAAATCGTACAGCTTGTAATCGCGGGCAAGCGTGTCGCCAAATACACGCTGGCTATCTTCCGCGCTGACATCCGACGGATGCAGGACGGTAGAACGCAGCCGCTGCTGTTCGAACTCAGTGGCTTCGCGTTTCTGGCAGAAAGCCGCCCAACGTGCGTCATCCACCAACCCCAATTCACGGCCTTTCTCGGTCAGGCGTAGGTCGGCGTTGTCTTCGCGCAACAACAAGCGGTGTTCGGCTCGGCTGGTGAACATGCGGTAGGGTTCGCGGGTTCCCAGCGTGATCAGGTCATCAACCAGCACACCGATGTAAGCCTGATCACGTCGTGGATACCAGCCATCTTTTTCCTGCACGTACAAACCCGCGTTCAAGCCAGCCAGCAGACCTTGCGCAGCGGCCTCTTCATAGCCAGTCGTACCATTGATTTGCCCAGCGAAAAACAAACCCTGCATGGCTTTGGTTTCCAGGGTCGGCTTGAGGTCACGCGGGTCAAAGAAGTCGTATTCGATAGCATAGCCGGGGCGGGTGATATGGGCATTTTCCAATCCAGCCATCGAACGCACCAGCTCATATTGCACATCGAACGGTAAGCTGGTGGAAATACCGTTGGGGTAAACCTCATGGGTATCCAGCCCTTCCGGCTCGATGAAAATCTGGTGACGTTCCTTGTCGGCAAAACGTACAACCTTGTCTTCAATCGACGGGCAGTAACGTGGGCCAATCCCCTCAATGACACCCGTATACATCGGAGAACGATCCAGTCCGCTACGAATGATGTCGTGCGTAGTGGTGTTGGTATAGGTGATATAGCAGGCAATCTGCTGTGGGTGCTCCTCCACGCTGCCCAGAAATGAAAATACTGGGGTTGGCGTATCGCCCGGTTGCGCCTCCAGCCTGCTGAAGTCGATACTGCGGGCATCAATGCGCGGAGGCGTGCCGGTTTTCAGGCGATCAACACGGAATGGCAATTCGCGCAAACGCTGGGCGAGTGCCATGGAAGGCGGGTCACCCGCCCTGCCGCCAGCATGATTGCTCAAGCCAATGTGAATTTTGCCACCGAGGAAAGTGCCAGTCGTCAACACCACCGCACGGGCAGAAAAGCGCAGCCCCATTTGGGTAACCACGCCTGCTACACGATCGCCTTCAACAATCAGGTCATCGACAGCCTGCTGGAAAACTTGCAGGTTAGGCTGGTTTTCGACGATGAAACGGATGGCCGCTTTATAACGCACCCGATCGGCCTGGGCACGGGTGGCACGTACTGCGGCGCCCTTGCTGGAATTGAGGATGCGGAACTGGATGCCGCCACGATCAGCAGCGTGCGCCATGGCTCCACCCAGCGCATCCACTTCCTTGACCAGATGGCCTTTGCCGATACCACCAATCGCCGGGTTACAACTCATCTGGCCGATGGTTTCAATATTGTGGGTTAACAACAGCGTTCGCCTACCCATCCGCGCGGCGGCAAGCGCAGCTTCCGTCCCGGCGTGCCCACCGCCGATAACGATCACATCAAAAGATTGTGGGTAGCGCATGGAATCATCTCACAAAAAGGCGTTACCGGGGCGTCCGGCTTCCGCTTCGATCCCCAAACGGGCAAACAACTGCATATCCTGACTTTCCTCCGGGTTGTCAGTCGTCAGCAGCTTGTCGCCATAGAAAATGGAATTGGCTCCTGCGAAGAAACACCATGCCTGCATTTCATCCGTCATCTCGGTACGACCTGCGGACAGGCGCACATAGGATTTCGGCATCATGATGCGGGCAGCCGCGACAGCGCGGATAAACTCAAGAGGATCAAGCTTTTCTGCCCCTGCCAGTGGTGTCCCTTCAACCCTGACCAGATCATTGATTGGCACGGATTCCGGGTGGAACTTCATGTTCGCCAGTTGCTGCAATAACCGGGCGCGGTCAAGACGGGTTTCACCCATGCCAAGGATGCCACCAGAGCATACATTAATGCCTGCATTACGCACGTTATCCAGCGTATCCAAACGATCCTGATAGGTTCGAGTGGAAATGACATTGCCATAAAACTCAGGGGAAGTGTCGAGATTGTGGTTGTAGTAATCCAGCCCTGCATCCCTAAGTCTTAGCGCCTGCCGGTCAGTCAACATCCCCAGCGTGACGCAGGTTTCCATCCCCAAGCCCTTGACCGCCTGAACCATTTCGACCACACGATCGAGATTTTTATCGGTCGGGTTGCGCCAAGCAGCACCCATGCAAAAGCGGGTTGCACCATGATCACGCGCCGTTTGAGCCGCCTCCATCACTTCCTGCAAAGGCAACAAACGTTCACGTTCCAACGAAGTATCATGTTTGGCGCTTTGCGAACAATAGCCACAGTCTTCAGGGCAGGCTCCCGTCTTGATGCTCAGCAGGGTACTGACCTGAACCTGATTGGCTGGAAAATTGTCCCGGTGCACCTGGTGTGCCTGAAACATCAGGTCACTGAAAGGCATCGCCAACAACGCATTCACTTCCTCGATGCGCCAGTCATGACGTAATTCCGACATTGCTTTTCCCTCAATGAGTTTGGGTCGTATCCTGCCATTCTTCGCGGTTTATCTGCATGATCTGGCGAATGGAGAGCGGCAGCAACACAACCACACAGAATATCCATAACGCCCACCACCAGTTTTTGAAGAAGTCACCTGGGGCAAACGTCAAAATCGGTACCAGCGCACCAGCCAGACCGTAATAATGATATGCACCGATTTGTGTATAGTAGCCTACCCTGGAATTTGGGTGGTGACGAAACATCGCATATACAAACATGGATGCCCCAAACCACAAGATAAACACAGGGAAAGGAATCAGAACAGCCAAAATATTCCCATAATAAAATATCTTGGCTGTCTTGCGGGCTTCATCCGCTTTAATGACATTGGAGCTGTCTTGCATGGTGATCCAATCCAAAAAATGCGTAGTCTAGCAAGCTACTTTAGCGGCTCAATGATATAAAGCAAGCTGACCAAACGCAAAAAGGCCGAACAATGTCGGCCTTTGCTATAGGAGCCAGCCATTAGGCGACCCGCGCTGCACGGCAAGCTCCTACAATGATTTACTCCGCAGCAGCCCGAGCACCGTCTGCATCATCAACCAAGGCAACATATGCCATTGGGGCATTGTCGCCAGCACGGAAGCCACATTTGACGATACGCAGATAGCCACCTGGGCGGCCTTTAAAGCGTGGGCCGATTTCGTTGAACAGCTTACCCACCACGTCTTTATCACGCAGACGGGAGAAAGCGATACGGCGATTGTGGACAGAGTCCTCTTTCGCGCGGGTGATCAACGGCTCCGCCACACGGCGCAGTTCTTTTGCCTTTGGCAGGGTTGTCTTGATCGCTTCGTAGCGGATCAGTGAGTTGGTCAGGCTTTGCAGCAGGGCTTTACGGTGGCTGCTGTTACGGCTCAGTTGACGACCAGTATTACGATGACGCATCTTCTATATCCTTCAAAACCGTGGTTAACCCACTTTGCTTTCACGGTGGTCAAGACCTGCTGGTGGCCAGTTGTCCAACTTGGTACCCAGAGTCAAACCATGCTGTGCCAGCACATCTTTAATTTCAGTCAGTGACTTCTTGCCCAGGTTTGGCGTTTTGAGCAGCTCAGTCTCAGTACGCTGTACCAAGTCGCCAATGTAGAACAGATTCTCTGCCTTCAGGCAGTTGGCTGAACGTACAGTTAGTTCAAGATCATCAACCGGGCGCAATAGGATCGGGTCGATCTCTGGCTGGGACTCTTCACGGCGTACCGGTTCTTCAATACGCAGATCAAAGAATACCGCCAACTGCTGTTGCAGGATCTGTGCGGCCATGCCGATCGACTCTTCCGCATTGATGGAACCGTTGGTCTGGATTTCCAGTACCAGTTTATCCATGTCAGTGCGTTGTTCCACGCGCGCGCTGTCAACATTGTAAGCAACGCGCGTAATCGGGCTGTAGCTTGCATCCAGCACCAGAGTTCCCAACGGCAACTCAGGTGAATCAGGGCCACGGCGCACGGAAGCCGGTTGATAACCACGACCACGGGTAATAGTCAGGCTCATTTCCAGTTCGGTGTCATCCTTGGTGATGTGCGCCAGGACATGCTCGGGATTGATGATTTCAACATCGTGATCCTGTTCAATATCCGCTGCGGTCACGACACCCTTGCCTTTTTTCTTCAGGGTCAGGGTCGCTTCATCACGTGCATTCAGACGGATGGCCAGATTTTTGAGGTTCAGCAGAATCTCAACCACGTCTTCCTGCACACCTTCGATACTGGTGTATTCATGTACAACACCGGCAATTTGCACTTCCGTTACCGCGCTGCCCGGAATGGAGGAGAGCAGGATACGGCGCAGGGCATTGCCCAGTGTGTGGCCAAATCCGCGCTCCAGTGGCTCCAGTGTAATACGGTAGGTGTTTAAACCTGCTTCTTGCACTTGAACATTACGCGGCTTCAGCAATTCTGTTGTTTTCGAGGTCATACTTGTCTCTCGAACCTGATCAATGATTACTTGGAGTACAATTCCACAATCAGTGATTCATTAATTTCGGCTGGCAGATCGCTACGGTCTGGTACTGACTTGAACGTACCTGTCAACCCCTTGGCATCCACATCAACCCATGCGGGGAAACCCATCTGTTCAGCAACAGCGACGGAATCCTGGATGCGGGTCTGCTTCTTGGCTTTCTCACGAATAGCCACAACATCACCGGGTTTAACCTGATAGGATGGGATGTTGACGGTTTGGCCGTTGACGCTGATTGCCTTGTGGCTTACCAGCTGGCGGGATTCGGCGCGGGTAGAACCAAAGCCCATGCGGTAAACAACGTTGTCAAGACGGCACTCCAACAGTTGCAGCAGGTTTTCACCTGTGGAACCCTTGCGGCGTGCCGCTTCAGTGAAGTAATTACGGAACTGGCGTTCCAGTACACCGTAGATACGGCGAACTTTTTGCTTTTCACGCAACTGTACGCCGTAGTCGGAAAGGCGTGCCTTGTTTTCACCGTGCTGGCCTGGGGCTTTATCCAGTTTGCACTTTTTTTCTAGCGACACACTGCGGCTCTTGAGAAACAGGTCTGTGCCTTCGCGTCTGCTCAGCTTGCAGGTAGGTCCAATATAACGTGCCATGACTATCTCCCGTTACACACGACGTTTTTTTGGCGGACGGCAGCCGTTGTGCGGAATCGGCGTTACATCCACAATGGTGTTGATCCTGAAACCAACATTGTTCAGCGCACGCACAGCCGACTCACGGCCAGGGCCAGGCCCCTTGACTTCAACATCAAGGTTTTTCAGGCCATAATCTTTGGCTGCATTGCCAGCGCGCTCAGCCGCAACCTGGGCTGCGAACGGGGTGCTCTTACGGGAACCACGGAAACCGGAACCACCGGAAGTCGCCCACGCCAAAGCATTGCCCTGACGGTCGGTGATGGTTACGATAGTGTTATTGAATGATGCATGGATGTGCGCAACACCGTCAGTGACAGTTTTCTTTACCTTCTTGCGAAGGCCAACAGTTGCACCTTTTCTAGGCTGTTTTGCCATTACTTACTCTACCTGCAATCTCAGTATTACTATTACTTGCGAATTGGACGGCGCGGCCCTTTACGGGTGCGTGCATTGGTCTTGGTACGCTGGCCACGCATAGGCAGGCCACGTCTGTGGCGAATGCCACGATAGCAACCCATGTCCATCAAACGCTTGATGTTCATGGAAACCTCACGACGCAGATCGCCTTCAACCAGGAACTTGCCTACTTCCAGACGAATGCGCTCAACTTCATCTTCACTCAGGTCGCGGATTTTGGTGCTAGGCACAACATCCGCTGCCTTACAAATGTCAGCAGCACGTGGATGGCCGACCCCATAAATTGAGGTTAGGCCAATGACAACATGCTTGTTGACAGGAAGATTGATACCCGCAATACGAGCCATTGAAATCTCTCCAGACTACCGGGAAAACGGGCGATTGTGCCAGAACCCCTTCTAATTATCAACCCAAACCAGTTCTTAACCTTGGCGCTGTTTGTGGCGCGGGTCAGAACAGATAATACGTACTACACCGTTCCTGCGGATAACCCGGCAGTTACGGCACAACTTTTTTACTGAAGCTCGAACCTTCATGATAAAAACCTCTCGACGATAACTCAGCAGATCAGCGCAATGTGCCTGGGCGTGTCTGCGCTTTGAAATTGGCCTTCTTCATCAGACCTTCGTACTGGTGTGACATCATGTGCGCTTGCAACTGGGACAGGAAATCCATCACAACCACCACAATGATCAGCAGTGAGGTGCCCCCGAAATAGAAGGGCACATTCCAACCGAGAATCAGGAATTCCGGCAACAAGCAAACCAGCGTAATGTAGATGGCACCGACTGCGGTCAAACGGGTCATAACGCCATCAATATATTTCGATGTTTGCTCACCGGGGCGGATACCCGGAATAAACGCACCTGCTTTCTTCAGGTTGTCGGCTGTCTCACGCGAGTTAAACACCAACGCGGTATAGAAGAAACAGAAGAAGATAATGGCCGCCGCGTAAAACATCACATACAAGGGCTGACCAGGTTGCAGCATATTGAAGAAGCCTTGAATCCAGCCCAGATTACTCGCCTCACTGAACCATTTACCCAGTGTAGCCGGGAACAGGATGATACTGGACGCAAAGATTGGCGGGATAACCCCAGCCATATTCAACTTCAGCGGCAAATGGCTGGATTGCCCCATCATCATTTTACGGCCTTGCTGACGGTTGGCATAATTAACCGTGATGCGGCGCTGGCCACGCTCAACAAAAATGACAAATGCAGTCACCAACAACACCAATGCCAGCAACACAATCACCAAGAAAGGCGATAATTCACCCGTATTCACCAGTTCCAACGTACCGCCAATCGCCTTGGGCAAGCCAGCAACGATACCTGCAAAAATAATCAGGGAAATACCGTTACCAATGCCTCGTTCGGTAATTTGCTCACCCAGCCACATCAGGAATAAGGTTCCAGTCACCAAGGTAACGACGGTAGTGATGATAAAGCTAACACCAGGCGACAATGCAACTGTCTGGCCGCCACTAACTTCTTGGCCACCCAAGGCAATGGCTATACCAAAACTTTGGAACAACGCCAGCACTACAGTCCCATAGCGAGTATACTGGGTAATTTTACGCCGACCAGATTCGCCTTCCTTCTTGATCTGTTCAAGCGAAGGTACAACTGTCGCCATCAACTGCATAATGATGGAGGCAGAAATATATGGCATGATCCCCAGCGCAAAAATGCTAAAGTTTTGCAATGCGCCACCGGAAAACATGTTAAACATTCCCAAGATAGTGCCACTGTTTTGCTCAAAAAACTGGGCAAACGCTGCCGGATTGATTCCTGGAACAGGAACATGTACACCGATCCGGTAAACGATCAACGCCAGCAGTACGAAAACCAACCGCTGGCGAATCTCAAGCATGTTTCCAAAGCCCCCAAGGGAACCTGTAGGGTTCTTGCGCATCTTTGTTATCCGTTATTCTTCGACCTTGCCGCCCGCTGCTTCAATGGCTTCACGCGCACCTTTGGTCACCCCAACACCCTTGACAGTAACAGCTTTGTCAACTGTACCGGAAAGGATGATCTTGGCTTGCAAGGTTTGGGCGTCAATCACATTTGCTGCTTTCAGAGCCAGCAGATCGATCATATCGCCTTCGACTTTCGCCAGTTCGCTCAAACGAACTTCAGCAGTGCGACGGCCAATACGAGAAGTAAAGCCAAATTTTGGCAAACGGCGATGCATCGGCATCTGGCCGCCTTCAAAGCCCTTACGGTGATGGAAACCACCTTTACGGGATTTCTGACCTTTGTGACCACGACCAGCAGTTTTACCCAAGCCAGAACCGATACCGCGACCTACACGGGTGCGATCAGGACGGCTACCTGCATCAGGTTGTAGCGTATTCAGTTTCATCTTAAGCTTCCTCAACCTTCAACATGTAGGAAATCTTGTTGATCATACCACGGTTTTCCGGGGTATCGATCACAGTAACCGGATTGTGGATCTTGCGGATACCAAGACCACGGGCGCACTGCTGATGACTCTTCAGGCGGCCATTCAGACTGCGCACCAACGTCAGTTTGAGTTGTTTCGCGGAAGTCATATCTTACCCCTTGATATCGGCAACGGTTTTGCCGCGCTTGGCAGCAATCATTTCAGGATCCTGCATGGAACCCAGCGCAGCGATAGTCGCACGCACTACGTTACCAGCATTACGGGTACCCATACATTTGGAAAGCACGTTGCGTACACCAGCAACTTCCAGTACCGCACGCATCGCACCACCAGCGATTACACCTGTACCTTCGGAAGCCGGCTGCATGTAGACACGCGCAGCGCCTTTCTCATATTTGATTGGGTACTGCAAAGTGCCGTCAATCAACGATACGCTCACCATATTACGGCGCGCCTGATCCATTGCTTTCTGGATGGCGGCTGGCACTTCACGTGCCTTGCCATAACCAAAACCAACCCGACCATTGCCGTCACCTACCACTGTCAAGGCGGTAAAGCTCATGATACGGCCACCTTTTACGGTTTTCGCAACACGGTTAACCTGTACCAGTTTCTCTTGCAGACCGTCGGACGGTGCTTGTGTATTTTCTGCCTTCGCCATTGGATAAACCTTTAGTTTCAATCCACCCCCGGCTTTACCAATTACCGGGAGAATATCTTTAGAATTTCAGACCGGCTTCACGAGCGCCATCTGCCAGCGCCTTGATGCGACCATGATATTTAAAACCAGAGCGATCAAAAGCAACAGAATCAATACCTTTTGCCAACGCACGCTCAGCAACCAACTTACCGACTGCCGCAGCAGCCGCAACGTTACCTGTATAATCCAGACCTGTACGCAGATCCTTATCCAGCGTTGAAGCTGAAGCCAGAACTTGAGAACCATCAGAAGTGACGACCTGCGCATAAATATGCATGGAGGTACGGTGAATACTCAGACGGTTAACACACAATTCGCGCATTTTCATGCGGCTGCGCTTGCCTCGACGAATACGGGATACTTTCTTGTCCATCTTAGCTCACCTTACTTCTTCTTCTTGGTCTCTTTGCGCAGAATCACTTCATCCACATACTTGACACCCTTGCCTTTGTAAGGCTCTGGTGGACGGTATGCGCGAACTTCTGCCGCAATTTGACCAACCTTTTGCTTGTCGCTACCACGAATGACAATCTCTGTCTGGCTCGGGGTTTCGACCGTAATACCCTCAGGCATTTCATGCACGACTGGGTGTGAAAAACCCAGACTAAGATTCAGCTTACTGCCCTGGGCTTGGGCACGATAACCAACCCCAACCAGTTGCAGCTTTTTCTCAAAGCCTTCACTAACGCCGATGACCATGTTATTTGCCAACGCGCGGGTAGTACCAGCCAACGCCCAGCCAGCGGAATCACCTTCACGCTTGGCGGCGAATTTCAGCACATTGTCGTCCTGAGAGACCTCTACAGCATCGTGCACTGGAAAGTCAAAAGAACCTTTACTTCCTTTGACTTTCAGGCTCTGCCCACTGATGCTGACTTCTACGCCTTTCGGCAGAGCCAGCGGTTTCTTTGCAATTCTTGACATTTCAAAGTCCGCCTTTATTCAACCGTGCAGATGACTTCGCCACCCTGGCCAGAGGCGCGGGCTGCTCGGTCACTCATGACGCCTTTGGAAGTAGATACAATAGCTACACCGTATCCGCCCATGACTGTCGGCAATTCATCCTTTCCACGGAAAATACGCAGACCGGGACGGCTGATACGCTTCAGCTTGCTGATAACCGGCTTGCCCTGAAAATATTTCAGTTTTACAGTCATGACAGGCTTGCCATCCGCTTCACCTGCTTCAAAACCAGCAATGTAGCCTTCACTTTGCAGCACTTCCAAAATAGCTTTTTTCTGCTTGGAGGCAGGGAAAGCAACACTCGCCTTGCTTGCCATCTGACCGTTACGGATGCGGGTCAGCATATCGGCGATAGGATCACTCATGCTCATCTTTGTTTCTCTCCCTTACCAGCTAGCCTTGGTCAAACCTGGAACATCACCACGCATGGCAGCTTCACGCAACTTGTTACGGCACAGGCCGAATTTGCGATAAACAGCATGTGGGCGACCAGTCAGGTTGCAACGGGTCATCTGGCGAACCGGACTACTGTCACGCGGCAGCTTTTGCAGCTTTTCGTTCGCTTCCATCACAGCTTCGAAAGAACTTTCGGGGCTGCTGATAATTGCTTTCAGTGCATCTCGCTTGGCTGCGTACTTGGCGACGGCAGCGGTACGACGTGCTTCACGGGCGATCATGGATTTCTTGGCCATTGAATCTTCTAAACCTCTTACTGTCTGAAGGGGAACTTGAAGGCTTCGAGCAGTGCCCGTCCCTCTTCGTCAGTTTTTGCTGTAGTGGTGATGGTAATATTCATACCACGTAAAGCGTCGATTTTGTCGTAATCAATTTCCGGGAAAATGATTTGCTCTTTGACGCCCATGTTGTAGTTACCACGACCATCAAAAGCACGCCCATTCAAACCACGGAAGTCACGCACACGCGGGATGGAGATATTGATCAAACGGTCCAGGAACTCGTACATCTTTTCACTGCGCAGCGTAACCATACAGCCAATTGGCCAGCCGTCACGAATCTTGAAGCCTGCAATTGACTTGCGGCTCATCGTGACAACAGGCTTCTGACCTGCGATCTTTGCCATATCGCCAGTAGCATGTTCGATGATCTTTTTGTCACCGACAGCTTCACCAAGACCCATATTCAGGGTAATCTTGGTGATTTTCGGAACTTCCATTGTGTTCTTGTACCCGAACTTATCGGTCAATTCCTTGACGACAGTATCGCGGTAAAACTGATGCAGTCTTGCCATTTTACACCTTAAGCGTCTACGCGCTCACCATTGGATTTGAAGACACGGATTTTCTTGCCATCTTCCAGGAGCTTGAATCCAACACGGTCGCCCTTACCAGTAGCAGGGTTAACCAGCATTACATTTGAGGCATCCATCGGCATTTCTTTCTCAATAATGCCACCCTGAACACCTGCATTTGGGTTTGGCTTAACGTGTTTTTTTACACGGTTAACGCCTTGGACCAAAACCTTGCCATTTGCCAACACCTGCGTAATTTTGCCACGACGGCCTTTATCTTTGCCGGTGATGACAACTACTTCGTCATTGCTGCGAATCTTGCGCATCTTATGTCACCTACTCTAGTCGCGGCAGCCTTACAGTACTTCAGGTGCCAGTGAAATAATCTTCATGAACTTCTCACCACGCAGCTCGCGGGTAACAGGTCCAAAAATACGGGTACCAATCGGGTCGAGCTTGTTGTTCAACAAAACCGCTGCATTATTGTCGAAGCGAATTTTGGAACCGTCACGACGACGAACACCATGGGCGGTACGAACGATGACTGCATTATATACGTCACCCTTTTTAACCTTGCCACGAGGAATCGCGTCCTTGATACTCACCTTAATAACGTCGCCGATACCGGCATAACGACGGTGAGAACCACCCAGAACCTTGATGCACATGACTTTCTTGGCACCACTGTTATCTGCAACTTGCAGAATGGATTGCATCTGGATCATTTATATTCTCCGTCCCTTATGCCTGCTCAGGGGCACGTTCAACAATCTTGATCAGAGTCCAGTGCTTTGTCTTGGACAAAGGACGGCACTCCTTGAACAATACGGTATCGCCTTCGCGGCACTCATTGTTCTCGTCATGAACATGATATTTCTTGGAACGCTTGATGAACTTGCCATACACCGGATGCTGAACCTGACGTTCCATCAGCACGACGATGGACTTATCCATCTTGTTGCTAACAACACGCCCCATCAGGCTGCGTTCTACTTTGCCTTCTTCATTCATGCTCATCGTTATTCACCTGCCGCCTGCTTTTGCGCAAGCACTGTCTTGATACGGGCAATTTCACGGCGCACGCGCTTCACTTCGGAAGGGCGTGACAGCTGACCGGCTGCCTTTTGCATACGCAGCTTAAACTGCTCTTTCAAGTTTTCAACCAGCTCTTCTTTGAGCTCGGTTGCAGATTTCTGGCTGAGTTCTGCTGCTTTCATTACATCACCTGACGAGAAACGAATGTTGTTTTCATCGGCAGTTTAGCGGATGCAAGACGGAATGCCTCACGCGCAACTTCTTCTGCCACACCTTCAATTTCGTAGAGAACCTTGCCTGGCTGGATCAGTGCAACCCAGTATTCAACGTTACCCTTACCTTTACCTTGACGAACTTCCAATGGCTTCTTGCTGATTGGCTTGTCAGGGAACACGCGGATCCAGATTTTGCCGCCACGACGTACATAACGGTTAATGGCACGACGCGCAGATTCGATCTGACGGGCAGTAAGGCGACCACGTTCCACAGCTTTCAGGCCGAAATCGCCGAAGCTGACTTTGCTTCCCGCCAGCGCCAGACCACGGTTGCGGCCTTTCATCTGCTTGCGGAATTTGGTTCTCTTGGGTTGTAACATCTCAAACCTCTATCACTTCTTCTTTCTGCCCTGACCCTGATTTTGGCCAGATTGCTGTTTTTGCTCCAGATCGAAGACTTCGCCTTTGTAGATCCAGACCTTTACGCCGATAATGCCGTAAGTAGTCAGCGCTTCAGCCGTTGCATAATCAATGTCGGCACGCAGGGTATGAAGCGGCACACGACCTTCGCGATACCACTCAGTACGGGCAATCTCTGCACCATTCAGACGACCTGCAACACTCACTTTCACGCCCAGAGCACCCAAACGCATGGCGTTACTTACGGCACGCTTCATGGCACGGCGGAACATAATACGACACTCCAACTGGCTGGCAATGCTTTCTGCAACCAACTGCGCATCCAGTTCCGGCTTGCGGATTTCTTCAATATTGAGCTTGACGTTATTGACGTGCAAACCCAGCTTGGAAGCAGTTTCTGCGCGCAGCTTCTCAATATCTTCGCCTTTCTTGCCAATCACCACGCCAGGACGGGCAGTGTGAATGGTAATGAATGCGGATTTGGCCGGACGCTCAATCTGGATACGGCTGACGGAAGCCTCTTTCAGCTTCTTTTTCAGGAAGGAACGGACTTCCAGATCCTTGTGCAGGAAATCTGCGTAGTCTTTGCCTTCAGCGTACCATTTGGAACGCCAGTCAGCTGCGATACCAAGACGGATACCGGTTGGATGTACTTTCTGACCCATACTAAAACCTTATTTCTCGCCTACAGCGACAGTAATGTGACTGGTACGCTTCAGGATGCGGTTGGCACGTCCTTTAGCACGCGGCATGATACGCTTCATTGTTGGGCCCTGATCAACAAAGATGGTCTTGACGCACAGTTCGTCAACATCAGCACCTTCATTGTGTTCTGCATTAGCAATAGCAGATTCCAGAACCTTCTTGACCATTGCAGCACCTTTTTTAGGGCTGAACGCCAGAACATTCAAAGCTTTATCAACTGGCAGACCACGAATCTGATCAGCAACCAAGCGACACTTCTGAGGAGAAATACGCGCAAAGCGCAATTTAGCTGCAACTTCCATCTCTACCTCTTACTTCGACTTCTTGTCGGCTACGTGACCACGGTAAGAACGGGTCAGCGCAAACTCACCCAACTTGTGGCCTACCATGTTTTCATTCACCAGCACCGGAACGTGCTGCTTGCCGTTATGAACCGCCAGAGTCAGGCCGATCATTTCCGGCAGGATCATGGAACGACGCGACCAAGTCTTGATAGGACGACGGTCATTGGCCGCTTTGGCAGTTTCAACCTTTTTGATCAGATGATGGTCAACGAAAGGACCTTTCTTTAGTGAACGTGGCACTGTTTAATCCTCTTACTTCTTGTTCCGGCGACGGACAATCATCTTGTCAGTGCGTTTGTTGCTACGAGTCTTGTAACCCTTGGTTGGAACACCCCAAGGAGTAACCGGGTGACGACCACCGGAAGTACGACCTTCACCACCACCATGCGGGTGGTCTACCGGGTTCATAACCACACCACGGACAGTAGGACGAACACCACGCCAGCGTTTGGCACCCGCTTTACCCAACTTAATCAGGCCATGTTCAGAGTTACCAACCTCACCAATGGTTGCACGGCAATCAACCGGAACTTTCCGCATCTCACCAGAGCGCAAGCGGATAGTCGCATAAGCACCTTCGCGCGCAACCAATTGGGCAGAAGCACCAGCGCTACGTGCCAACTGGGCACCTTTACCTGTTTTCAACTCAATGCAGTGAATAACACTACCAACCGGAATATTACGCATTGGCAAACTGTTACCAACAGAGATTGGCGCATGAATGCCGGAAACAACTTCCGCACCCGCGCTTAAACCTTTCGGCGCAATAATGTAACGGCGCTCGCCATCGGCGTACAACAACAGGGCAATATTGGCACTGCGGTTCGGATCATATTCCAAGCGCTCTACGCGGGCAGGAATATCATCCTTGCGACGCTTGAAGTCGATGATACGGTAGTGCTGGCGATGACCACCACCCACATGTCGGGTAGTGATACGACCAGTATTATTACGCCCACCACTCTTGCGCTGGTTCTCCACCAAACCCTTGAACGGCGCACCCTTGTGCAATTCCTTGTTGACAACCTTGACCTGGAATCGACGCCCTGGAGAGGTTGGTTTTGCCTTAACGACTGCCATGATTCACCCTTGCCTTATTCTGCTGCCGCATCCAGAGAGAAACCTTCGGACAGGCTTACATAAGCCTTCTTCCAGTCGCTGCGTTGACCGGCGCGACGCCCAAAGTTCTTCTGCTTGCCTTTAACGTTGATGGTACGAACCTGGTCAACCTTGACTTCAAACAAAGTCTCGACAGCATCCTTGATTTCTTGCTTGGTTGCATTTTTTGCAACCTTGAACACATACTGATTAGCCTTTTCAGAGGCACGGACAGTCTTTTCCGTCACGCGCGGGGCAACCAGGACATGGTAAAGACGCTCCATACTCATGCCAGCCACTCCTGAATCTTGTTGATTGCACCAGTTGTCACTACAACCTTTTCATGACCTACCAGACTAACCGGATTCAGGCCTGCAACAGTAGCAACTTCGCAGTAAGGAATGTTACGTGCTGACAGTAGGACATTGACATCATCAATATCGGAAACCAGCAGCACATCATTGGAACCATATTCTTTCAGCTTCGCCAGCATTAGCCTAGTCTTCGGCTCAGCAACGCTGAAAGAATCAACCACCATAAAACGATCCTGACGCACCAACTCAGAGAAAATGGAGCGCATCGCTGCACGGTACATCTTTTTATTGAGCTTCTGGCTGTAATCACGCGGGCGTGCCGCGAAAGACTTACCACCAGTACGCCACAACGGGCTACGGATACTGCCGGCGCGTGCACGGCCTGTACCCTTTTGGCGGAACGGCTTGGAACCGCCACCGCTCACATCAGAGCGGGTTTTCTGCGCCTTAGTGCCTGCACGACCCGCCGCCATATAAGCAACCACTGCCTGATGCACCAGCCCCTCATTAAATTCGCGGGCAAATATCTCATCGCTTACCGCAACAGACCCGCCATTTGCAACCTGTAATTCCATTGCCGCCACCTTTATGCTTTGACTGACAGCTTGACAACCACATCACCGTTATTGGCACCCGGAACAGCACCTTTAACCAGCAACAGATTGCGCTCAGCGTCTACACGTACCACTTCCAGATTCTGGGCAGTACGCTGTACAGCACCCAGGTGACCAGCCATTTTTTTGCCAGGGAAAACACGCCCTGGGGTCTGGTTCTGACCAATGGAACCCGGAACCCGGTGTGACAAAGAGTTACCATGAGTGCGGTCTTGGCCAGCGAAATGATGGCGTTTGAGGACACCAGCAAAGCCTTTACCCTTGCTAACACCTGTCACATCAACTTTCTGACCAGCCTCAAACATGCTTACTGCAAGCTCGGCACCCAGTTCGTAGCCAAACGCATCATCGACGCGCGACTCACGCACAAAAGTACCAGCAGGCACGCCCGCCTTGGCAAAATGACCAGCTTCTGACTTGGAAACGCGGGAAGATTTCTTCTCACCTACAGACAACTGGACAGCATTGTAACCATCCGTTTCCAGCGTCTTGACCTGGGAAACACGGTTCGGCGCAACCTCAAGCACAGTGACAGGGGTAGAACCACCATCCTCGCTGTATATGCGGGTCATACCAACTTTGCGACCCAGCAGACCGATAGCCATTTGCATACCTCTTCAATTACTCACATCGAGCAACTTTCATTCTATATGAATTCTAGAAAAACTCGGCTCGACCTAGGTCGAGCCGTGGAAAGCCGCGCATTATAGCAGAAAATTCTCTGCCGTCCATGAACTTTTTTACAAATCAGTTAAGCTTGATTTGTACATCTACCCCGGCAGCCAAATCCAGCTTCATCAGGGCGTCTACAGTCTTGTCAGTCGGATCAATAATATCCATCAGACGCTTGTAGGTACGGATTTCATACTGGTCACGCGCATCCTTGTTAACATGCGGTGAAATCAGCACTGTATAGCGCTCTGTGCGCGTTGGCAGAGGAATTGGCCCCTTGACACGCGCACCCGTCCGCTTGGCAGTCTCGACGATTTCAGTCGCGGAACGGTCAATCAGACGATGATCGAAAGCTTTCAGACGAATACGGATTCTTTGATCAGACATAACTATTACTCAATAATTTTAGCAACAACACCGGCACCGACAGTACGGCCACCTTCACGGATCGCAAAACGCAGGCCGTCTTCCATCGCAATCGGGTTGATCAGGCTGACAACCAGCTTGACGTTATCACCCGGCATGACCATTTCCACACCTTCCGGCAAGTCACAGGCACCCGTCACGTCAGTGGTACGGAAGTAGAATTGTGGGCGGTAGCCTTTGAAGAACGGGGTGTGACGGCCACCTTCCTCCTTGGACAGGACGTAGACTTCCGCTTCAAACTTGGTGTGCGGCTTGATGGAACCCGGCTTGCAGAGTACCTGGCCACGTTCCACGTCGTCACGTTTGGTGCCGCGCAGCAGCAGGCCAACGTTGTCACCCGCCATGCCTTGGTCGAGCAGCTTGCGGAACATCTCAACACCAGTGACGGTGGTTTTCTGGGTAGCACGGATGCCGACGATTTCGATTTCTTCGCCCACCTTGACAACACCACGTTCGATACGGCCTGTCACTACCGTACCACGACCGGAGATGGAGAATACGTCCTCTACCGGCATCAGGAAAGTACCATCGATGGCTCGCTCTGGTTCAGGGATGTAGGTGTCGAGCGCCTCGATCAGGCGGGCAATGGATGGCTCGCCGATGTCGGATTGATCGCCTTCCAGGGCGGAGCGTGCGGAACCCTTGATGATTGGGGTGTCGTCGCCAGGGAAGTCGTAGCTGGACAGCAGTTCACGCAGCTCCATTTCGACCAGCTCGAGCAGCTCTTCGTCATCAACCAGGTCACATTTGTTCATGTAGACAACGATGTAAGGCACGCCCACCTGACGGGAGAGCAGGATGTGCTCACGGGTCTGCGGCATTGGGCCGTCAGCTGCGGAACAAACCAGGATCGCGCCATCCATCTGTGCAGCACCAGTGATCATGTTCTTAACATAGTCAGCGTGCCCTGGACAGTCGACGTGCGCGTAGTGGCGGGTGTCGGATTCGTATTCTACGTGCGCCGTGGAAATGGTGATGCCACGTGCCTTTTCTTCCGGAGCCGCATCAATCTGGTCGTAAGCTTTTGCTTCGCCACCAAACTTGCGGGACTGACACACTGTCAGCGCTGCTGTCAGCGTCGTCTTGCCGTGGTCGACGTGGCCGATTGTACCTACGTTTACGTGCGGCTTCGTGCGCTCAAATTTACCTTTTGCCATCGCTATTCACCTGTTTCTTTTCTAACAATCGCCTGGGTAACTGACGCAGGCGCTTCCGCATATTTTGCAAATTCCATACTGTACGATGCGCGCCCCTGGGTGGCGGAACGCAGGTCGGTTGCATAACCGAACATTGCACCCAATGGCACTTCTGCACGCACAATCATGCCGCCGTTATCGTCATCCATGCCCTGCACCAGACCCCGACGACGGTTCAAGTCACCGATGACATCCCCCATGTAATCTTCCGGGGTTGTCACTTCCACCTTCATCATGGGTTCCAGCAATATCGGATCGGCTTTTAGCACACCCGCACGCAACCCCATGGAGCCAGCAATTTTGAACGCCATTTCACTGGAGTCCACATCATGATAGGAACCATCAAAAGCAGTGACCTTCACGTCAACTAGCGGAAAACCAGCCAACACACCATTTGCCATCTGCTCCTGCACACCCTTGTCTATGGCCGGAATGAATTCCCGAGGAACCACGCCACCCACAATGGCATTTTCAAATTCGTAGCCCTTACCCTCAGCCAGTGGCTCTATCCGCAACCAGACATGCCCATACTGACCGCGACCACCAGACTGACGCACAAACTTGCCTTCCGATTCGACTGACTTGCGGATCGTCTCGCGGTACGCAACCTGTGGCGCGCCAACATTACAGCCTACCTTGAATTCCCGCAGCATCCGGTCAACGATAATTTCCAGATGCAACTCACCCATGCCAGAAATGATGGTTTGGCCTGTCTCCTCATCAGTACGCACGCGGAAAGACGGATCCTCCTGAGCCAGCTTGCTTAGGGCAAGACCCATTTTCTCCTGGTCAGCCTTAGATTTTGGCTCAACGGCAATGGAAATAACCGGATCAGGAAAGTCCATACGCTCCAGCGTAATAACCTGATTCATATCACACAGGGTATCGCCAGTCGTCACTTCTTTCAGCCCAACCGCAGCAGCAATATCGCCCGCCCGGACTTCATCAATATCTTCACGCGAATTGGAATGCATCTGAACCAAACGCCCAATCCGCTCACGCTTGCCCTTGACCGGGTTATAAACCGCGCTCTGCGTCGTCAAAACCCCGGAGTACACCCGAAAAAAGGTCAAAGTACCGACAAACGGGTCGGTCGCAATCTTGAATGCCAACGCAGCGAACGGCTCATCATCCGACGGATGCCGCTCCGCTTCCGTTTCATTCCTGTCATCCAGATGCCCTTTGATGGCAGGCACATCAACCGGCGAAGGCATCAGCTCGATCACCTTATCCAAGACCGCTTGAATCCCCTTGTTCTTGAAAGCAGAACCACAGGTCATCGGCACAATCTCAAGATTGATAGTGCGTTTGCGCAGGCCACGGATAATCTCTTCGGCAGACAGATCGCCCTCACCGAGATATTTATCCATCAACTCTTCGTCAGCTTCAGCAGCAGCCTCGACCATCTTTTCGCGCCATTCCTGACAGGAATCCACCATATCAGCCGGAATATCAACAGCCTCATAGGTAACACCACGATCCGCCTCATTCCACATAATAGCCTTCATGCGAATCAGGTCAACGACGCCAGCAAAATGGTCTTCTGCGCCAATAGGTAACTGCAACGGTACCGGGTTAGCATTTAGCTTGGCCTTCAACTGCTCGTAAACGCGCAGGAAATTAGCCCCGGAACGATCCATTTTATTGACAAAAGCCATCCTCGGCACGCGGTACTTGTTCGCCTGACGCCAAACAGTCTCGGACTGAGGCTGCACACCACCGACCGCGCACAACACGAACACCGCGCCATCCAGCACCCGCAGGGAACGTTCCACCTCTATAGTGAAATCCACGTGCCCCGGCGTATCTATGATATTGACACGATGTTGCAGGAACTGCTTATCCATCCCCGACCAGAAACAGGTAGTGGCAGCAGATGTAATCGTGATACCACGTTCGCGCTCCTGCTCCATCCAGTCCATGGTCGCCGCGCCATCATGCACTTCCCCAATCTTGTGAGACACACCCGTGTAAAACAGGATGCGTTCGGTCGCAGTTGTCTTGCCGGCATCAATGTGCGCCATAATACCAATATTACGGTACTGCTCAATGGGAGTGCTACGCGCCACGCTGGGTTACTCTCGCCATTACCAGCGGAAGTGGGCAAACGCCTTGTTAGCTTCAGCCATGCGATGCACGTCTTCACGCTTCTTCACCGCAGTGCCGCGCTTTTCGGCAGCATCCATCAACTCACCAGCCAGCTTGCGCGCCATGGATTTTTCACCGCGCTTGCGGGAAGCCTCAATCAACCAGCGCATCGCCAGCGCATTCTGACGGGAAGGACGCACTTCAACCGGCACCTGGTAAGTAGCACCACCGACACGGCGGGACTTGACCTCTACCGCAGGGCGAACGTTATCCAGCGCATCTTCCAGCACTTCCAGACCATCGCCGCCTTTCTTGCCAGCAATTTCATTCAGCGCGCCGTAAATGATTTTTTCCGCGACGGATTTTTTACCGTCCTGCATAACTGCATTCATGAACTTGGTCAGCAGCTGGCTTCCGAACTTCGGATCAGGCAGAACTTCGCGCTTGGGGACTTCTCTTCTTCTAGGCATAACTCAATCTCATGCTCTCAAATTACTTTTTGGGACGCTTGGCACCGTACTTGGAACGGGCCTGCTTGCGATCCTTGACACCCTGGGTATCCAGACTACCGCGAACAGTGTGATAACGCACACCGGGCAGGTCTTTCACACGACCGCCACGAATCAGTACCACAGAGTGCTCCTGGAGGTTATGACCTTCACCACCGATATAGCTGGTGACTTCAAAACCGTTGGTCAGACGCACACGAGCAACCTTACGCATTGCGGAGTTCGGTTTCTTCGGGGTGGTCGTATAAACACGGGTACAAACACCACGACGCTGCGGACAAGCCTCCAGCGCTGGCACCTTGCTTTTCTCTACTTTGCTTTGGCGCGGCTTGCGCACCAACTGGTTTACTGTCGCCATATTCTGAAAATGTCTCCTGGAATCACGAGGAACTTGCCTGGCTTGCCTTGTCCCCATAAAAACAACAGACCGAAAATCGGTCTGTTTGAGGACGCCAAATTTTAGGGATCAGGGAGCCTCCTGTCAAGGAGGTTTTCCCTATCAATCAGTTAAAGTTGAACCCATCCAGGTTATTCACCGGAATCCATGTCCAGCGGCTCACCAAAACTGAGGGTTTCGCCGGAATCAGGGCGGCGCTCGTAAGCAAACTCGTTACGCTGGCTGCGACGGTCATCGTGGTAAGCCAAGCCCGTACCTGCTGGAATCAGACGGCCAACGATGACGTTTTCCTTCAAGCCACGTAGCTCATCACGTGCACCACGCACCGCAGCTTCTGTCAGGACGCGGGTGGTTTCCTGGAAGGACGCAGCAGAGACGAAGGAGTCTGTCACCAACGACGCCTTGGTGATGCCCATCAGCAGGCGTTCAAACACGATCCTGAGCTTGCCTTCGGCTTCCAGGCGCTTGTTTTCTTCGACCACACGCCAGAAGTCGGTTTGCTCACCACGCAGGAACTTGCTGTCACCCGGGTCAACCACCTCAACCTTACGCATCATCTGACGGACAATGACCTCGATGTGCTTGTCGTTGATTTTTACACCTTGCAGACGGTAAACGTCCTGGATTTCCTTGACCTGGTATTCGGCCAGCGCAGTCGCACCCAACAGACGCAAAATGTCATGCGGGTTAGGTTCGCCATCAGCGATGACCTCGCCACGATTGATTTTTTCACCCTCGAACACATCCAGATTCCGCCACTTGGGGATCAACTCTTCATGCTGCTCACCCTCTTCGCCGGTGATAACCACGCGCTGCTTGCCCTTGGTTTCCTTGCCGAAGGAAATCGTACCGGTTTTCTCTGCCAAGATAGCACCGTCTTTCGGCTTGCGCGCCTCAAACAGGTCAGCAACGCGCGGCAAACCACCCGTGATGTCACGGGTCTTGGAAGAGGCTTGCGGCAGACGGGCAATGACCTCGCCCACCTGTACGGTCGCGCCATTGGTAGAACTGACGATAGCACCCGCTGGCAGCGGGTACTGTACCGGGATCTTGGTACCCTCGAAGAAGACATTTTCACCGTTTTCATCCAGCAAGCGCACAGTAGGGCGCAGCTCACGTCCGGCTGTAGGGCGGTTTTTAGGATCCATGACTTCGATGGAAGACAGGCCGGTGATTTCGTCGATCTTGGTCTGGACAGTGACGCCATCCGTGAAGTCGCTGAAGCTGACACGCCCGGACACCTCGGAAATGATCGGGTGCGTATGCGGATCCCAAGTTGCCACTTCCTGGCCTGCTTGCACCTGTGCATACTGGTCGATGGACAGGATCGCACCATAAGGCAGCTTGTAGCGCTCCTTGTCACGACCACTTTCATCCACGACACCCAGTTCACCGGAACGGGAAACCGTCACCAGCTTGCCATCCTTGTTGCGCACAGTCTTGACGTTGATCAGGTGAACCTGACCGGCAGACTTGACGGAAATACTGCTTTCCGCAGCTGCCCGGCTAGCCGCACCACCGATGTGGAAGGTACGCATGGTCAACTGGGTTCCCGGCTCACCGATAGACTGTGCCGCAATAACCCCGACAGCCTCGCCCTTGTTGACGACGTGGCCACGCGCCAAATCACGGCCATAACATTTGGCGCATACACCGTAACGGGTCTCACAGGTAATCGCGGAACGCACCACAATTTCATCCACCGCCAAGGCATCAATCTGCTTGACCCACGCCTCATCCAGGAAAGTGCCCGCAGGAATCAGCACGTCTTCGCCACGGGTAACATCCTGGGCCACGACGCGACCTAACACACGCTCGGCCAGCGCCTCCACCACGTCACCACCTTCGATGATTGGACGCATACGAATACCCTGAGTCGTACCACAGTCATCAATGGTAACCACCATATCTTGGGCAACATCCACCAAACGGCGGGTCAGATAACCGGAGTTTGCAGTTTTCAGCGCGGTATCCGCCAGACCTTTACGCGCACCGTGGGTGGAAATGAAGTACTGGAGTACGTTCAGGCCCTCACGGAAGTTGGAGGTAATCGGCGTTTCGATAATTGAACCATCCGGTTTCGCCATCAAGCCGCGCATACCAGCCAACTGACGGATCTGGGCGGCGGAACCCCGTGCCCCTGAGTCGGCCATCATATAGATGGAGTTGAAGGATTCTTGCATGACGGTATTGCCATCCGCATCCAACACTTCTTCCTTGCCAATTTTTTCCATCATCGCCTTGGCAACTTTTTCGTTGGTGCTCGCCCAGATATCGACAACCTTGTTGTAGCGCTCACCCTGGGTGACCAAACCGCTGCGGAACTGATCCTCAATTTCCAGCACAGCATCTTCCGCCTCCTTCAGCAGATCCTTTTTCTTTTCCGGAATCATCATGTCATCGGAACAGAAGGATACACCCGCACGGGTCGCATAACGGTAACCGGTATACATCAGCTGGTCAGCAAAAATAACCGACGCCTTGAGACCCACGCGGCGGTAGGCTTCGTTGATCAGCCGGGAAATGGCCTTTTTCTTGAGAACTGTATTGAATAGCTCAAATGGCAGACCTTCCGGCATAACGCTAGTCAGCAGCGCACGGCCAACTGTCGTATCAATCAGGCGAGTCCGGTAAATAATTTCACCGTCCTCATCCTTGATACTATCCTTGATACGTACCTTAACCTTGGCATGCAGGGAAGCATTGCCAGTGTCATAGGCACGCTGCACCTCTGCCGGATCAGCAAATACCATGCCCTCGCCTTTCGCATTCACCGCATCGCGGGTCATGTAATACAGACCCAGAACGATATCCTGGGAGGGCACGATAATAGGCTCGCCATTTGCCGGTGACAGTACGTTATTGGTCGCCATCATCAGGGTGCGGGCTTCGAGCTGCGCTTCCAGCGACAATGGCACGTGCACCGCCATCTGGTCACCGTCGAAGTCGGCGTTAAATGCGGAACACACCAGTGGATGCAACTGGATGGCCTTACCTTCAATCAGGGTAGGCTCAAATGCCTGGATGCCCAGACGATGCAGGGTTGGCGCACGGTTAAGCATGACCGGATGTTCGCGGATGACTTCCGCGAGGATGTCCCAGACTTCCGCCGTTTCACGCTCAACCAGTTTCTTGGCCGCCTTGATGGTGGTCGCCAGACCGCGGCGTTGCAGCTTGCCGAAAATGAATGGCTTGAACAGCTCTAGTGCCATTTTCTTGGGCAGGCCGCACTGGTGCAGACGCAGTGCAGGACCAACCACGATAACCGAACGGCCAGAGTAGTCAACACGCTTGCCCAGCAGATTTTGGCGGAAACGGCCTTGCTTGCCCTTGATCATGTCAGACAGGGACTTGAGCGGACGCTTGTTGGAGCCGGTAATGGCGCGGCCACGGCGACCGTTGTCCAGCAGCGCGTCGACGGATTCCTGCAACATGCGCTTTTCGTTACGCACGATGATGTCCGGCGCATTCAGCTCCAGCAGACGCTTCAAACGGTTGTTACGGTTAATGACGCGGCGGTACAGGTCATTCAGGTCGGAAGTTGCAAAACGGCCTCCATCCAGCGGCACCAAGGGACGCAAATCCGGGGGCAGCACCGGCAGCACAGTCATAATCATCCACTCAGGCTTGTTGCCAGAGCTGAGAAAAGACTCCATCAGTTTCAGGCGCTTGCCAAGACGCTTGAGCTTGGTTTCGGAACCAGTCTCATTGATCTCTTCGCGCATCCTGCTGACTTCATCTTTAAGGTCGATGGTTTTCAGCAACTCCAGGATGGCTTCCGCACCCATGCTGGCCTCAAACTCATCGCCAAACTCTTCGATCGCTTCCAGATAAGCCTCATCACTCAGCAACTGGCAGCGCTCCAGCGTGGTCATACCTGGCTCGGTTACGACGAAAGTCTCAAAATAAAGGATGCGTTCAATATCGCGCAGGGTCATGTCCAACATCAGACCGATACGGGATGGCAGCGATTTGAGGAACCAGATGTGCGCAACCGGACTGGCCAGATCAATGTGACCCATACGCTCACGGCGCACCTTGGTCTGGGTAACTTCAACACCACACTTTTCGCACACCACGCCACGGTGTTTGAGGCGTTTGTACTTGCCGCATAAGCACTCGTAGTCCTTGACCGGACCAAAAATTTTGGCGCAGAACAAGCCGTCGCGTTCCGGTTTGAAAGTACGGTAGTTGATGGTTTCAGGTTTTTTGACCTCGCCAAATGACCATGAACGGATGACCTCAGGTGACGCCAAGCCAACCTTGATTGCATCAAAGTCGTGGCTTTCCTGTTCTTTCTTGTGGAAGTTCAATAAATCTTTCATCGCATTTCAATCCCGTGTTTAGTCGCGTTCCAGCTCGATATTCAGACCGAGTGAGCGGATCTCCTTCATCAATACGTTGAAGGACTCAGGCATACTGGCTTCCATGTAGTGGTCGCCATCCACAATGTTCTTGTACATCCGGTTACGTCCGTTGACATCGTCCGACTTGACTGTGAGCATTTCCTGCAAGGTGTAGGCCGCACCGTAGGCCTCCAGCGCCCACACCTCCATCTCACCGAAGCGCTGGCCACCGAACTGCGCCTTACCACCCAACGGCTGCTGGGTAACGAGGCTGTATGGGCCAGTCGAACGTGCGTGCATCTTGTCATCAACCAGGTGGTTCAGCTTGAGCATATGCATGTAACCAACCGTTACCTTGCGCTCGAAAGCGTCGCCTGTACGGCCATCGAACAACGGGGTCTGGCCACTTTCTGGCAGCTCGGCAAGTCTCAGCATCGCCTTGATTTCGGCCTCATCCGCACCGTCAAATACCTGGGTTGCCATAGGCACGCCCTTACGCAGGTTATTCGCCAACTCGACAACCTCAACGTCAGACAACGCCTCAACCACCTTGTCTTGTTGCGGGTTGCCACCGGTAGCGTAGACCTTGCTGATAAACTGGCGCAACTCGTCAACCTTGGCCTTGGTGTCGATCATACGGCCAATTTTCTCACCCAGACCTTTACCTGCCCAGCCCAGATGGGTTTCCAGTACCTGCCCAACGTTCATACGGGAAGGTACGCCCAGTGGATTCAGCACGATATCGACGGTCTGGCCATTTTCCAGATACGGCATGTCTTCGACCGGAACGATGCGCGAAACCACGCCCTTGTTACCGTGACGGCCCGCCATTTTGTCACCTGGCTGCATCCGGCGCTTGACCGCGATGTAGACTTTGACCATTTTCAGCACACCCGGCGCAAGATCGTCACCCGCCATCAGCTTGTCGCGTTGTTTGTGCAGACGGGTTTCGTAGAGCTTTTTCTTCTCTTCGATCTGACCTGCCAACGATTCGAGCTGGGTGTTTACGTCTTCATCCTGCATACGGATGGCGAACCAGTCTTTCTTCTCCAGGTTATCCAGATAGGACTGGGTCACAACCGTACCATTGGTCAGGCGGTTAGGGCCACCAACAGCCTCCTTGCCCACGACCAGCTTGGCGAAACGGTCGAAGATATCCGCTTCATAAATACGCAATTCATCGCGTAAATCTTTGCGGACTTTTTTCAAGTCCTCTTCCTGAATCGCCAGCGCACGGGCATCACGTTCCACACCATCGCGGGTGAAAACACGCACATCGATGACCGTACCGGTCATGCCTGTCGGCACACGCAGGGAAGTATCCTTTACGTCAGAGGCCTTTTCACCGAAGATTGCACGCAGCAATTTCTCTTCCGGCGTCAGCTGGCTTTCACCTTTCGGCGTGACCTTGCCGACCAGAATGTCGTTTGGCTTGACTTCCGCACCCACATGGATAATGCCGCATTCGTCCAGCTTGGCCAGCAGGCTTTCGCTGACATTCGGAATATCGGCAGTGATCTCTTCCGGCCCCAGTTTGGTGTCACGGGCAAGACAGGACATTTCCTCAATGTGAATGGAGGTATAACGGTCTTCGTCCACCACCCGCTCAGACAACAGGATGGAGTCCTCGAAGTTGTACCCGTTCCACGGCATAAAGGCGATGAACATGTTCTGACCCAACGCCAGCTCACCCAGGTCGGTGGAAGAACCATCCGCCAGCACGTCGCCACGCGCCACCACATCGCCAACCCGGACGATAGGGCGCTGGTTGATGCAGGTATTCTGGTTGGAGCGGGTGTACTTGATCAGGTTGTAAATGTCGACGCCGCCTTGTTGCTCATTGGCTTCCTCGTCATTGACACGCACAACCACGCGGCCAGCATCGACGGAATCAATCACCCCGCCACGACGCGCAGAAACGGCTGAACCGGAGTCCTGCGCCACTGCGCGCTCCATCCCCGTACCCGCCAACGGCTTGTCAGCACGCAAGCAAGGCACAGCCTGACGTTGCATGTTGGAACCCATCAGTGCGCGGTTGGCGTCATCGTGCTCCAGGAACGGGATCAGGGACGCAGCAACCGACACGATCTGCTTGGGGGAAACGTCCATGTACTGGACTTCTGCCGCAGGTTTCAGGGTAAATTCGTTGCGATGACGGCAGGAAACAAACTCGTCAGATAGGCTACCTGCTTCGTCCAGCTCCGCACTCGCCTGGGCGATGACGTAGTTGGATTCCTCGATCGCAGACAGGTAATCAATCTGCATGGTCGGCTTGCCATCGATAACCTTACGGTAAGGCGTTTCCAGAAAACCATAGTCATTGGTGCGCGCATATACGGCCAGTGAGTTGATCAGACCGATGTTCGGGCCTTCCGGCGTTTCAATCGGGCATACCCGGCCATAGTGGGTTGGGTGTACGTCGCGCACCTCAAAACCGGCACGCTCACGGGTCAGGCCGCCTGGACCAAGGGCCGAAATACGGCGTTTGTGTGTCACTTCAGACAGCGGGTTATTCTGGTCCATGAACTGGGACAACTGGCTGGAACCAAAGAATTCCTTGATGGCAGCAGATACAGGCTTGGAATTGACCAGCTCCTGTGGCATCAAACCTTCGCTTTCTGCCATGGTCAAGCGTTCCTTGACCGCACGCTCAACACGCACCAAGCCAACCCGGAAAGCATTTTCCGCCATTTCACCCACACTGCGCACGCGGCGGTTGCCAAGGTGATCAATGTCATCCACATCATCACGGCCATCACGGATGTCGATCAGCTTTTTCAGCACATCCAGAATGTCGCCCTGATCCAGCACCCCAGAACCCGTTGCTTCGTCACGCCCCAAGCGACGGTTGAATTTCATCCGCCCGACCGCAGACAGGTCATAGCGGTCTTCCGTGAAGAACAGGTTGTTAAACAGGTTTTCTGCCGCTTCCTTGGTAGGTGGCTCACCCGGGCGCATCATGCGGTAAATTTCAATCTGCGCTTCCAGCTGGCTGGCGGTAGTGTCGATCTTCAAGGTGTTGGACACAAACGGGCCGCGATCCAAGTCGTTGGTATACAACACATGGAATTGCGTCACACTGTTATCACGCAGCTTTTCCAGCAAATCCCCGCTGATTTCATCATTGGCATTCGCCAGCAGTTCGCCGGTGGAAGTATCAATGATGTTACGCGCCAGAATCTTGCCATTCATATACTCTGCTGGCACTACCAGCTTGTTCAGGTCGGCTTTTTCCAGTTGGCGGATATGCTTGGCGGTAATGCGGCGACCGGTTTCCACTAGCACCTCACCATCCAGCATGATGTCAAAGGAAGCCAGCTCACCCCGCAGGCGGGCAGGCTCCATTTCCATTTCAACACTGTCATCACTCAGATGTACCAGCGTCTTATCGAAGAAATAGTCAAGAACTTCTTCATTATTCATGCCGAGCGCGCGCAGCAGGATAGTCGAAGGCAACTTGCGGCGGCGGTCGATACGCACGAAGATGGAATCTTTCGGGTCAAACTCAAAGTCGAGCCAGGAACCACGGTAAGGGATGACACGGGCACTGTGCAGCAATTTGCCAGCCGTGTTGGACTTGCCCTTGTCATGTTCGAAAAATACGCCTGGCGAACGGTGCAGCTGGGAAACGATAACACGTTCGGTGCCATTGATGATGAAGGTACCCTTGTCGGTCATCAGCGGCAGCTCGCCCAGATAAACATCCTGTTCCTTGATGGATTTGACGACCTTGGCATCTACAGGTGCATCCTTGTCATAAATGACCAGACGCAATTTGACACGCAGCGACGCCTGGAAAGTCAGGCCGCGTAACTGGCACTCTTGCACATCGAATATTGGCTCACTCACCTTGTAGTCAACATACTCCAGAACCGTATAACCGTTGTAACTAACGATTGGGAAAACGGAGGAAAATGCTGCGTGCAAACCAACCTCACGGCGATTGATGACAGGCATACCCTCTTGCAGGAAATGCCGATAGGAATCTAACTGAATCGTGAGAAGGTCTGGCACTTCCAGAATCTGTGCGCGCTTCCCAAAGTCTTTGCGGATCCGTTTTTTTTCGGTATAACTCAGTCCCATCGTCTTTCCTCTCTGGAATCAGAACCCCGGCTTCCAACACCGCCGGATTTTCGCTCACCATAACAAGCGATAAAAGGCCGACAGCACAAAATGTACTGTCAGCCTCTGTTTTTACAAGAACTAAAAGTAGCGCAACACGCTCCGCCCTCAATCTTACTTGAGTTCGACGGTAGCGCCTGCTTCTTCCAGTTCTTTCTTCAGCTTCTCTGCTTCTTCCTTGCTTGCGCCTTCCTTCACAACGGAAGGGACGCCTTCAACCATGTCTTTCGCTTCTTTCAGACCCAGACCGGTGGAACCACGAACAACCTTGATAACGTTGATCTTGTTAGCGCCGAAGCTAGTCATGACAACGTTGAATTCGGTCTGTTCTTCAACAGCAGCAGCAGCTTCAGCACCGGCAGCAGGGCCAGCAGCCACCGCAACAGCAGCAGTAACGCCGAACTTTTCTTCGATTGCTGAAATCAGGTCAACGATTTCAGTGACAGTCATGTTGGCAAACGTTTCCAACATATCTTCTTTAGTACAAGCCATTTTGATTCTCCAAAACCTAAATCAGTAATCAATCCAAACTGATGCCAGCGGCTTCAGCTTTTTGGTCACGCAATGCAGCAAGTGTACGTGCGAACTTGTCGAGCGGCGCGCGCAGTGCAGCAGCCAAAGTGGCCAGCGCCTGATCGCGTGTCGGCAGTTTCGCCAGACGCTCCAACTCTTCGGCTGGAAGCATGTTGCCGTCGATAGCAACAAATTTGACTTCCATCTTGTCGTTGGCTTTGTCTTTCTTGAAGTCTTTAATCAGGCGTGCCGCTGAACCTGGGTCTTCCTGGGAAAACGCCAACACCAACGGGCCGACCAGACTGTCTTGCACACATTCAAAAGCCGTGTCCTTGACAGCGATACGCGCCAGATTATTCTTCACTACCCGCAGATACACCCCACCCTTACGTGCGTTTTGGCGCAGTGTGGTGAGCTGGGCTACGGTCAAACCACGGTACTCAGCAGCAACCATGGAATGAGCACTTGCAGCAACAGCGGCCACTTCAGAGACAATCTCTTTCTTCTCTTGCAGTGTTAATGCCACGTTATCTACTCCTGGTTTGGCGGATAATCCACCATTTATCAATCATCTACCGACACACACCGGCTGATGAAGGAAACAGCGTCCCAAACCATCTTACTGACTCGGGTTACGCCATCTGCGCAGGTTCTCTACAACAGGTGCAGAACCATTAAGCTTCCGAAGAAGCGCCTGCGGTCTTTGACGACATACATCCTTGTATATCTTGTTGCCTTGCGGCGGCTCCCTTCCCTGGAAGCCGGAGATGGAGCTTCTTCTGCCCCAATCCCTTAGTAAGACAGTGATGTAGTATCGACTGCCAAACCTGTACCCATAGTGGTGGATACAGAAATCTTTTTCAGGTAAACGCCTTTGGACGTGGAAGGCTTCATTTTCACCAAATCGCCTACCAATGCATTGATGTTGCCAACCAACTTGTCGGTATCAAAGTCGACATTGCCAACGGAGCAATGGATGATACCGGCCTTGTCAGTACGGTAACGCACCTGGCCAGCCTTGGCATTACGCACAGCACCGGCAACATCAGGGGTTACAGTACCCACTTTCGGGTTTGGCATCAGGCCACGTGGGCCGAGAATCTGACCCAGTTGGCCAACAACACGCATAGCGTCAGGGCTGGCGATAACCACGTCGAAATCCATCTTGCCGGCTTTGACTTCAGCCGCCAGATCATCGAAACCAACAATGTCGGCACCCGCTTCTTTCGCGGCGTCGGCATTAGGGCCTTGCGCAAACACGGCAACACGGACAGTTTTACCGTTACCGTTTGGCAGCACGGTGGCGCCGCGCACAACCTGGTCAGATTTACGCGGATCAACGCCCAAATTAACACTAACATCCACGCTCTCAACAAATTTTGCGCGCGGCAGGGATTTCAGTGCATCCAGTGCTTCAGCAATGGCGTAAGCCTTATTGCGGTCAACTTTTTCAGCGATTGCCTTTTGGCGTTTGGTCAACTTTGCCATGTTACACACCCTCCACTTCAAGACCCATGCTACGGGCGCTGCCCGCGATGGTGCGTACCGCTGCATCCATATCCGCCGCTGTCAGGTCAGGCATTTTCATCTTGGCAATCTCTTCCAGCTGTGCGCGAGTCACTTTGCCAACCTTGTTGCTGTTAGGACGTGCACTACCAGACTTTAAGCCAACAGCCTTTTTCAACAGTACGGACGCCGGCGTGGTTTTCATCACAAACGTAAAGCTCTTGTCGCTGTACGCAGTAATGACTACCGGAGTTGGCAGGCCTGGCTCGATGTTCTGTGTGGCGGCATTGAATGCCTTGCAGAATTCCATGATATTCAGGCCACGCTGACCCAGTGCCGGACCAACAGGTGGGCTGGGGTTGGCTTTACCAGCAGGAATTTGCAGCTTGATATAGCCGATTACTTTCTTTGCCATGCTATTTTCCTATAAATGGGTAATAACGCCTTACGGCTCCCCTAACCTACCAGATCAGCTTTTTTCGACCTGATAGAACTCAAGCTCGACTGGCGTCGAGCGACCAAAAATTTGTACTGCAACCAACAGGCGGCTTTTTTCATAATTGACTTCTTCGACCACGCCGTTGAAGTCCTTGAATGGCCCATCAGTTACGCGCACCACCTCACCCGCATCAAAGAGGACTTTAGGACGCGGCTTCTCAGCCCCCTCTTCCACGCGACGCATGATGTTATCCACTTCTTTCGGGGTAATGGGCGCTGGCTTGTCTGCCTTACCGCCGATAAAACCCAGCACTTTGGGGGTTTCCTTTACCATGTGCCAAGTGTCGTCATTCATTTCCATTTCCACCAGCACGTAACCGGGGAAAAACTTGCGCTCACTACGGCGCTTCTGGCCATCGCGCATTTCCACGACCTCCTCGGTAGGCACCAGCACCTGACCAAAGGCATCCTGCAAGTCAAAACGCACAATGCGCTCTTCCAGAGAGCGCTTTACCTGATTTTCAAAACCAGAATAAGCCTGCACCACATACCAGCGCTTCACCATCAGGCTCCACCTCCAAGCAGACCTTTGACACCCCAACCCAGCAGGGAATCAACACCCCACAAGAAAATGGACAGGATCACAACAATCACCATGACCATCAGCGTGGTCTGGATGGTTTCCGCCTTGGTTGGCCAAACCATTTTGCGGACTTCAAGGCGAGAATCCTTCATAAATCCCAGCAAACGTTTGCCGGAATGACTGGACAGTGCAACGACGAAAGCCAAAGCGACGATCGCCAGCAAACCCAGGACACGCCAAAGCACTGACACGGATTGCCCCTGCCAGTTTTCAAAATAATAGAACCCTGCGATACCTGCTAACAGCAGAATAAGCGCAACGATGAGCTTTACCGTATCAAGCGACGAACCCTGTTCTTCGGTATGTGCTGACATTATATTTTTCACCAAACCTGATAGCCGAATGACTTTGGGCAATACACTACAACCAGACTGTGGCTGCGCAACTTCAATCTACAATTTATTATCCAAAGCCATCTGAAAAGATGGCAGGCCAAGAGGGAATCGAACCCCCAACCTGCGGTTTTGGAGACCGCCGCTCTGCCAATTGAGCTATTGGCCTGTAAACGTAACAAAGAGCAGGGAGGATACTCCCCGCTCTTTTAAAACTCAAGTAATTACTTACTCAATAATCTTGGCAACAACACCGGCACCGACAGTACGGCCACCTTCACGGATCGCAAAACGCAGGCCGTCTTCCATCGCAATCGGGTTGATCAGGCTGACAACCAGCTTGACGTTATCACCCGGCATGACCATTTCCACACCTTCCGGCAAGTCACAGGCACCCGTCACGTCGGTGGTACGGAAGTAGAATTGTGGGCGGTAGCCTTTGAAGAACGGGGTGTGACGGCCACCCTCTTCCTTGGACAGGACGTAGACTTCCGCTTCAAACTTGGTGTGCGGCTTGATGGAACCCGGCTTGCAGAGTACCTGGCCACGTTCCACGTCGTCACGTTTGGTGCCGCGCAGCAGCAGGCCAACGTTGTCACCCGCCATGCCCTGGTCGAGCAGCTTGCGGAACATCTCAACACCAGTGACGGTGGTTTTCTGGGTGGCACGGATGCCGACGATTTCGATTTCTTCGCCTACCTTGACAACGCCACGTTCGATACGGCCTGTTACTACCGTGCCACGACCGGAGATGGAGAATACGTCCTCTACCGGCATCAGGAAAGTACCATCGATGGCTCGCTCTGGTTCAGGGATGTAGGTGTCGAGCGCTTCGATCAGGCGGGCAATGGATGGCTCGCCGATGTCGGATTGGTCGCCTTCCAGGGCGGAGCGTGCGGAACCCTTGATGATTGGGGTGTCGTCGCCAGGGAAGTCGTAGCTGGACAGCAGTTCACGCAGTTCCATTTCGACCAGCTCGAGCAGCTCTTCGTCATCAACCAGGTCACATTTGTTCATGTAGACAACGATGTAAGGCACGCCCACCTGACGGGAGAGCAGGATGTGCTCACGCGTCTGCGGCATTGGGCCGTCAGCTGCGGAACAAACCAGGATCGCGCCATCCATCTGTGCAGCACCAGTGATCATGTTCTTAACATAGTCAGCGTGCCCTGGGCAGTCGACGTGCGCGTAGTGGCGGGTGTCGGATTCGTATTCTACGTGCGCCGTGGAAATGGTGATGCCACGTGCTTTTTCTTCCGGAGCCGCATCAATCTGGTCGTAGGCTTTTGCCTCGCCACCAAACTTGCGGGACTGACACACTGTCAGCGCTGCTGTCAGCGTCGTCTTGCCGTGGTCGACGTGGCCGATTGTACCTACGTTTACGTGCGGCTTCGTGCGCTCAAATTTACCTTTTGCCATTTCCGATAACTTCCCGTTAAATTCTTTAATAACTGGTGCTCTTGGGCAGAATCGAACTGCCGACCTCACCCTTACCAAGGGTGCGCTCTACCATCTGAGCTACAAGAGCAAAAACTATCAAACGACTCAGCCAGAATTGGAGCGGGTGATGGGAATCGAACCCACACCATCAGCTTGGAAGGCTGAGGTTCTACCATTGAACTACACCCGCCTGAAGCCGTTTACCCACACCGCACCGCATGACGACATGAATCAAGCTGAACGTATAAACCAATATGGTGGAGGGGGAAGGATTCGAACCTTCGAAGGCAGAGCCAACAGATTTACAGTCTGTCCCCTTTGACCGCTCGGGAACCCCTCCGACTGGAAAGGCAGGCATTGTGAGTGAATCCCCCGTCAATGTCAACCTGCTAAAACCAGAAATTTGTCATTAATTTTCGGCAGCCAAACTGGTAAGCTTGTCGCCTAATTTGACACAAAAATGAAACGCAACAATCATAATTTGCACCCTATGCAAAAATCCAGTCACTTACCGGAAAACCATTCATGAAAGTTACCATTTACGGTTCAGGCTACGTTGGCCTGGTCACGGGAGCCTGTCTGGCTCAGGTAGGCAACGATGTCCTGTGCGTGGACGTTGATGAACGTAAAATCAATATGTTGCTGAATGGGGAAATTCCCATCCATGAGCCCGGCCTCGACAATATGGTGAAGGAAAACATTGCAGCGGGTCGTCTTAACTTCACCCTATCCGCTGAAGAAGGCGTGCGCCACGGCCTGTTCCAGTTCATCGCGGTTGGCACACCACCGGATGAAGACGGCTCCGCCGACCTGCGCTACGTGCTCACCGTCGCCCGTTCCATCGCCGAACACATGGACAGCTACCGCATCGTGGTGGACAAATCCACCGTTCCGGTCGGCACTGCCGACAAAGTGCGTGCTGCCATGCAGGCGGTACTGGAAGCTCGCAGTGTCAGCATCGAATTCGACGTGGTTTCCAACCCCGAATTCCTCAAGGAAGGCGCGGCCATTGAAGACTTCATGAAACCCGACCGCATCGTGATCGGTGCCGACAACCCACGTACCACAGAGCTGGTACGCGAACTGTACGCCCCCTTCAACCGCAGCCGCGACCGCTTGGTGGTGATGGACATCCGCTCCGCCGAGTTGACCAAATACGCAGCCAACGCCATGCTTGCCACCAAGATCAGCTTCATGAACGAACTGGCCAACATGGCGGAACTGCTGGGCGCTGACATCGAAAAAGTGCGTATCGGCATTGGCTCCGACCCGCGTATCGGCTATCACTTCATTTACCCCGGCTGCGGCTACGGCGGCTCCTGCTTCCCCAAAGACGTACAGGCGCTGGAACGTACCGCACGCGAAATCGGCTACAAGGCAGAACTGCTATCAGCAGTGGAAGCTGTCAACTACCGTCAGAAGGAAAAACCATTTGCCAAACTGCAAAAGCATTACGGTAGCAAGCTGGAAGGCAAAACCATCGCCCTTTGGGGTCTGGCGTTCAAACCCAACACCGACGACATGCGCGAAGCCTCCAGCCGCACCTTGATGGAAATGCTGTGGCAACAGGGTTGCAAGGTACAGGCATTTGACCCGGTAGCGATGGAAGAATGCACCCGCATCTATGGCGAACGTGCAGACCTGACACTCTGCAAAACCGCCGAAGACGCACTCAATGGAGCAGACTGCCTGGCCATCGTCACCGAATGGCAACAATTCCGCAGCCCCAATTTCGATGCAATCAAGACCAAATTGAAAGATCCAGTAATCGTGGATGGGCGCAACCTGTATTCGCCTGAGCAAATGGCGAAAAAAGGTATCACCTATTACGCCATCGGGCGCGGCTGCTAAGCCTACGGCCCCAGCGGCCCCTTGTTGGTGTCGACCTTGTAAATCAGGTCGACACCTTGCTGGATGCCCGCCTGCGCCTCCACCTGCAAATGCTTGTTGATCTGGTAAGTAATCGCCACCCGTTGCAGGGAATCAAACAGGCTCACGATATAGCGCACATACAAACGTGGCCCCAAGCGTTTGCCCAGTGCCAGTTCACTTTGCTGGAAGTTGCCATTTTTCGCTTTCAGCCCAACCTCATCCAACCCCAGACCACCCCCAAGCTGTTGCGCCAGACTATCCCCTCCACTAATCCCCAGACCAGTAATCGCATCCATCAGCAGGGATGACTGGCCGCCACGTACCCCCGACAAGGCACGCCCAGTCAGCAAATAGCTGAGCGTATCGCTTTGCGTCTGTTGCGGGCTGGAAAACAGTTCCGATTCCGGCTGCTGCACAGTTCCCCGCAGCGCAATACCAACCTTGATATCGCCATCATCCACCTCGCGCACCGCCCGCACATCCAGCCCCGGATTATCCAGCGACCCGTTGAACAGCAGCCGCCCACGCTCGATTTTCAGGTTCTGCCCATACGCCTTATAAACACCATTGATCACGTTCAGTACCCCTTCGGCCACGATGTCCTGACGGGTGCGCAATACCCGCAGCCTGCCGGTCAGACGTGCATCCAGACCGAAACCGGTGAATTTCACCTTGTCACCCAGTTCAATGCTGACATTCGGCTTGATGTTCAAAGGTGCTTCCCTGACCAGCACCACTGGTTCCTGCTGACCCGCCGGGGCACGCCCGACAATGATCACATCATCCGACAAGGCACTGGCCGATTGGGGAATTTCACGCAAACTGATAGTTGCCTCCGGAATCAGTAATTTGCCGGTAACTGACACTTCTGAAGGGCTGGCCTGAATCTGCAAATCAGGGGAAACTGTCGCTTGCACCTCGTGGGTATCCATCAACGCCAGATTATTACCGCGCAGGTTTATATCGGCCTGCCACTTGGGCAAGTTGGCCAGCGACAGGCTACCATCTGCCGTCATCGTGCCTACACCCGCCCGCAAGTTGCCACTGACCAGCGCCCGCTCACTGCCATTGGCTTTCATCGTCAGATTAATACTGTTGAGGGTTACGTCAGCTTCCGGCAAATGCACCTGCGCATCCAGCAACCTGACATCCCCAGTGACAGACGGTTTCCTGACCAAGCCGGTAATACCGATGTTGCCAACGATTTTGCCCTGCAAACGGTCAATCTGTGGGGAAAAACGTTCCATCCAGCCAATATCAGGCATATCCGCCGTCAGACGCGCATTGATGCGGTGATTGCCATCCTGCGGCGACAGGTCGAGCGTACCATCTGCCCGCAACTTGCCATAACCAACCACATCCAGCTGCGCCTTAACATCAGAATTCCTGTCATTGAGGCTAAGATTGGCCAGTGCATTGGCGTATTGCAAGGTTTCCACCTTGCCCTTGGCGTTGCGCACGCTGACCGTGCTGTCAGGCAGGCGCAGAGTAACGTCGGCGACCGGCTTGCCGCCACGCTGTTCAAAACGGTAATCGGCATTGGCCACGCCAGCCAGTTTCACTGTATCCGGCAACCATGGGCGCAGCATCACCAGCGGAATCTGTTGCAACACGCCACTGATGCTGAAACCTGCCTGCGGCGTCCAGGCCGGCTTGCCACAAGCGCGCGCGCCCTGCCCTGCCAAGCAAATATTGGAGCTGGAAAACGCCTTGGTGGAAACCTTCAGCCTGGTCGGCTCCGTCAGATTCCAGTTACCAGCAGGCGTATCCCGCAGAGACAGGCTCGGAATGGTTCCCTGCCACTGGCCATTCTTCCAACCACCACTGGCGGTCAGGGCGGCCTTGCCTGCTTTATGGTCAAGTTGTGCCATTACGCGATGGCTTTCCAGCGTGCCCTGCCCACCCAGCTTGGCGGACTCAACCGCATTGTCGCCCGCCTGGAAATCCTTCAGCAGCGCCTTGATGTCATAATGCCCACCGGCTTGTTGCACCTGCATATCCAGTGCGCCGAGACGGTATTCTTGAAAGCGTAGTCCCTTGCCTTTGAGGTCAGCCTGAATTGTCGGTTTGGCCAGCGTACCCTTGAGCAGACCTTCGCCGACCAGACTGCCTTCCAGCCCTTTCCATGCCTTGGCAAGATTCTGCGCGTCCACTTTCCAGCGCAAATCGAATGGTTCGGTGGCTTGCCCGGACACTTCCAGCCGGTTGTTGCCGGACTGGATCAGTACATCCTGCGCCGCCAGTTTGGCATTGCCCCAGTCCAGTTTGCCCTTGGCGTTGAGGTCGTAACCTTCCACCTTGCCCGACAGTTCCGCCACATCCAGTTGCAGTTGCGAGCCATCCGGCTGGCCACGCAGCACGCCGTTGCCTTTGGCCTGCCCCTTGATTTTGGGGTAAAGCTGAGTCAGTTTGGGGGCATCCAGTTGCCACTTAACATCCAGTTGCTGGCCGGCACTACCAGTAGCCTTCAGGCTATTATCGCCGACCCGCGCATCCAGCGACTGCAATGCCAGCAGCTTGCCGTTCCAGTCGCCCTGCCCTTTGACATCCACCGGATACTCGCGCAATTTGCCCTGCAAACGGGAAATATCCAGCGCAATGTCGGTCTTGCCTTCCGCAAGTTTACCGCTGGACGTTAACGCTACCGCCAGATCGGCAGGCCATTCGGGCGCGAACGGGGCGGGGTTGACCTGCTGCCCATCCAGTTTTGCCTCCCAGTGGAAACCAGCCTGCCAGCCGATATGGCCGCTGGCGTTGACTTTGCCAGCCTCGCCATCCAGTTGCAGGCTGCTGATATCCAGCCCGGCAAACGTGCCCTTGCCTTGCAACTTGCCCTGATAGCGTGGGTAAGCGGCATATTTCCAGTCTGCATCCACATCCAGGTCGTAGTGCTGCAATTCACCACCCAGCTGGATAGTGCCCTTGCCCACACCCCATACCCGACTATCGGAATCAAGCTTGATGGTTGCATCCAGTTCATGTGGCTTGCCGAGATCCATCGTACCTGTCAGGTCAAGGTCGGCCTTGCCCTCTGCATCGTAGGTTTCCGCCTTGAGGCTTTCAATCTGCAAACGCCCGTCACGGGTGCGCCCGCTGAGGGTCACATCGCGGAATTGCAGGGGCTGCCCACCCGTGTCGATTTCCAGCTCGCCAATACTGACTTTGCGGGCGTCGATGTTGAACGGTAACACAATGGTCGGCAGTTCGAATGGCTTGTCGCCTTGTGCCGTCTCCGCCGTATGCAGCGGGCGCACCAACAACCGCTCAGCGTGCAAGTTTTCAACCCGCAAGGTGGAAGGCGTGCCGAAATCAAGTTCGTTTTGCAGCTTGACGCCGCTGGCTTCCACCTCCACGCTGGTATCCTGCCAACGTAGTTTGTCCAACGTCAGGCCGTGCGCCAGTGCGCCATCCACCCCTTCCAGATGCAGCTCGGGCACAAACCGTTGCGCACCACCCAGCAGCCAGTGCGTACCGGTACGGGTCAGCGCCAGGAAAGCAACCAGCGTCAGCACCAGCAATACCCCAAACAACAGTACCGCCAGCGGATGCACCAACAGGTATTTCAGCCAGTTCCTCACAAGTCAGGCCCCAGACTGAAGTAGAAATGCACGTCGCCGGGGTCATCCTTGGGGGAGGCAAGGTCGGCACGGATCGGCCCCAGCGGGGATTTGTAACGCACCCCAGCACCCGCGCCCACTTTCATATCCACACTACCCCAATCGTCGAAGGCATTACCGGCATCGACGAAAGCCGCCGCGCTCCATTTATCCGCCAGCGGGTGCTCGTATTCAACACTGGTGGTTAACAAATGCTTGCCACCGATCACGTCACCCGCCGCATTGGTTTCACCGAGGGATTCAAAATCGTAACCACGCACCGAATTCTGGCCACCGGCGAAGAAGCGCAGCGATTTAGGCATTTCGTTCAGGTCATCCGTCAGGGTCGTGCCCACCGCGCCTTCCAGAAGCAGCTTGTCATTATGACGCAAGGTTTGCAGGTATTTGCCGCTCACTTTGCCCTGCAACAGGTTCTGATCACTTAACACACCTTCTTTAGCCCCCTGTACTTCCGCCGCCAGCTGCCAGCCCTTAGCGGGGAACAGCAGATCGTCGGTCTTGGTTTTTTTCACCCTTGCACCCACCAGTGCCAGTTGGGAACGGGTTTCCGGCTCCCCCGTCACCTGGGTAGTTTCATCCAGATAGTTGATGAAAACGGTCTGCTGCCAGTCATCTGCCGCGCGGCGATTGTAGTCCAGCCCGACCTTGATGCCCTTGCTTTCAATATCATCGTTATCACTATGCTGCCAACCAGCGGACAGGCTGGTGTATTCGTGTTCGGGATGCCACAGCGGTACTTTGTAGGTTGCCTCCACCGACTGTTCGGCCTGCCCCACTTGCGCATCGGCCTGGAGCTGATGCCCTTTGTCGTTCACCCAGTGAATATCCATCCCCGCTTCGACCCGGAAACCAGTGTCAGTGCCATAACCAAACTGGCCGGTGTAGGTGTAACGCTTGCGCCGCTGCGCTTCGATTTCCACCGGCACCAGGCCGCCTTGCGCATCCTGGTAATCCCCGCTCACTTGCACATCGCTGTAATAACCGCTGCCCTCCAGAATCTGTTGCTGTTTCAACAGGTTTTCGGCATTGTAGGTATCGCCGTCATGCACCCGCAAATAACGGTTCAGGTATTTTTCGGCCAACACATCCTGCCTTACGCTCACTTTACCGATCTGGTAACGCGCGCCGGTGTCGAAATGCAGCACGACCTGCGCCTGACGGGTGTCGGGGTTGACCCGTATTTCATGCACAGGGTATTCCGCATCGAAAAAGCCGAGGTTGTTGGCGGTACGGCTCAGATTGGCCTTGAAGGTTTCGTAGGGCTGGTGCACAAATACATCACCCGACTGGTAGGGGGGAATGGCGGCAATATCGCGGAACGCCTTCAGATCCTTGCCCTCCCCGCTCAGCTCGATCTCGACCTGGGTAATCTTGACCGGCTGCCCCGGCTGCACGGCCACATTCAACGCCCAGCAATTGGCCTGCTGCGTGGAAATCACCTTGAAACGGGCATCGTAATAGCCCATCGCCTGCGCGCCTTCCTGCAATTTTTCTTCGGCAGATTCGATAAAACGCCCCACCCTGGCACTGGAAGAATCACATTTCAGGTTACGCAGTGATGGCATAAAGGCACGCAAGTTATCCGCCAGCGCGGTATCAGCCCCCTGAATACTGACCTTGACGGGGGATTCGCTTTTGGCAGCCACATCCTCTTCGGTTTGCTGGAAGAATGCCGCCCCCCCCGGCACACTCATTCCCAACAGGCACAAACCCCAGACGAGTTGTTTCATGTACGGCTCCAATCGCAATCCTTTCAGCTTTGACCAGCAGTTATTATAGGATACTCATCCTTTCCCCAGACAAAATACCAGAAAGTTGGCGTCAAGGCAGGAACTGAGCCTGACACCAACAACAGGATGAATGTGCAATTCTCGCCATATATCAGCAAGACTGCGGAGACTTAAAGGCTAATGCTTTCCTTTTCCCGCTTGAGAGCTTCAATTTCCTTCTCGACCAACCCCTTTTCCCGGTGCATGAGATCAACTTCCTGGGCGGAGGATTGCAGTTTTCCAGCCTTGATGTCACTCAGCTTCTGTTCAATCTTGCTGCGCTCATCTTCCTTGCGGCTGATCTCTTTCTGCTTTTCATTCAGCTTTTTGCCTTTAGCCAAACCACGGTTGAAATCCTCGGCCAGCCCTGGCTTGCTGCAAATGTCAGAGACATACTTGCCTTTTTCCCCCACCTCAACACCCCTGTCGTAGGTGCAGAAGGCTTTTGCACCGCTGTTATAGCCAGTCATATAAGCATTCTGGTCGGGTGTCACCCCAGCTTTGGCGCAATCCTTGCCGTAATCACCCAAGCGCATGCTGCTACCATCCATGGCGTCAGCGTAACCGAGCTTCGTCCAGTCGGCGGTTTTGCATTCTTCCGGTTCCAATGTCGCGCATGATGTCAGCAAAACACTGACTCCCATGACCAACCATGCAGATTTCATCGTGTGTATCTCCCTTGTCAAATAAACATGAATTGTGTTGAAAAATTCCCTCAGAAGCTTAACGATTTATAGCCACTCTCGCCTTCTGCCGGGAATTCAATGCGGTAGTTATAAGTTTCTTGCCATTCGGCTTTTTCCCAATGGCGGTTAAAGCGGGTTTTGTAGTTGAAATGCAGGGTGGAACCCGCAGTACCAAACTTGACCAGCTTGGCCATGGCTACATCATCAGGATGCCGGAAACGGTTGCCATTGGTTGAAACCAGGTAATGTTTGCAATCCAGCAGTTCCAGCAAGGTTTTTGACAGATTATTCTGGCTGCCATGATGGGGAATCTTGAACAGGTCAACACTGAGCGGGTTGTCAACTGACGCGCCCAGACGCTTCAGTTCCGATTCCAGCAAATCAGGGTGGGCGTCAGCGGATAACAGGAATTTTTTGCCCTGATATTCCAGCATAAACGCAATACTGCAACCATTGGCTTTGGATGGATCTTTTTTGGTTGTTTGCTCCGCCAACTCATCAATGTCGATCTGCAACTTTTCGGCTTCCGTCAAAATGGACCTGCCCGCTGGCGTCGGGATATGAGGGAAACCGGGAACCATGCCCGCCTGACCGCATTCTTTCTCCCACACGGGGATCATTTCCTCCAGCTTTTTGCGGCTGGGCGAAAGCAGGGTCAGTTGCAAGTCGCCGAAACGGATGATGTTGTCCGGCACGCTAGACAACTCGACCGCCGCCCCGCCAAACTGCCGGTTCCACGCCCAGCCTTTTTGCTGGATCAGCGGGCTGAGTTCCTCCCCCATAACTGCCCCGAACACGGGTGCGGGTTCATCAGGGTCAAGTGCTGTCACCGGCTCTACGGGTGCAGGTGGGGCGGGTGTCGTACCAATCAAATGATACCAGCCGTTAAACCAGATGTTATTGACCTTTATCGCGAGGGAATCATCCTTGAGCAGAGACAACACGCCCTCAATATGGTCACGATCAACGTGCGTAACCACTAATAATTCCAGTTCGTGAATGCCATGCTCGGCAAGATACGGCTTGATAGCCTTTTTATAAGTCGAGGCAAGCCCACCATCAATCAGAACATGTTTTTTGTCGTCGTCTGCACCGTAAGTGATCAGCAGGCAATCACCTTCGTTTGCAGGCAACATTGTCATTGTTAGCGCTTTATCCATCATCATGACCTTTCTTGAAAAAAACCGCCTGCTTTCACAGGCGGCAATGTTGAGTCTTCCTACTAAATACTTGGATAACTTCATTTAACCAAAAATCAACAACAACCATATCAACCCATTATTGTCCCCCTGAGAAGGCGTCATAGGCTGTAAAGCAACTTCCCCGCCGTCATCAGAAGCACTGCTGACCTGCCATTCGCTGTCATGGTTAGGGAACAAGTCATAATTTGAGCAAATCTCCCGTGCACCCAAAGTAGAAAACGGCTGCCAGGTATAAGATTTGGTGTTATCAAATACGCCATCACCATTCTCGTCGTGTTTAATGCTGACCGGATTGTTGTTGGCATCATATTCCCACTGTTCCACCGATGAGGTAATAACTGGCGTCGCCAGTTTCACACCGTTGCCATCCTGATATTCCGTGGTTTTTTCCTTGACGGTTGTGCGCACCCCTTGGTCATTGTAAGCATACGTCAATTGGAAGACCCGTGTCGGACTCTTACCCCCCTCATAATCAGGGTGGTAATGCACGCGAATCTTGGTGGTCAATTTGCCTTTCTGCGCTGCGCCATTGTTGTCATATTGGAAGGTATCCTTATAACGCCCGGTTTCATTCCCATTGACTTTGTAAACACGCTCTTCAGTCCTGGGGTAGCCTTCCGCCGTATAGGTCAAGTTAGTGTAATTACCGGACAGGGTATTGCCGCTGGCATCCTGAACCAGATACTCCCGCTGGGTCACACGACCATCGTCATTGTAGGCGTAGTTCTCAACCTTTTTGCTGAGCAGAGCGCCACCCGCATCCCTTTCTTCCGAAGTGCCACTGGTGACATTACCGGCTGCGTCAAATGTCCGTTGGGTAGTCGTCCGGTATTCCTGGGTATCCCCATTCATGGTCACCTTTTCCACCAACAGCTCATTACCGATACGGTTGAACTGGGTATCAGGATAATAGGTGTGCGCCTTGACATTTCGAGTGTTCGCCCGGAAATCATCTGTCGTTGTATTTTCCTGAACCAGATAGTGGTTAGCATCAAACGTGCGGCTGATCACCATTTCCTGCTGCTTGCTGCCATCAGGAGCAAAGGTAATAAATACCTCCCTGACCATGCCACCCTCAGCATCATATTGCATCTGATGTTCATTTTTACCGATTGCAGACACTTGGGTTTCTGAGGTTGCTCTGCCTTCAGCCTCGTGTACGATGGAAATCTCGGTCTTATCGCCGTTGGCTGCTGTTTTCACCACATGATTGACACGCCCTTGGTCATCATGGGACACAACCGACTTTTCCTCCCCGGCATTACGGTCAACCGCCGTTACATCATAACCGGGGAAACGCAGCGTCCCACTAGACCCCGCTTCCAGTTCCTTTAACAGCGGAGACGGGCATGAAACGTATAACTCATGTTGATACAAACCGGCTTTGGCTGCCTGTAGCTGCACCTGCCGTACCTGCGGTTCAAACAAGGAAGCGTCTTGGTCAAACTTGACGCGCCCGGTTTGCAGGAATGGTAATACATCCAAACCGGCTGGCAGTTGCACCCCATCCGTCAGGTCATCGTTTCTATCCAGTGACGCTAGCAAGGTCAGGCGGTTAGCCCATTGGTCAAAAGCCAACACCTCCAGCGTACCAGACGCTTTTTTCATATCGGCCAGCAGCGTATCCGGGGTAACGCCGCCACCCGCCAGCGTGAACAGACTGGTAGCCTGCCCTGAAGCCTGTGGGCAAGTAACACTACCCAGTACCACACTGCCCAGCTTGAAACTGACGGTTTCGCCGGATTGACAACTGTATTCGCCGGTAGCGCCGGTTTTGCCGGACGATGACTGGCTGCCGACATAAGCCAGCCCTTCAATAGCCGGTGAGGCAAGACGAGCGGATACGGTCGCCACACTAGGCGTGGTATTGCCACCACCTGAACTCCCGCCACCACAAGCCGTCACTAACACGGCAGCCGCAATATGTGCTGACAATACCTTCAGCTTTAAATGCTTTATCGTATACATATCTATTTTCCTGTTTATAAAAGCCCTTAATCAATACGCCGACAGTAGCACTGCCACCCTCAATTATTAACACTAGAAACTATAACCCAGCCCTAAAGACAACACGCCCGTACTGCTTTTAACTGTTTCAAGGCTATTATCAGCATTATCAAACAGGTCTTCCCGCTGACCTAACTCATGGTAATAATCAAATCCCGTATTCACAGCCAAGTGATTCGACAAACGATAACCCACTCCCAAACCTACAGTCGGTGTAAACCCGGTATCGGATACTTTGAGTTCAGCAGGTAACAACACATCATCATAAGTGGCTTTAGATTGATAATAGGCAACCCCTGCTTTAGCATAAGCACTCACCTGATGACCTAACGCCGCAGAGCCAACCACACCTAATGTCAAGGCTCTGGTTTTTTGTTCACCCATGCCATATAGGCCATCTGGATATTCTACAGCATCAAAAGTTCTCCCCAAATCCACATACCCGGCTTCAATCGCCACCTTATCCGTTACCCTGTAACCGGCGCGAACCCCGACTGCCTGATCAGCACGTTCTGCCAAATAATCCCCAGAACCAGCGTCGAAATAATACAAATCGGTATTATCGCTGTTTTCAGTGATACCAGCATCCACTGCCAGATAACGTTCCCCAATACCACCAGCGTATGCCGTTTCAGCACCCATCAATACGGAAACCACTACAAAAGCACTAAGGCTTCTGTTCCCCAAGAATACTTCCATAAAACCCCACCCCTGTTTATAACACTCTATTACTTTAAAAACTGATAGGCTTGCAGCAAATCACTTAGCAAGCGCATCCAGCATTTCCATAACGTCTTTTTCAGCAGCCGCACTCAGCTTTTCCATTTCTGCACTAGGAGCCAAAATATTCATATAACGTGGATTCAAGACAGAAATTTCTGTTTTGCCATCTTTTTGGTAAACGCCAATGTTACCGCATGGTGCCAAAGCGCTCATTTGCAGACCTTGTTTCCACAATTGCTTACCCACTTCAGCAACACAAAACTTTACCAGTGTAATCTCGCCCTTTTTTACCTTGTGTGCCCCTAAAAAGTTCCATTCCCGTTTTTTGGCATAATCCTCCACCTCCTTGGCAAAAACTTCCGGCGTCTTTTCAATCTGGCGTATAATAATCATATCATTATCTGCCATGGATGATACCGGCGTAGCCAATACGGTCAGCGCCATTACACAAATACTAAAAGTCTTAACCAACATGAATAACTCTCCTCAATAAAAACACTCAAACAAAAAATAACCCATAACGGGGTCAGTCATAAAAACGACTGCCCCTCCAAAACGTCACAAGCCGTACTTTTTAAGGCGAGGTCATCGTGTAGGGTTCACCTAACCCGAGATTGCCTGAAAAATCCTCCGCCATCATCATAAAGACATAAGTACCCGGCGGCTGTTCCTCGATGGAAAAATCCATATCGTCATCTTCCGACCACACAAAACTTTCCCCGTAAGGCTCCAGTGTATCCTCCCCATCTGCAAGACTGATGATCTGGACATAAGGCTGAATGATCGCACCTGACTCAGGCTCTTCAACACGAGGTGCCGCCCCACTCTCATCCTGTACCAGCAAACCTACCGGTTCCGGCTCGCTGGCTTCTGAGTCATCCATCTTGATCCGTAACGCCGCTTCTTTACCATTATAAGTGATAGGAATGTCGTAATACTCATCTTTGCTGACTGGATCAGTATCAACCAAATAGACCGCAACCGGATGCCCATCCAAAGTAATGGCGCCCAGTTCCAACCCAGCAGTAGTTTTGCCAGAGGTATCCATCGTATCCGGGGAATCCAGCCGCCACACCCGTATCTGATTGCCGGGCAGTCGCTCGCCCATCATGACCACCACCTGCGCCAGATCCTCATCCGCCACTGTCGCACTAATGGTATCGCCAACGCGGCTTTCACTCTGAAAAACAGGTGGCAAGGTGTCATTGTAAGCATCTTGCACATAGTCATTTAACAGCTTTTGCCAACTGGGTGGCGCACTGCTATCTGCATAATGGCGTAAAATATTCTGGAGCGTCTGCTGCTTGCTGACATCGCTGCTGTCAATTTGCCGGTGCGGCATGTATACCGCCAAACCATGGGAATAGTGCTGGTCAGGCGAGCCCACTTTATAAACAACAGCCTCATCCAGCAACCTGGTGATATTAGCCGCTTCTGCCGGATAAACACCGACAAGGTTTTGTGCCAGGTGTTTCAGGTCAACCATATCCAGATAGTTACCCCTGACAGGATTCTTGCCGTAACTAGCCGACAGATTTCTAGCCTTGGCCAACGGCAAGCGGGCGCTGGAACCATTGGTCATGAGACTTGTCTCTGCCTTGCCCGCCAGTGTGCCAACACCTGCCATCAGCGCCTCTACCTTGCCAAGATCAGTGACCGACAAGGTAATACCCGATGCGTCCTGATTAGAAGCCAGATAGCTATCGGCAATGACCGAACCTAATGCATCACCTTTCATACCGGAATCCTGCTGCAAGGCTTGCAGCCAAGCCGTATAGTCCCATCCGGTTCCCGGCTCAGTTTCTTGGGATGCGACCAAATAATTGGCATAACGGCTGGCAATATTGGCCACTTCCATAGTCGCCATCAGGCAGGCATCGAACCCAATGACCTCAAACTGCTTACCCGTAACCGCCAGACTGGTGTTCAGTGCCTGGTCGATTTCCGGCAGGGATAAACCATCATAGCCGTGTACTTCATCAAACCCATACACTTCTCCATCATTCGTTGCCGAACCGCCACCATGATTCCACATCACCAGCGTATACTTGTCCGCCGGATAGGTCTGGATACCCCAGGTCACGAAGTCTTGCAAGGTTTGGGACAGCCCCATGTTCAGGCTACCGAGATCCGCCAAGGTTTGCACACCACCCTGTTGCACTAAACGACGCTTGACGGTGCGCCAGCCATCAGTATCCGCCCCGCCAGTTTCCAACACGACTTTCACGTTATCAGATGAACCCACTTTCACCATTTCGGCTATATCAGCAGTGGCAGCCCCCCCATCGCTTTCAAGATCAGAGCCAACCATATAAACCAGCACCGTGTGTTTGGCGGCGGCAGCATTACTGCCACCGCTGCCACAACCCACCAACATCATGGTCAGGCACAAAACACCCAACTGCATCCCCATATTTCGGAAAGTATTGACATAAAACTTCATTACCAGAACCCCAACTGAACAAGCCATACACTCACTGCATATACTCATCTTCCCCTAAAACCGACCGATATTTAAATAATATCAATCACACCAATACCGGAGATTTAATTACCACTGGGTATTTCAGTCATACATAACATCTGAAGTATTCAGAAGCTGTCCTTCCCTGATACCATAAGGTTTTTTTAGGCTGTTTAAGCTAATCAGCTTCTCCACGCTAACACCGGTTGCTCGTGAGATGGAATACAGCGTATCACCTGCCATCACATAATGTACCGACTGACGTGGAACCCCAGACCAGGAAACACCGCCTGTAGGAGTAGCAGGAGTCTGTTTGCTACTGGCAGCTTTATCTGCAGCATACTTTATCTTCTGGCCGACCATGACTTTTTTGACATCAGTGATACCATTTATTTTCATCAGTTGTTGCCAGGAAAAGTTTACCTGCTGGCCAATTGACCCTAAAGTGTCACCCTGCTGGACTACGCAAACACCTTTGGCACAAGAAGCGGAATGCGCCAAACCCGCCACCCCCATTAGCAAAACTACCGCCATTACCTTCAATACTGAATTTTTCATACAAAAAACCCCTTGCCACCCAAAACAAGCAGCACTTATCAACGCCTTATTTAAAATGGCCATTCATCAAAAACAACAAATGGCCAAGAAGGAGGAAACAATAAACCTGATTACAGGTTTTGCAACTCTTCATCACGCTGCATGGTCATGCGGATAATGCAACGCATCGCTGTTTGGGCAACACCGCCGCCGCCAGCAGAATTACGGCTTTCAAAATCACATTGTGCATCACGCATCTGAATCCAGCCAAGCTGCATTTTTTTCAGGGCAGCTATTTTAGCCTTATCGTCTTTATGAAGATCTTGCAATTGTTTGTAAGCACCATTCAATCCGCTATTAACTTGTGCTTCGCAAATATCCAGATTATTAGGGTCACTCAAGACATCTTCATCTGTACAATTCAAACCAGTACCAGCAGTAGCCACACCAGAAAATGCCAGCAATACAGAGGCAAGGAACAGTTTTTTCATAAGACACTCCTAAATAAATATACGGATTGGGGGAACAATAAAAATTGGCTCATTATGTGTTTCGGGGTCTTGCCGAATGCCCCTTGAAATTGGCAACGACCTCCCCCAACTGATAACCATCCGATAAGCCAGAATAGGGAAGCCGGTGGGGAGTTTGATCAGCATAGCCAGCCTGACCAGTGATGAAGCCTGCTACCAGCAAGTCCGCGCGTTGCACTGGCCTGATGGGGTGGTGTGCCCGCATTGCGGTTCACGGGAAACCATCCGCCGGGGCAAAGATGACCGGCAGCCGGAACGGCAACGCTACCAGTGCAAAGGTTGCAACAAGCGTTTTGATGACCTGACGGGGACGGTGTTTGAGGGGCATCATCAGCCGCTGAAGGTATGGATATTATGCCTGTACCTGATGCCGCTGAACCTGTCCAACCAGCAAATCGCCCACGAACTGGGATTGAACAAAGACGATGTGCAGGCCATGACGGGCCAGTTACGGCAGGGTATTGAGAAAAAAACACCGGTAAGCCTGTCTGGGAATGTTGAATTGGATGAAGTTTACGTCAAAGCTGGGCATAAGGGACACCCGGCAGCCGTTATGCGTGCAGGCCGCAAGGGGCGGTGGCGGGGGCTGAAAGGCGCACCGGGGCGCGGCACGCTGGAGAAAGACAAACCGCCCATCTTTGGCATGATCCAACGCTCTGGGGAGGTAGTGATCCGTATGTTGGCGAACGTCAAACAGGCCACGATCAAGCCCCTGATACTGGAAGCCGTGGCGGCTGGCACGCTGGTGTATACCGACGAGTACAGCATTTACAGCCAGTTGGAAGAGTGGGGTTACGATCATAAGACAGTCAACCACGGCGCGGGTGAATATGCCCGTGATGAGGATGGCGACGGTTTCCATGAAGTCCACGTCAACACCATGGAAGGTTTTGGCTCTATGTGAATCGTAGTGGGTAGATTATCCTAAGGGTATGAACAGCGACACACTATTTGGAATGGCCTTGGGGCTGACCTCACCTTGGCAGGTGGACAGCATCGACTTCAGCGGGACGGAAGGACGCCAGGAATTGCACATCCGTATCAGCTTCGCGCGTGGCAGCCGTTTTGCCGACCAAAGCGGGGAACCTTGCCCGGTGCATGACACGGTGGAGCGGCGTTGGCAGCACCTGAACTTCTTTGAGCATACCTGTTACCTGCATTGCCGTGTCCCGCGCATCCGCACCGGATCGGGTCAGGTTGAGACGGTTGCCGTCCCCTGGGCGCGTCCCGGAAGTGGCTTCACGCTGCTGTTTGAGGCGCTGGCCATGGCACTGATCGAACGGGAGATGCCGGTCAACCGGGTGGCGGAACTGATGCGGGTCAACCCGCAACGCATCTGGACGGTGTTCAACCACTGGGTTTGTGAAGGCCGCCAGCAGGATGACCCGTCCGGCATCACCCGGCTGGGGGTGGACGAGACCTCCACCCGCAAAGGGCACAACTACATCACCGTGGGGGTTGACCTGGATGCCCGCCGCGTCGCCCATGCCACCGAAGGCAAGGGCAAGGAAACGCTGTCCCAGATCCAGAAACACCTAGCCAGCCATGAGGTGAAACCGTCACAAATCACCGATGTCAGCATTGACCTGTCGCCTGCATTCATTGCCGGAGTAGGGAAGCCTTCCCGGATGCCGCCATCACCTTTGACCATTTCCACGTCACCCAGTTGCTGAACAAGGCCATGGACAAGGTGCGCAAGCTGGAGCGCAAGGAACATGCCGACCTCAAAGGCCACAAGTACACCTTCCTGAAAAACTACGATAACCTGTCAGAACAGCAGGAGCAGTCACTGGCAGCGTTCATCACCCTCTACCCCACGCTGGGTACTGCCCACCGTCTCAAGGTGCTGTTCAACGACCTGTGGACAATGCCCGACAGGAAAACGGCGGAAGCCTTCCTGCAACAATGGTGTGATGAGGTGGATTCTGCTGGCATCCCGGCCTTCCAGACGTTTGCCAACACCGTCCGGGCGCACTGGTCGGGGATCATCCGGTTCGTTGAATCACACATCTCCAACGGCATCCTCGAAGGCATCAACCACAAAATACAGTTGGCCAAACGGCGGGCGCGGGGGTTCCGCAATACCCACAACCTCATCAACATGGTTTACTTCCTGTGCGGCAAACTGGAGTTCAGTTACCCACGGTATTCCACATAGAGCCAAGGTTTTTGGTCGCTGCTACGTTCATGGTTACGCCCGCACCGGGGCATTTCCCAGGAAAAACTGCCGTGTTACCTCGCCTTCTTCGAGTGCCTGCACAACATCAGGAAACGCGGACAAGCTGCTCTACATTCCTTGTTGTCCCTGCTGATGGGCTAAGACCCTGAAACACATAATGAGCCTAAAAATTTACAGTTTTTCCAAACTGGTCAAACTAATTTCGTCTTTCAAGTCCATGTAAACGACCGCCTCATACTGTGAACCATCCGTCATCTGCAACTTCACGCGGTAATTGATGCCAGCGACCACCTGACGGTATGCCTCCAACACTTTTTCCACGCCCATGGACGTGTTGCCCGTTTGTAGACCAATCTCGGAACCAAGGAATTTAGTCACCTGGAACAATTCCTCATCCGCATCAGGATTGGTGATTCTGGAATACCCGCCAGCTATTGCAGCCTCTGGGGCTGAAGGCGGCTGCTTGACGGCTTCATCAGTACAAGCTGATAAAGAGAACACTAAAACCAAGAGAACAATTGAATACTTAATCATGTATTGCACCCCAAGAAACATAAATCAATATCAATGTAAGTCACCCTATCGACTTACACGATTAATTTCCACATACAAAGATTAGCCATTAACCTAATATTCAGCAATCCAACCAAAGATACACGGCGTACATCTAAAGTTGTATTTTCTGCCACATTGGATGTATGAAAATCATGAAAAATGCTTATCTCATGCTATAGTTGCCGCCACCCCGAGTAGAACTTGCGAGTTTTTTATGCTGGTAATAATCCGTCACTTACTGTCAGGCATGTGCCTGTTACTACCTTCCATGGTTGCAAACGCCCAAACAACCGAAATGCCCGTAAAAAAAACCGGTATATCCCTCAATCTTGAAACCCGCCAACAGGATTACGACCTGACTAGCCTGAGCTTCAGCCACCCCGCACTCACGCCCTTAGCCAATGTGAAAGAACGGATCGCGGCCAGCAGTGACGTGCAATCCGCCACCCTCAAACTCGACCGCTGGCTGACCCCCAATATCAACCTGTTTGGCTCGGTTGGTAAAATGACGGGAGAAGGCACAGCCAAACTGCCTGTTTTACCGGGCTTAAACCTGCCTGATGTGCGCATTGACGCTGATGGCAGCATTTACAGCCTGGGTGGGACTGCGGTCGCCAGAAAAGACCAGTATTTCAGCACAATCACCTATACATTCACTCGTTATAAGGCAGACGCCTTTGAGGAAACCAACACTTTCCAATCACTGATGCCGATGGCCGGGGTCACAACCCCCGTTGGCGCATTCAGCCTGGCCTTGCGCTACCAGCAGGGTGACGGCAACTACGTCGGCAAAACCACCACCCCGTTTGGGGAAGTAACTGCTAACATCGGCCTGAAAGACAAACACGCCACCAGTTGGCAGGCCGGATACTACGCCAGACTGGGTAACGACCTGTCTTTACGCACCAGCGCGGAACTGGGTGGCCGCGAGGGCTTCAGGCTTGAGCTGAACCGACGTTTCTGAGGGGATAGGTGAATGAGATTGCTACTGGCCGATGACCATGCCATGTTCAGGGAATGCCTGATCATGCTAATAAGCACGCAGTTCCCCCATTTCGAGTGGCATCAGGCTGGCGACTGGCATGAAGTCCACCGCATCCTGAACCAGCAACCCATTGACCTGGCCCTGCTCGATCTGGGAATGCCCGGCTACCAACCCTGGCCAGATGAAATCAGACAGTTGTCGGCAACGCACCCCGCACTGGCGGTATGCATCCTGTCAGCGACCACCGCCCCTGAAGTTATCCAGTCCGCCTTCCAGCTTGGCATCAAGGGTTACATCCCCAAACTGCTCTGCGCGGAAGAGTTGCAACATGCCATCTCACTGGTCAGCAGCGGCAAAACCTACCTGCCAAGCCAGCTATGGGAGAACATGGCTATCCCTTCCGGTTGCCAAGTCAAATCATCGCTCACCCAACGCCAGTACACCATCGTGCAACTGCTGGCACAGGGACACAGCAACAAACAAATCAGCCTCGAACTGAATCTGGCTGAAGGCACAGTCAAGCGTCACATGCACAATATCTTCCAAGCCCTGGGAGCCAAAAACCGGGTCGAAGCCGTCAAGGCTGCCCGCCAACGTGGCCTGCTGGCCTGAGTCCCGGAGCATGAGCAACACGCCAACGCCAACCATGCCTCTGGGTAACAAACTCAACCCGCAGCAACTGTCCGTCTTCATGCGCAAAATGCTCCCGGAACTCAACAGGGATTACGCCACTCTTGACACGCTGCTGCAAAACCAGCAATGGCAAGCAGCTGCCCGGCAAGCGCACAAACTGCTCTCCGTGGCCAAACTGCTAGGGTTGGATGCGATGCTGCCCCTGCTCCTGCAACTCGAAGCCGCCAACCCGGCAACCAGGACAGAGGCTTTCCGCAACACGCTTGCCGATACCTGCCAGCAGCAGTTGGAAGCGCTATCGACCCTCGTTATCCCCCCGCCCACCTGACAACACGCCCAGGATTGCCACCACCAGTTCAGCGTACTCAAACGGCTTGCCCAGAAATGCATCCATCCCCGCCGCCATGCCCTCCTGCTGCACACCCGGCAACACATGCGCGCTCAGGGCGACGACCGGAACCTGAGGATCACGCCCATGACGACGCACCCAGCGCGTCACCGCAAAGCCATCGATCCCCGGCATACTGATGTCCAGCAGCACCACATCGAAATCCTGCTGCTGGAGTTGCAGGATGGCAGCCTCCCCATCCGGAGCGAGCTCCACATCCTCCACCCCCAGATTGTGCAGCATTTCCACGCCTACGAAACGGTTGATTTCTGAATCATCCACCAGCAACACCCGCAAACCCGGCGGCAAGGCGTGTTGTGTCATGGCCTCCGAGGCAGTTTCCAGCCCCGCCTCAGGCACTGCAAAGGTGATTTCACAGGCAAACTCGCTGCCTTCGCCCGGCTGGCTGGCCACCGTCAATGCGCCCCCCATGGCTTCCACCAGTTGCCTGCTGATCGCAAGCCCCAAGCCGACCCCGCCCTGTTGCAGCACCGCCTGCCCGGCGACCTGCGAAAACGGTTCAAACAAGTGTCCCAGCTTGTCCGGCGGGATGCCGATACCGGTATCCGCCACCACGAAGCGTACCCGGCAGCGCCCGTCAGACACCGGGCTGACCACAACCGTCAGGGTAACGTAACCGTAGCGGGTGTACTTGACTGCATTCCCCAGCAGGTTCATCAGCACCTGCGTCAATCTGAGCCTGTCACCCAGCAGCGTCACACCTTCCAGCCCGTCCAGTTGCAGGACAAGCTCCAGCCCTTTCTGGCACGCGGCCTGCTGCACCATGGCAAGCAGCGAGTGGATGGCAAGATCCAGCCGGAAAGGCCGACAGTCCAGTTGCAGGGTATGGCTGGCAGCTTTCGCCATATCGAGGATATTGCCTACCAGATGCAACTGGTGCTGGGCGGCAGTATGCAAGCGCTCCAGGTATTCACCCTGCTTTTCCGCCTGTGAACCCAGCCGCAACAACCCGGTCAAACCAACAATGGCATGTAAAGGCGTGCGCAATTCATGGCTCATGACGGCCAAGAATTCGTCTTTAGCCTTGTGTTCTGCCGCCGCCTGCTTGACCTGTTCGCGTAGAAAACGCACACGCAAAGCCTGCAACCACGATACCGGGAAAATCAGTTGCAGGCTGATCAAGCCCATGTACAGGTCTTGCGAGGTATCCCAAACCTGCGCACTAAAAACCACATGCCACCAGTTCCAGGCTTGCGTAAACAAGGCAATGACATGCAACACACCAAAATACAACGCAATCCTGTTGCCTCGAAACGCCAGCCACAAACTGACCGGAATTTCCAACAGATATAACCCCAAACCTAACCAGCTGGGCAGCACCGATCCTCCCGGAATGGCCCCGGTGATGGCAATCATGGCCATACAAACCACGGCTGATAACAGATAAACCCGACTCAAGCGGGGATTATTGCGGGGCAAATCCAGAATCTGGCGGCTAAACAACAAGAACGAAGCAATGGCAATAAAGGTCGGTGCAGTAAAGAAGTAAGACCCCGTATCACTTAAAAATGCCAGATGAGAAAAAACCGGATTGGTACGGTGAATCGTGGCAAACATCGCCAGAATATGGGTCGCCAGAAACAGATAACTGGATTCACGCAGGCTCACAAACATCAGCAACTGATAAGTCGCCAGCAATAACATCGCCACATACAAACCACCCAGTAGCAGGTGATTGTGATTGCTGCGCATCAGCATGGCATCGGCTGACAGGAACTCAACCGGCAGGCGCAGGATGGAATCCCCATTGGTTGCCCGCATGTATACCTGGAACGTTTCCCCCGACGGCAAGTGCATTTCCCAGGCACGCCGCCGAAAACCCTCCAACGATTGGATGTATTGAGCAGTAACCGTGGTACTTTCCTGCCGTACATCCGCCTTTTCCGGCAGGATATAGAGGGCAAACTCATCCCCCAGCAAGGCATCCAGCAACATATACCATTGCTGGCTGGATGGGGACGTATTGACCACGCTGAAACGCACCCACCAAGCCGAACGGGTACGTCCGAAATTCAGCGCATTGCCACTCGTGTTGGTCTGAAACTGGTTGGCATAGAGGGGAGAAGCGACCTGTTCCAGAGACAATTGCCGGGTGGAATCCTCAAGGAATTCGGCATAGGGGCTAGCAGAAAGGCTCTCTGTTCCTAAAGATGCAGGCAACACCAATGGTTCCTGCCTTGCCATGGCCGGGGTAGCCAGCAAAATAGCACACAGAGCAAGGCAGCATAACCGCAACACTACTGCTCAAACGCCCATTTCAGGATCGCATCCTGCAACCTGCGCCCACTGCCCTGGGCTTCCCTGCCATTATGCTGCAACACCACAATCAGGCGTTTACCACTGCGGGTCAGCATGTAACCGGCAATGGCGGTGGCATCATTGAGCGTGCCGGTTTTCATATGGCTGCGCCCTTTCAGGTCATCGCCCTTGAAACGCCCTGCCAATGTGCCATCCTCGCCCAGCAAGGGCATGGAGGCCATGAACTCTGGCATATACGGGTCACGCCAGGCCGCTTCCAGCAACTCACCCAACTGGCGGGCGGTCAGGCGCGCATGGCGGGAAAGGCCGGAGCCGTTATCCACAATCATGCCACTGTAATCAATGCCCTCCTCGTGCAACAAACCGGCAATCGCAATGCGCCCCTTGTCCAGCGTTGCAGGCGCGCCACCCAGCGCAGCACCAACGGTCAGCAGCATTTGCCGCGCCATCACATTGTTGCTCCACTTGTTTACGAAACGGATTTGCTCGCCCAGCGTGCGTGACTCGTGCGTGTCCAGCAGCACATCGCCCTCCCGTACCTGCCCGGTTTGCAGCTTGCCATTGAACACGCCGCCCAAGGAACGCCACATATCGCGGAAAGCATTGAATACGTGCTGCTCAGGCGTGGACATGACCCTCAGCACGAAGTTTTTCCCACAATCCGCCGAATACGCGCCTTTAACCCGAATTGCAGCACCATCCGGCTCAAAGTCGGGGCGGTAATGCGCCTTGCTGCACTTGCCTTTCGACAACACCATGCTGTTTTCCAGTTGCAGACCGGGGATCAGCGGGAATGGCGTAATCCCCACCTTGCCGGTGCTGCTGTCCGCCTCAAACAGAAAGCGGCTGGCCTGGAAATTGAACATCAGCGCGGAAGGCGGGGCGTTGTAGACACGGGTCGGCTCATTGTCGAAATCCGCCGGATTGTAGTCGGGGAGGCTGAAATAGCTGTTGTCCACGATCAGGTTGCCACGCACCTCTTTCAGCCCCTTGAGTTGCAGGTCGTGTAACAGTTGCCAGAAGGATTCGTCCGTCAGGAACGGGTCACCGTAGCCCTTGAGGATCAGGTCGCCGTTAAGCACGCCGTCTTTCAGCTCACCACGCAACCAGCTTTCGGTTTTCCACGTATAAGCGGGGCCGAGCCGCTTGAGCGCCGTCCAGGTCGTGACCAGTTTCATGGTGGAGGCGGGGTTGCGCGGCACTTTGTCATTATGCACCACCATCGGCACATCAGCGTTAAGGTCGCGAATGTAAACACTGAGGTTTTCCACCGGAATCTTGTACTGCTGCATCAGCGCCGTAATGTTTTCCGGCAGATCGAGGGTTTGGGTGTGGCGAACCAAGGCCAGCTCAGCAGGCTGGGGAGCGGGGCGCGCGGGCACTGCCGGTTGCGCCACGGTTGCCGCCTCTACCAGCCCGATGCAGGCGCATAGCCCTATTGTTATCAGAAATCTTTTCAACATAGTGGATTCGTTGTGGTTTTTAACTATCAGCCAGTTCCAGCACTTCGATACCGTCTGTGGTGTAACGCCAACGCAGGTCGAAATCATATAGACGCATGGCGTAGACTCGCCCCTCCTGTTGCCCCTGCTGATAGGACGGGCGCGGGTCTTGCCGTAAAATCTGTTCAACCAGCTGGCGCACATCGGTGTTCAACCGCGTCTGTTTTTGCCTGCACTGTTCATCAGACAGCGCGGAAAAATGCACGCTCAGTGGCGCGGCGGGCGCTTCCGGCGCAAAACCTGCGCGGGCGTCAGGAATGGCGTCAGCATACGGAAGATAGGGCTTAATATCCAGCACTGGCGTGCCATCCAGCAGATCTGCGCCGCCGAGTTCGAGCGTGATGTTGTTGCCTTGCACCTGAATCCCGCGCAGCTCGGCCACGCTCAGGCCGATGGGGTTGGGGCGGAAGGTGGAACGGGTGGCGAATACGCCCATGCGGGCATTGCCGCCGAGACGCGGCGGGCGCACGGTGGGCTTCCAACCTTGCTGCTGGGTAGCGTGGAAGACGAAGATGACCCAAACGTGGGAGAAGCCTTCCAGGCCACGCACGGTTTCAGGCTGGTTGTAGGGGGGCAGTAGGGTAAGGGTGGCATGGGCTGCCGTGACCAAACCGGGCTGACGGGGGATGCCGAATTTTTCTTTGTAGGGGGAGGAGATAATGCCGATGGGGGGAACTGGGGGGGTTAGTGAATTCATCTACATAACCCCGCGCAACTTCGCCCAAATGATCCCCATCCACTCATGCACCACCCGCTGCGCTTCGCTGAACCCGTCAACGCTGGGGAACAAGTCGGTGGGGCTGAAAGCCTCATTACTCTGCGCCATGAAATACGTAGGCGCTGGCAGCACTTCCACCCCAGCCTTGCGGAACAGGCTAACTGAGCGCGGCATGTGCGAAGCCGAGGTCACCAGCAGCACCGGGGCGTCACCAACCACCTTGCGGACGATAACGGCCTGCGCTTCGGTATCCTGCGATGCCGTGTCAGTCACAATATCCGCCGGGTTCACCCCTAACTGCACCGCCAGATCACGCATGGCCTCGGCATCAGAACCAAAACCAAATACTTGCCCACCCGATACCAGCAGTTTTGCTCCGCGCAGTTGCCGGTACAGGCGCACACCCTCTACCAACCGAGCCAACGAATCCTTACTCAAGCGCAAATACAAAGGAATGGCTTGGTCTGAATATGAGCCGCCACCCAATACCACGACCCAGTGATAACCACCACCGGCAGGCACAGCCGCAACCGGCGGAATCTCGCGCTCCAGCGATTTGAGCGCCGGTTCAAAACCCCAACCGTAAACCTGCGCCAGAAATAACAGCATACCTGCTGTCACCAACACCTTGCCGGTTTTATGCCTGCGCGTGAACCAGAGAAACAACAGCCCGCAAAGAAATAGCAACAAAGTCAGCGACAACGGCATCATCATGCCGCCGACCAGCTTTTTGAAAACCAACATGCATTATCCTTGTTGTAACTGATCCGGCCCGATGTGCCCGAAATCGCGCAAGCCTTCGCCCGCCAGCACAAACGCCTGCCCGAAACCCATCACAAACCGCCCCGACTGTGGTTTCAGCCGGAACAGCACAAAATCCCCCAACCCGCGCAGCACTCCGACCACACTACCGAAACGTGCTTCCATCGCATCCAGAATCGGTGGAAAAGCAGCATCTTCCCGCACCACCGTTTCCGCCACACAACGGTAGGTGGCGCGGGTGCGGGCGAAAATCTGCCGTGCATCCTGCTCATCCGCAATCACCAGCACCGCCACCTGCGGATGGCGCAGGATTTCCTGCGTGTGGCTGGAAAGGCCACTGACGAAAATGTAGAAATTGCCTGCTGCATCCAGCACAAATGGCGCATAACTGATCGAAGGCTCCCCCTCTGCGTCCAGCGTTGCCAGTTGCAGGGTTTTGCTTCCATCCAGTAATTGCCCCAGTATTTCCCGAGGGTTCTTGCCCATGACATCGATCCTCAAATCAGGCCATCATACAACTCATCAGCCCAGTTTGCGCCGGGCTGTCCTATAGGTGCATTATTAAGGGTTATAGATGAAACTTTTTGCAAACTCATCACTCAATAAACAATAACAATAGATCACAGGGAGCCATGCAACCATGAAAGCATTTTTTGCTTCATTTGCAGCACAAATCGTAGCTGTATTGGCGATACTCGCTATCGTCTCGGCCTGCACACTCGAATCCAGGGATACCGAACCGGCCATGAGCCTGGTCAGTACGCAGTGGAACCTGAAAACCCTCGATGGCCAAGCGGTCGGCCCGGAAAATGCACCGACCCTCAGTTTCGATACTAGCCGTATCGGCGGTAATGGCGGCTGCAACCGTTATTTTGGCAACTACACTGCCAGCAGCGACGGTGTATTCAGCACAGACCAACTCGGCGCGACCAAGATGGCTTGCGCAGACGGGCGTGGCCAACTGGAACAACACTATCTGGAACAATTGGGTAAAGCCGGCCTGTATGCGGTGACCCGTGAACAACTTCACCTGCTCGACACTAACCGCAAAATCCTGATGGTATTCACCGCCGCCAAACCGGTTAGCAGCAGAAAATAGCTTCTGCCCTCCAGACGCAACGACGCCCGCATCAGCGGGCGTCAGTCGCATACCCTTAGGCCAACGGCTTTCCTTAACCTTGCGCCATCAGCTTCTCATACTTCAGCTGTAATTGATCTTTGCTTTCTACGTGGTCAGGGTCACCCGGAATGCAATCCACCGGGCAAACGGCCACGCACTGTGGCTCATCATAATGGCCGACGCATTCAGTGCAACGATTGGGGTCAATCACATAGATTTCATCACCCGCCGAAATGGCGCTATTCGGGCACTCCGGTTCACACACATCACAGTTAATGCACTCGTCGGTAATCATCAATGCCATAAAAAATGCTCCTCTTGATTTATGCTTCAGGCGATCTTATCAATCCAAAAGACAAGATAACATTAACCAGTATCAAAATAACAATATTTCAGTACGCTTAATCCAGACCCCGTTTACGGCGGATATGGACAATTTTCTGCTTCAACGCATCCAATACATGCGGCGCGACAAAGCGCGTGACATCCCCGTTGAGAACCGCCACCTCCTTCACCAAAGTGGAGGAAATAAAGGAAAAGCTCTCACCGGGCATCAAAAAAACCGATTCTACATCCGGTGCCAGACTGCGGTTCATGCTCGCCAACTGGAACTCAAACTCAAAATCGGAAACGGCCCGCATCCCCCGGATCAACACCCGCGCATTCTGCTCACGGGCAAAATCCACCAGCAAGCCCTCGAAGCCTTTCACACTCACACGGCTGGCAAGCCCATGCTCATCCACTTCGCGCTGAATCATCGCCACCCGCTCAGCCAGCGGAAATAACGGCTTTTTTTTCGGGTTGGAAGCTACCCCAACCACCACATGGGCGCACAATTTGCTGGCGCGCTTGATCAGGTCAAGATGCCCTTTGGTCACAGGGTCGAAAGTCCCAGGGTAGACAGCGGTAATTTCCATAAACTCAGGCCACACTTGATTTAATGGTTAAACACTTAGGGAGAACCCTAAGCACCACGTTGTAGCACTTTATTGTGCGGCGCACAATCAATTTTTGCCTAACGATACTGCTCAGGCACCACGTTGCGGCAAGGCTTGCACCAAAATGAACAATAAACTGGCTGACACCACGATGCTGGGGCCAGTCGGCGTATCCAGTTGCAACGAAACACCCATCCCCGCCAGCAAGGCCAACAAACCCGCCACCACCGCCAACACGGCCATTTGTTCAGGCGTGTGGGCAAACCGCCGCGCAGTGGCCGCCGGGATAATCAACAACGCCGTCAGCAACAACACACCCACCACTTTCATCGCCACCGCCACCATCAAGGCAACCAGCAACATGTAAGCCGTACTGACCCAGCCGACATTGACCCCTTCCACCTGCGCCAACTCGGCATGGACACTCAGAGACAACAAAGGCCGCCACAGCCACCCCAGCACCGCCAGCACCAGCACCGCCAGACCCCAGGTCAAAGCAACATCCAGCCGGGTTACGGCCAGAATATCACCAAACAGGTAAGCCATCAGATCAACCCTGACATCCGGCAGGAAAGCCAGCGCAACTGTCCCCAACGCCAACGCGCCATGACCGATAATGCCCAAGAGGGTATCCGTACCCAGCGCCGGATTACGCTGCACGTACAGCATCAACAACGCCACCACCACACAAACCAGCATCACCCACAGGTTCAGGCTCATACCCGTCAGGAAACCAAGCGCCACGCCGAGCAAGGCCGAATGCGACAAGGTATCGCCAAAATACGCCATCCGCCGCCACAACAGGAACACGCCCAGCACGCCCCCCATCAGCACCACCGCCATCCCGGCCAGCAATGCCCGCAGGATAAAGTCATCCATGCCCATTCCCCTTGCTGCCGCCCAATGGCAGGATGCAACCGTGCATATCGTGCTGATGATCATGATGGTGGGTATAGACCGCCAGACCAGCAGTCCGCAAACCGCCAAACAGGCGCAGGTATTCCGGGTGGCGTGATACAGCTTCCGGCTGACCCGAACAACAGATGTGCTGGTTCAGGCACAGCACCTGGTCAGCCGCCGCCATCACCAGATGCAGGTCGTGGGATACCATCAACACCCCATAGCCATGTTCCTGTTTCAGACGGTTGATCAACTGGTAAAGCTCACTCAGGCCGGAAACATCCACACCCTGCCCCGGCTCATCCAGCACCAGCAAATGCGGCTCATTGAGCAAAGCGCGTGCCAGTAACACCCGCTGCAACTCACCGCCGGAAAGGGATTGCACCGCCTGTCCCAGCAAGCTTTCCACCCCTACTTCGGCAACACGCTCACGCACAGCCACAGCATCATGACGATGCAGCTTCAAGCCGATGAAACGTTCCACCGTCAGTGGCAGCAAGCGGTCAAGGTGGAACTTCTGTGGCACATAACCCACCCGCAAACCGGGCATCCGCCACACTGTGCCACGGTCGGGCTTCTGCAAACCCAACAGCACTTTCAGTGCGGTGGATTTACCCGCGCCATTGGGGCCAATCAGGGTGAGGATGCTTTGCGGGTACACTTCCAGGCTGACATCGTGCAGAATCTCACGTTGCCCTGAACGCAAACCAATGTTTTCCAGTTTTGCCAATAATGGGGTGGACATGCTCCGCCAAACTGTATGAGTAAAAAAATGTTCCGTATTTTAACGATTTTCCTGCTGTTTTGCTTACCCGTTTTACAATCCTGCCAGCAAGAGCCAAACGCCAAGCCCCTGATCGTCAGCACCATCAAACCCATCCAGGCGCTGGTATACGCCATTGCAGGCGGCAATAACAGCCTGCTGGACATCCGCCAACTGCTGCCGGATGGTGCATCCCCTCACCATTACGCGCTCAAACCTTCCGACATGCGCACCCTGGAAAACGCCAGGGCCGTGTTCCGCATCGGCAGCGGGTTGGAAACCTTTCTCGACAAACCACTGGCCAACCTGCCCGCCAGCACGCAAGTCATTGACCTGGGCAACGCCGACGGCATCCACCACTTGCACGCCCGTTCGAGTCATACAGACGAACCCACCGACAGCGGACACGACGACACAGACCACAGCGACACACACACCGAAGACCTGCACCTGTGGCTAAACCCACAAAATGCCATTACCATGAGCCGGGCAATCAGTAATACATTGAGTACACTAGACCCTGCCCATGCCGACCAATATCAGGCCAATACGGCACAGCTTATCCAGCAGATTGAAACGGCTGACGCCCGCATCCGCCAGCAACTGGCACCTTACGCTAACCGCCCTTATCTGAGCTTTCATGATGCCTGGCAACATTTCGACACCCACTACGGGCTGAACTTCGCCAGCGCGGTAACGCTGGACGCAGGCCGCCTGCCGGGCGCGCGCCATGTGCAGGACATCCGCAACATTATCGAAGGAAAGCAGGCGGTCTGCCTATTTCAGGAACCCCAGTTCTCACCGGCGCTGGTCAAGACACTGGTTGAAGGCACGGCTATCCACATCGGGCAACTGGATCCGCTGGGAATGCAACTGCCGCTGGACGACACCACCTATGTAAAGCTGCTGCAAAACGCTGCCGATGCTTTCCAGCGCTGCCTGGAATAAGAGCTTACTGGATACCCAAGTCCAGCAGCGGGACAGATTCACGGCGGCTTTCACGCAAAACGCCGCCAATGTATTCAAAACGCTGGCCAGTCGCCGGTGAATTGTCTAGCGACTGGTAAATACTGACACGAAAAGAACAACCACCGCGCAGCATCACGATATTTCGGTCATCCATTTTTAACTGGACATTGGCACCACGCACAGTGTGCACCATATCGTCGGCATAAATCGGGTCGCCACGTTTTAGAATACGGGAATCACCAGCCGGATTTCGTGCCGTCACCTTACCCCGTTTGGAAAGAACAACCCCCGCTTCCTTTCTATTCACCGTTGCTGTTGGTGCTGGCATAAACCTCTCCGTCCTTTATATTTGACACATGCAACTCACTTGCTAACCGTGTAGACCAGATTACATGCCATCTGTTCGATAACCTCACCATAAAGGCATGGAACGCAAAAAAAAACCGCCGGACGGTAAAGGCAGATTTTTAAAAATCAAAATAAATAATAAAAGGATTGAAATAGTTTTGGAATAGTTAAGGAAGAATCGCCTCCCCCCGCACCAAATCCTCGAACGTTTCACGCTGGCGGATCACATGCATGGCGCTGCCATCCACCATCACTTCCAGCGCGCGTGGCCGGGTGTTGTAATTGGAAGCCATGGTGAAACCATACGCACCGGATGAACGCACCGCCAGCAAATCCCCCGGCTGGATATTGAGGTCACGCTCCTTACCCAGGAAATCGCCCGTCTCGCACACCGGCCCAACGACATCATAAGTCTCGGTTTTGCCCTCACTGCGCGGAACCACCGGAATGATTTCCTGCCACGCGCTATACAAGGCCGGGCGGATCAAGTCATTCATGGCCGCATCCACCACCGCGAAATTCTTGTATTCCGCCATTTTCAGGAACTCGACCTCCGTCACCAGGATACCGGCGTTGGCTGCAATCGCCCTGCCCGGCTCGACGAAAATTTCATACTGACGCAGACGCTCATCAGTAAACAGATTTGCCATGTAATCTGCCGGACTGGGCGCAAGCTGATCATGCTTGTAGCGCACACCCAAACCACCACCAATGTCGAGGTGATGGACTTGCACACCCTGTTCCGCCAGCCGTTCCGCCAGAGCCAGCACCCGTTGCAGCGCATCCATGAACGGCGTCAACGTGAGCAATTGCGAACCGATGTGGCAGTCGATACCGACAACTTTCAGGTTGGGCATCGCCGCTGCTTTCAGGTAAACCGCTTCCGCCCGCCCGATCTCGATGCCGAATTTGTTCTCTTTCAGGCCGGTAGAAATGTAGGGGTGGGTCTGCGCATCCACGTCCGGATTCACGCGCAAGGAAACCGGCGCGACCTTGCCCATTTCACCCGCAACGGCATTGATACGATCCAGCTCTGCTTCGGACTCGACGTTGAAACAGCGGATACCGACTTCCAGCGCGTGGCGGATTTCCACTGCTTTCTTGCCAACGCCAGAAAAGACCACTTTGTCAGGGTCACCACCTGCCCGTAGCACCCGCTCCAGTTCTCCACCCGACACGATATCGAAGCCGGAACCCAGCCGCGCAAACAGGTTGAGAATGGCAATGTTGGAATTAGCTTTCACAGCGTAACAAACCAGATGCGGCTGCGTGCCGAAAGCGTCGTTAAAAGCGTGCCAGTGACGCTCCAGCGTGGCGCGGGAATAGATGTAGCAAGGCGTGCCGTGTGCGTGGGCAATGTCGGCAACTGCCACGTCTTCGGCAAACAACTGGCCGTTGCGGTATTCAAAATGATCCATTATTTACTTCGCCTGTTCCTGTTTTGCTTTTGCGTCATCGGGCAGATAGAGCGGCCCCTTGTTGCCACAACCTGCCAATAAGACCAATACGATAGCCAACCCCAGCCAGTTTTTCATTTCACAAACCTCATCGACAAATCGACTGCGCGGATGTGCTTGGTAATGCTGCCGATGGAAACGAAATCCACCCCCGTTTCGGCAATCGCCACCACGGTTTCGGGGCTGACACTGCCGGAAGCTTCCAGCGGAATTTTCCCGGCAGTCATCCGCACCGCTTCATGCATGGTATCGAGATCATAATCGTCCAGCATGATAATGTCAGCCTGCGCGGCAGTCGCTTCCGCCAGTTCCTGCATGGTTTCGGTTTCGACTTCGACCAGGATTCCGGGGTGCAACTTGCGAGCCTGCTGGATGGCAGCCGTAATCGAACCAGTCGCCATGATGTGGTTTTCCTTGATCAGCACACGGTCATACAGACCGATGCGGTGATTGGTTCCGCCACCGCATAAAACGGCGTATTTCTGCGCAGTGCGTAAGCCTGGCAAGGTTTTACGGGTATCCAGAATCCGACAGTTGGTATGCGCGACCAGATCGACATAACAACGGGTAGCAGTTGCCGTTGCCGACAAGGTTTGCAGGAAATTTAATGCCGCACGTTCACCACTGAGAATGGAGCGGGCGCTTCCACGCAGGGTACACAGCAGCGCATCTGCACCCACCTTGCCGCCATCCTGACACTGCCATGCCACCTGTACTGCTGCATCCAACTGACGGAATACTTCGTCAAACCATGCCGTACCACAAATGATGGCATCTTCCCGGCAAATAACATTGGCAACCGCCTGTTTATCAGCCGGAATCAGCCCTGCCGTCACATCCCCCGTACCGATGTCTTCCGCCAGTGCGCGAGCAACGGTTTCTTGCAAATCGTTTGGTAAATTCATCAATACCTCAAAATAAAAATGGGAGGCACTACGCCTCCCATCATGCGCCCCTGACTCCTCGTCAGATTCTTTAGATACGGGTAATACCCATCATCTTCAGGATGGACTTTTCGTAGAACGGCTCGGAACTGCCTTTCTTCATCTTGCGGATGAAGTACTTCTCGAACGCGATCTTGGCCATGTGTACCCACTTGCCTTTCTTGAACCATGCAACGTTGCGCGGTGGGATCTGTGGCAGTGCTACGAAGGCCGCACCGGTGTCACCCATGTCCGCCAGACAGATGGCGTTCCAGGTACCGGTGGTGTGTGGTTCCTTGCCAGCCAGTTCATCAGCAATATTATGAACCAGAGAGGTTACCATGGATTCGATCATGTAACCGGTCTTTGGCGCGCCGGTTGGAACCGGCGTTGCTTCGACTGGCGGGATCGCGATACAGACACCTGCGGAGTAGATGTTCTTGTATTTCGGGCTGCGATGCAGTTCGTCAACGATGACGAAACCACGCGGGTTGCACAGACCTTCTACCGCAGCAACGGCATCAACGCCCTTGAACGCTGGCAGCATCATGGCGAAGTCGAACGCGATTTCGTGTTCTTTTTCCACTTCACCCTTGGCGTTCATCTCGGTAACGTGCATCTTGCCAGCTTCGACCTTGGTGGTCTTGGCGTTGACGATCCAGCTCATGTGGTGGTTGCGCAGTTCGGACTCCAACATACCTTTGGAATCGCCTACGCCACCCAAACCCAGATGACCGATGTATGGCTCGGAAGAAACATAAGTCATCTTGAACTTGTTACGCACGCCGCGCTTACGCAGGTCAGCGTCAACGATGAAAGCGAACTCGTAAGCAGGGCCGAAGCAGCTGGCGAACGGCATCGCCCCAACGATGATATGGCCGGAACCTTTTTCCAGCATTTTCTGGTAATCACCGTAAGCCGTTTCCGCATGGGTAACGTCACACACGGAATGGGTGTGGCCGCCGTGCGGGCCTGCGCCTTCCACTTCCTGGAAGAACAGTTTCGGGCCGGTGGCAATAACCAGATAATCGTAGTTAATAACCTGGCCGTTATCCAAGTGCAGGGCGTTACCCTCGGTGTCAATCTTGTCGCAGCGTGCGGCAATGAAGTTGATGCCTTTCTTGCTAAGGTATTTTTCGATCGGGAAAGTGATGTCAGAACGGGTACGCCAGCCGACTGCAACCCAAGGGTTGGAAGGCACAAACTGGAAGTAATCACGTTCATTGATGACGGTGACTTCGTGTGCCTTACCAAGCATTTCTTTCATTTCATAAGCGGCGGGCATTCCTCCTGTCCCGGCACCTAGAATAACGACATGAGCCATTAGCGCGAACTCCTAACTATTGATTGATGTGGGAATACTTTTTATCAAATGGGTATTTGCCAGCGTTCATCTCTAAGCAATCAGAATAACAACACAATTCAAGCGTCAGGTCAATGTTGCCCTTAGTTTTCAATAAATTAGAGGATGCTAATATACAAGAAAAAAGATATACTTCCCGACTACGCAAACAGACAAGCTGTGTAAAATTCATGAGTGAAACCAAAACTTATCTCGTCGGTGGGGCTGTGCGCGATCAGCTACTGGGTTTGCCGATCAAAGACCGTGACTGGGTAGTAACCGGTGCAACCCCCGCAGACCTGCAAGCGCAAGGGTTCAAACCGGTAGGCAACGACTTCCCGGTATTCCTGCACCCCCAGACCAGCGAGGAATACGCGCTGGCGCGTACCGAACGCAAAACTGCCAAGGGATACCACGGCTTCCAGTTCCATGCAGCACCTGAAGTCAGCCTGGAAGAAGACCTGATCAGACGCGACCTAACGATCAACGCCATGGCACAGGATGAAAGCGGTAACCTTATCGACCCCTACGGCGGGCAAGCTGACTTGCAGGCAAAACTGCTGCGGCACGTTTCCTTAGCTTTCAGCGAAGACCCGGTACGTATCCTGCGGGTTGCCCGCTTTGCCGCGCGTTTTGCCCCATTGGGTTTCCGGGTGGCCGACGCAACCCAGCAACTGATGCACGCGATGGTGGATGCAGGCGAAGTGGATGCGCTGGTTCCCGAACGGGTCTGGCAGGAAACCGTACGCGCCTTGGCGGAACCCGCCCCTGAGCAGTTTTTTCAGGTGTTGCGCGAATGTGGCGCATTGCGAGTACTGTTCCCCGAAATCGACCGTCTGTTCGGCATACCACAACCGGCGAAATACCACCCGGAAATTGATTGCGGCATCCACACCCTGCTGGTCTTGCAACAAGCCGCCAAACTGAGCCAGGAACCAGAAGTGCGTTTCGCCGCCCTCACCCACGACCTCGGCAAAGGGCTAACGCCCGCAGAAGTCCTCCCCAGCCATCATGGGCATGAACTTGTCAGCTACCAATTGACGACAGAACTGTGTGAACGCCTGCGGGTTCCCAACCGTTTTCGTGAACTCGCTGAACATGTGGCAAAATTTCATGGTCATATACATAAGGCAAAGGAATTACGCCCGCAGACCCTGCTGAAAGTGCTGGAAGCCACCGACGCCTTCCGCAAGCCAGAACGTTTTGAACAACTGCTGCTGGCCTGCGAAGCCGATGCACGTGGGCGTACCGGGTTTGAAAACCGGCCCTACCCTCAGGCAGACATGTTCCGGCAAGCCTTGGCCGCCTGTCAGGGAGTGGATACCCGGGAAATCATCCAGCAAGGCTTTCAGGGCATACAAATCAAGGAAGAAACCCATCACCGCCGAGTAAATAGGGTCAAAGAAATATTAGGGAGTCTTGATATTGCAGGCGAGTAGCCGCATATTGGGAGGCAAATCAAAGTTATTAGAGAGCATTGAGGTATCGTCATGATGGAAGAAAAAACCGCTTCTTTCGGCATCGGCCAGGTTATTCACCATCGGCTATTCAATTATCGCGGCGTCATCTTCGACGTAGACCCGGATTTTCAGGGCACTGAGGAATGGTTCGAGAAAAACGTGGAAGCGGGCAACCCCAGCAAGGAAGAGCCTTGGTATCACGTCCTGATCGACCAGGATGGCCGGGTCGCCTATGTGGCGGAATGCAACCTGGAAGCAGAAGCAGACGACCTCATCGAACCTGTCGAACACCCGCTGCTGGAAAATTTCTTCACCGGCTTTAACGGTGACCATTATCAAGCCCGACAAACGCTCAACTAATGGATGGGGGCTGGCTTGACCATTCCCAATACCTGGCCGCCTTCATGGTCGGGCTGTTGGGTGGTGTCCATTGCATTGGCATGTGCGGTGGCATTGTTAGCGCTTTGACCTTTGGCCTACCGCCCACCCGCCGCCAACAGATGGGTAGCCTGTTGCCCATGTTACTGGCCTACAATGCCGGGCGCATCAGCGGTTACATGCTGGCGGGCGCGTTAATGGGGGGGTTGGGGGCAACTTTCCTCGCTATCCTGTCAGCTGATCATGCCGTAACCTTCAACCTTGGCCTGAAAATTTTTGCCGCCGCCTTTATGATTGCGCTCGGCCTGTACGTGGCCGGTATTTGGCAGGGTGTTGCCCATATTGAAAAAGCCGGTCGGGTTTTGTGGCGCTGGATTGAACCTGCCGGACGGCGTTTCATGCCAGTGGATTCCCCAGCAAAAGCCCTGCCACTGGGTTTTATCTGGGGTTGGCTGCCCTGCGGGCTGGTTTACAGCGTGCTGGCCTGGGCATTCACGGCGGGCAGCATCAGCAAGGGTGCGTTGTTAATGCTGGCGTTTGGTCTGGGAACCTTGCCGATCTTGCTGTTGATGGGCGCGGCGGCGGCTATTCTCAGCCGTTTCACCCGTAACCAAGCCGTCAAACGCGTAGCAGGTTTGCTGATGGTTGCTTTAGGCTTGCTGCTGCTAGGACAAGCGCTGGCCGGATTCTAAGCACCGACCAGCAAGTCAGCCAGCCACAAACGTAGACGCAAGCCCCACCCCGAAGTCAGCCCAACCTCGCGAAAACGGATACTGCCTTCCGCATCCAGCACGTAGCTGGTAGGTACGCCGCGAATGCCGTATTGCGCCGCCAGTGAGCCATCCTCATCCACCACCGTAATCCAACCCGTCAGTTTTTTACGTTCCAGGTAACGCTGCACCTCATCCTTGCCCCCTGACTGGAAGGCGACCGTAATGACTTTCCAGTCCTTGCTAATGGCCGTGATGCTATCCTGCTCCAGCTCACACATGGGACACCAGCTGGCCCAAAAGTGCAGCAGGATCGGCTGGCCACGGTAATCGTCGAGGTGGATGTCCCCACCATTCAGGGATACCCGCTCAAAATCCGGCGCTTCGCCTTCCAGCATCCCACGCTGCTGCCAGGTGCGCAGCCCGAAAATGATGGCGAAGATAATCAACCCTTCCAGCAGCCAGCGTAGCCAGCGGCGACGTTTGCCCGGAGCATCCGAATCTGTTGTGGTTTCTTTCATATAATGTTGGTCTATGATGCAACGCGGGCATTCTAGCACAAGCAGCTACCAGCAGAGGGGATTTCACTTCAACGCCGCAAACCCCATCACCTGCCTGCCCTCGCCGTGACCGCCAGTATTTTCAACGGTAAGGGGCTGGTAGCAACACGAGGTCGAGGCGGTTCTGCCACAGGGTCTGCATACTGATGTAATGTTGCTCGTCGTGACGGCTGGAGTAGAACCTGATGGTTCCCGGCGCAGAACTTGTCCTGCGCAGTTCATGCTTTTCCAGGATGCGCATCAGTTGGTGCGTCACTGGCGTGCTGGTTTCCAGCACTGTCATGCGCCCGTGGGTCACGGCATGGATAGCGCCAGAGAGGAACGGGTAATGCGTGCAACCCAACACCAGCGTATCGGCCCCCGCGTCCAGCAACGGCAAGGTGTAGTGTTTGAGCAATTGCAGCACGTCTTCGCTGCTGAAATCACCAGCTTCCACATGCTCGACCAGACCAGGGCAGGCTTGCGTGATCACCTCCACGCCACTGGCATGTTCATGGATCAGGAGGCGCAGTCGTGGGCTGTTGACAGTTTGCTGGGTGGCCAGCACGCCGATGACGCCACTCTGTGTCAGGCGCGCGGCAGGTTTGACGGCAGGCTCAATGCCGACCACCGGGATCGGCAGGGTGGCGCGCAGGAATTCGACCGCGTGGACAGTGGCGGTATTGCATGCCACCACCAGCACTTTCACCCCCTGTCCCAGCAGGAAATCGGCCACCCGCAGGCTGCGATGGCGAATATAATCCGGCTCCTTGCCGCCATAAGGTGCGTGGCCGGAATCCGCCACGTAAATCAAATCTTCGGCAGGCAACAGACGGTGGATTTCGCGCAATACCGAAATCCCGCCCAACCCGGAATCAAATACGCCAATCGGCTGCTGAATGGGCATGGCTTAACGGTTCGCCTGCAAATAGTGGAACCAGGCGTCAAACAATGCCTTATCCGGGGAAATGACCACCGAGCGTGGCTCCATCGCCGGTTTGAAAACCGCTTCGCCATCCAGCGTACAAGCATAACCGCCCGCTTCGGCCAGGATCAGCGTTCCTGCCGCCAGATCCCACAGTTTCATGCCGCCGTGCAAGTAGAGATGGCCACGGTTGGCCGCCATCCACGCCCATTCCAACACGCAACTGCCGAGGTTGCGCTGCGAGCCATAGGGAGAGTTTTCCATCAATGCGCACTTGAGGCGGGCGGGCAGACGTTTGAAATCGACCATTGCCACCGCATTGCACAATGGGAAACCGCTTTTCTGGCACTGCAAGGGCTTGCCATTCAGCCACGCGCCCTGCCCTTGCTGCGCGCTAAACATTTCGTCACGTATCGGGTCGTAAGTCAGCGCCAGCACCACTTCGCCCTGCTGGAACAGTGCCAATGAGATAGCGAACAGCGGCAGGCCAGCAGCGAAATTGCTAGTACCATCCAGTGGGTCGAGACACCAGAGGGAATCTGACTCACGCAGTAGACGCTCCTGTTCATGGCGTTCCATTTCCTCGCTCAGAAAGGCGATTTGCGGCCATGCGCGTTGCAGAAATTCGCGAATACGCCGATCCGTCGCCAAATCAGCCTCCGTCAACAGGCTGCCGTCGTGCTTGACTTCATAACCCACCCGTGCGAACCGGGGCAGGATCTCTTCCTGGGCAATTTGACGTATTTCCGCCATCAATACTTGCAAATCGGGCTGCATCATTTAACCTACCAAACAATTTCACGCTAACGATACTAAGGATACCAGCCTATGAACAATTCGCCGCTGTCGATCAGCCAAAAAGCATTGCATTGGCTGGAATATGCCCTGCTGATCATCATCACGCTGGCAACCATCGTAGCAGTCGGGCAGGAAATATTTACCATGGTTGGACACATGAGTGTGCAGATCGCAGATTTGCTATTGCTGTTCATTTACCTCGAAATCATCACGATGGTCATTGTCTACCTGCAATCTGGATCAGTTCCGGTGCGGATGCCGCTGTACATCGGCATGGTCGCCCTGGCGCGTTACCTGATCCTGGACATGAAAGCGATGGATACCTGGCAGATGCTGGCCATTTCCGGTTCCATCCTGCTGATTGCATTTGCAGTGCTGGTGGTACGTTTCGGCCATGTGAAATACCCGTATGAACAAGTCAAGCAGGGGCATTTTCCACAGTGAACCGCTTCCTCAACGAAAAGGATTATTTCCACGGCAAGGCGGAATGCACCGGCGTATTGCTGGTCAACCTGGGTACGCCCGATGCGCCCGACAAGCCCTCGCTGCGCCGCTACTTGCGTGAATTCCTGTCTGACCCGCGCGTGGTGGAAATCCCCCGCTTGGCTTGGTATCCAATCCTCTACGGCATCATCCTCAACAAGCGCCCCGCCGCCAGCGCTGCCAAATACAAAGAGGTGTGGACAGAAAACGGCTCCCCACTGATGGCGATTTCCCTGCAACAACAAAAAGCCTTGCAGAAGGAACTCGACATCCGCTTTGAAGGCCCGGTGAAAATCGAGCTGGCGATGCGTTACGGCAACCCCTCGATCCCTTCGGCCCTGCGCAAGCTCAAGGAAGCGGGCGCTCGGCGCATCCTGATCCTGCCGCTGTACCCGCAGTATTGCGCCGCCACCAATGCCACCACCTTCGACAAGGTGTTCGACGAACTCAAGCGCTGGCGCTGGATGGCGGAACTGCGGCTGGTCAACCATTACCACGATCACCCCAGTTATATCAGCGCACTGGCTGACAGCGTGTTGCAACATTGGGAAAAACACCCGCGCGGGCAACTGCTGGTCATGTCATTCCACGGCATCCCCAAACGCAACCTGACGCTGGGCGACCCCTACCATTGCGAATGCCACAAAACCGCGCGCTTGCTCGCGCAAGAACTTAACCTCAAACCCAAAGAATACCGTGTCACGTTCCAGTCGCGTTTTGGCAAGGCGGAATGGCTGCAACCCTACACCGACAAGACCATGCAGGCGCTGCCCGGCGAAGGCATCAAGAACGTGGATGTCATCTGCCCCGGTTTCGCCGCCGACTGCTTGGAAACGCTGGAAGAAATCCAGCAGGAAAACCACGAATATTTCCAGCACGCAGGCGGGGAAAACTATCACTACATCCCCGCCCTCAATGCCAATGGCAAACACATCCAGGCGCTCGCCGACATCATCCAGCAACACACCCAAGGCTGGCCGGAAACCTCACCCGGCTGGACTGAAGCTGCGCAACAAAAACGGGCGGAAAAAACCCTGCAACGCGCCATCGACAAGGGAGCCAAAAAGTGAAAATCGGCTTGATACTGATCGGTGACGAACTCCTCAGCGGCCTGCGCCAGGATAAGCACATGGCCACCATCATCGGTTTTCTGAAAGCACGCGGCCTGCAACTGGCGTGGATGCGTATGATCGGCGACGACTGGGACTTGCTGGTACAAACCCTGCGCGAAACCCTGCCAAGTAAAGACATTGTATTCAGCTTCGGCGGCATTGGCGCAACGCCGGATGACCTGACCCGGCAAGCTGCCGCTGCTGCTTCAGGACGCCAATTGCTGCGCCACCCACAGGCGGTTGCCCTGATCGAAAGCCGCTTTGGCGAAGGTGCCTACCCTAACCGTATCCGCATGAGCGAATTACCAGACGGCTGCACCCTGATCCCCAACCCGGTAAACCAGATTCCCGGTTTCAAGATCGCCAACCACCATTTTGTACCCGGTTTCCCCGACATGGCCTGGCCAATGACAGAGTGGGCACTGGATACCTTCTACCCGCAATACTTCGACACCAGCCCCGAAGTGGAGCGGCGCTGGCTGCTGCGCGAAGTGCAGGAAAGTGAGCTGATCCCGATGATGGAAGAGCTGCTGCAAACCTTCCCGGACGTGCGCCTTTCCAGCCTGCCCAGCACCGCCACCCGCCGTCAGATTGATTTCGGCCTCAAAGGCAAGGCGGCGGCAGTACAACGCGCAGCGAAATGGTTCGAGACGTGGGTGTTCGCCAATCATGTGAACTGTGAACGGCTGCCGTGAATCCCTTCCCCCCGTCGCTGCTAACTCCCAAACATTGGCCCGCGTGGTTAGGGGTGGGGCTGCTCTTCATCCTGGCATGGCTGCCCTGGCGTACCCGCCACTGGCTAGGCAAACAGCTTGGCAGCCTGATGTACCGGCGCAACCACAAACGGCGGCATATTGTTCTGACCAATCTGCGCCTGTGTTTTCCAGGAATGCAGGCAATACAGCAGGAGCAACTGGCGCAAGAGCACTTGCAGTACTATGTGCGCGCCCTGCTGGATTACAGCGTGCTGTTTTTCCGCCCCCGCCAGTGGCTGTGCCAACGTACCCGGATTCAGGGGCGCGAACATATTGACCAGGCCATCGCGGATGGCAAGAATGTCATTTTGATGCTGGGGCATTCAGTCTGGCTGGAATTTGCGCCTGCCGTTATTGGCCAACACTACCGCATTTACGGCTCCTACAAACCTTTCCGCAACCCGGTCGCCAACTGGTTGATTGCCCGCAGCCGCCTGAAAAGTGCGGAATTCATCGTCGCCCGCGAAGAAGGCTTGATGAAACTGGTGAGGGCGTTGGAGCCGGGACTATTGATGGTTTTCTTGCCGGATGAGGATCATGGAGCCAAACATTCTGTCTTTGCGCCGTTTTTTGGCGTTCGCAAAGCTACCCTGACCACGGCGGCGCGTTTGTGCAAGTTGGGAAAAGCCACAGCTTTGCCTGTGATGGTCAGTTTCGATGAAGCCAGTGGGCAGTACAATATTGCCGTCTCCCCACCGCTGCAAGACTACCCAAGCAAGGACGAGACACTGGATGCCACCACCTTGAATAGCGCCCTGCAAACACTGATCGAACAACAACCGGCGCAATACATGTGGGTGCTGAAACTGTTCCGCACCCGCCCTGCTGAAGAGAAACCAGTTTACTGACTGGAGCTGATGAATTGGGCTGGCACCATGACTACCGAAACCTTGTCGTAGCTCAGACCTTCGATACTCTTTTCAACGATTAGCTTGATTTCGGATTTCATGTCTTCCAGCCGGTAGGCCGGGTTGTATTTGATGAAGACTGACGCGGAAGATGGCTTGACCTCCTCCTCAATCGGGTTGTTTTCCGGCAGGACAACGTGTACCCGTGCCACCAACACCCCATCAATTTGCGAAAGAGTTTCCTGCACGCTTTGGGAGAGGGCAAAAATGAAACGGGCACGCTCTTCCAATGGGGAGGAAATCAGCCCTTCCTTTTTGAACAATTCGCCGATGCTAGCGACCTTTTCTTTCGGATAGCCGTATTCCTTCAGGATGGTTACCGCCTGGGGGATCTGGGATTCCTCCACATGCAGGAAATAGGCTTCTGCTTTCTTGTCGTAGGTTTTTTCTGCTGTAATCTTGTTGTTCAGCAGGATGGAAAGCATGGAGTTGGCGTCATTTTCCGGCAGGTTGCTATATAGCTCTGTTTTACAACCAGCTAGCAACAAACATACAAGCAAACTTGCAATCTGAACTGCACTTTTAGTTGTTATCATTTTTCAACCTATAGCTTCATTTGATTTGCAACAGTTAACCGGCAGCCCTGAACAGCGTTTTAAAGCCTTCGGAAACCTGTTTAACTGCATGAGAAACAATCTTCATACCACTAAACCAAGCTAACGACCTAACTTTCCAATCAGTCATATTATCTGCATATTGAATAGCTGCTGTATTAAATTGCCGGGTTTTATCAGCCAAATTCTGATAAGTTTCGGCAGGGTCTTTAGCCTCTGGGGAGACGTGTGGATAAGTCCTCATTTCGTTGGCTTTCTCCAAGCCTTTATCAGGCAAGAAGTCTGTAAATTTAGGTCGATTGAAGAAATCGCTCATCAACTTACCATAAGAACCATCTATTGTTGAAATTTCATCCATCATGGATGATGAAAAGCTTGCCAGCCCATCATCATCAATATCTTGCAGCTGTAGAATACTTGAATCCTCAGTGACTGCAACATCGGCAACACTCTTCCCCTGCCCGAATAAATTGTCAAATTTCATAACATCCTGCAGCGCAGGCATTGGCAACGTTTGTTGCTGATCCAATACATTATTGGTAACCGCGGGATTAACCAAAGCACTAGCATCAAACATCGTAGCTCACCTTTCCTTAATTTAAGTAAGCAGCTGCAAGTTCACGCTCATCTTTAGAGCCTTTATGCATAACCTCTTCTAAAAACTCTTTAGCCTCTGCAACTTCACCCAGTTGTTTCAAAGACATTCCCAAAAAGCACTTGGCTGTCATATGCTCCGGATCTTCTTGCAAAACCTGGCGACGCAGTATATCAACAGCCTGCCGGTATTGGCCTGCATAGAAATTAACAATAACCAACCCTATTTTAATAGGAATTTGCTCTTTACCCATAACACTCACCCCTTCCATGATAACCTGAGAGCGTTTGGTATCACCACGAAAACAGGCTATATAAGCTGCTTGAGACAATAGTTGGAGTAATTCGCTGCTCACTTGCATAATTGACACACCTATTCCGCAAGAGGGCTACGGCAAAGCCGCAGCCCCATTTCATTAACAATAAACCAACAACAATATTATTGTGTTTGCTGTGCAGCCATGTCAGCCACACTTTTAGCCGTATTGAATTCAGCGCTATCAGCTGCAAGCTCCAGCTCACGTTCTGTATTGCTTTCCGTCATATCTGCCGATGCCTGAATGGCAGCAGTATTACTTCCAGTAACAGAAGTGACTAATGCACTCGGATCCATATTTTATCTCCTAAAATTAATCATCACAAAAAATTCCCGGTGACTAACCACCAAACGCAGGGAATATATAACTTCCTGTTAAAACATTGCGTTCCATGCCCATTTTTGATCGAAGCTCTACTGGTGAGCTTGCGTCCAAACCTGCTCAACGACCTCGCAACTGGCTTCCAATGCCTGTAAGAATCTATTCAACTTATCGTATTCATCAGGTGAAACACCTTGGTTAAGCTCCGAACGGACTTCTGAGGCCGCCTGATTGAATTTATCCAATAGATCATTTTTGTAAACACCAGACAGATCATTTTTAAGGTTCTCTTCGACTGTCAGCATCACGCTTCCCCTTGTCAATTCCATAGTAAAAAGGGATCTCTATCCCGTTATTGGTCAACACCACATGGTCAGGCTTGATGGACTTAACAAAGTATTTCTCACCCAACGTAGAGCCTTCCATGTATTTTTTGCCATCTTTTGCAACCAGGAACGGTACTTTGCCGACACTGACACTCCGTATGGCCAAGATGATCCTGTCACGGATGTCAGTCACTTTCAGTTCAATGGGAGGGCCTTTCCCTTCCTTCTTAACGAACTCCTGCCGCAATGTTTTTAATAACTCAATCTCTGGCTGGGTAACCTCGCCATTGACTATAACGCTCTTGCCATCGGTAGTAGCCTTGATACGGCTGGAAAGCCCTTTTTTCTCGATGAACTGCATGAAAGCAGCCAAATAACCGTCCATCGACTGGAGTTTGTCATCCTTAACGTGAACGACACCACCCACATCATTGAGGATGCTGGCACGGATACGCTCCCAAACCACTGACTTGCTGACAAAACCTTCTGCCCGTAACTCACCACCCGTTTCACCCGACTTGATGATGATCTTGGGTTCACCCATCGCGCGGCACACCATGTTGGCGTTTTCCGCCATATCGTCTTGTGCCCATATATGCAAGCGCGCGTTGACATCTGCTGCCTGAAGCCTCCCCAGAAGTTTATTACGCTCCTCAACTGTGCCGGTATACCCCTCCACGCGCACAGAACCATCTGCCTCATCAACCAGCTTAAAATCCCGCTGCCCCAACTCTTCCAGCAAGGCAGCCGCACGTCTTTCCGGTGACTCCACAACGCCCAGCATTTCCAGCCAATGGTTGAGCCGGGGCGACCAATAAACCAGGTTGGCGAGCAGCAGCAACCCCAAACCCAAGGCCAGCCAGGTTTTGCCACTCCAACCCTTGGAGACAGGCTGCCTGTGCTCCGGGATTGCCTGCCGGGCGGCGGGGGGTGGCGATGGTGGCAGCTTAGCGGTTGTAACCGGCTTTTTGACGCTGGCCGCCGCCGCAGCGCCTGCTTTACCGGATGCCGATGGGCGCGGCGCGGCAACCCGGCTATCCGCCACCTGTAGCTCCACCTTGCCCAGCCTGACGGTCTGATATGCCCGCAAATCCACGCTTTCACCCGTCACTTCGACGCCATCCACAAAAACGGGACGCGCCAGCGGCTGGAGGGTGATGCTGCCCGGCGTGATCAGCAACTGGATATGCTGGCCAGCAATATTGTCATCATGCAGGATGATGTCGCTGCTCATGGAACTGCCAACCACCAGGCTGCCTGTTTTCAGCCTGACCACGGCTCCGGCATTAAAACCGTTCAGTACCTTGAGGACGAAAGAAGTATGCTGGACTGCCATTTACTCAGCCTTTTGCTTGTTCTTGACTACATCAACCACGTCAAAGCCGGGGAATTTTTCATCGGTTTTCACGTCCCAGGCCGCGCCCATACCCCCTACCGGGTCTTCCGAGCTGTAATTCACCACGCCTTTGCGGTCTACCCAACGGTAAACCTGACGGCGCGCCAAATCCTGGGTATCCATGACCTTGGCCATATCCAGCACTGAACTCACAAAACGCTCAGGGCCGGTAAAATAAATGATGTTGTCGACTTCGGACACTTCCCACTGGAAGCGTTCATCCAGCACCTGAAGACGTTTCAGTGAGTTGGTGAACTCCTGTGGGGACATTTTTTTCATGCTAACAGAACCTGTCTGCACTTCATCTTCCTTGTAAACAAACAACGCTTCCTTGTCGTAGTACCAGATCAGGCCATAATTCCTGACCAATTCATTGAACATGTCTTCTGGCGTGCGCTCTTGCATGTGCAGGCTGACCACATCCTTGACCTTGGGGCTGACCACAATAGGGATGTCCTGCAAGGCGGCCAGCGTTTTCAACAAATCAGCCAAAGGCTCCTGATCAGAAAAATGCGAGTATTTTTCCGCCTTCCAGGGAACCGGCGCAGCAGCCACCACACCTGCCGCTAACAGCAACAGCAGCAACCACCAGCGACAAAATAATGTTGCTTTACGCATGATCAGATGTTCCCCCGACAGACAAAACATTCCCTAAATTTATCGGTATACCCACATACATCCAGCAATTGAATGACAAACGTAGAAGAAACTCCCCCTAATGGAAATCACCCCGATAATGGCCATCTGGTTATCCGCCAATATCATCCACTCATCGCCCCCCCTAACCCTATTACACTAGGAAACGCTTAAATTTATCTTTACACATAAATTGACATGCATTCAGGAGTGAGCATAATGCCAACAGGAGTAGCTTTATCTGCACCCGTCAGCCAGTTGGGGACACTGGGCGCATCCTCATCCCTGTTGGGTGGCAGCCGTCAAACACAGGCACGGGAAAGTAGCTCCGGCCAGCCGTTTAACAGCTTGCTCGGCTCCGCCATCCTGCCGCTGATTGCCCTGCTGTTACAGCGAATGGGGCAACAGCAACAACAGCAGACCGACGACGGCGAAACCCCTGCCCCTGCCGAGCCGGAACCACTGACGCTGAGCGAGTCCGAGCAGGCAATTCTTAGCGGCATTCACACCAGCAGCAGTGATGGCAGCGCACCAACCGGGCAGACTGCTTCCGTCCTGGATGGCGCGAATGCCGACCACCGCTTGAGCGCAGGTGATACCCTAGTAATCCGCGATGCTGTCGGCAATGAAACGTCCCGCGAAACGCTGGACTCAGCCGACATGTATGATTTGCGCTTCCGCGAGAACATGTTGAAGACAGTTTCGACCCTGGGGGATGGCTGGGCTTTCAGTGAAGATCTGGTACAAATAACCGGTGGTGAACTGCAACAGCCGGAAACCCGCAACTACACCAGCAGCAGCGGCCAGACCACCACCGAAACAGTGCTAGGGCGCAACAATTACTGGGAGGTCGTACAACGCGGTTCCAACCACTATCTGCTGATGCGCGAAACCGACAATGTCGGTAACCCGGTACAAGCTTCCGACGCCATCAATGACGTTTTTGCCAACCGTCAGGACTATGCCTTCGATTGCGCCACTCCCATGCGCCTGCTCAACCTGAAAGCCACCCTCGACACCATTGGCGAAGATGACTTCAACAGCCATGCCGGGCGGTTACTATTGTCATCCTGGTATGACCAGCATGACAACTCAAGCTTTGACGGCGGCTTCATTTCCAAAGTCCGCACCGCGCAAGCCGGGGAGGTCAGCGTCAATGGCGTCAGTAACCTGCAAGGCGAAACGGCATTGTTCAACCCCGTCAAGGGCGATGCCCTGACACCAGGAGCCGCCTACTACTTCGACCTGCCAGGAGACCAGGAATCAGCAGTACAGGGCTGGAACGCCATTTACATGGGGCGCAACAACGATGGCTCACACCGATTCTGGAGCACCAATATTGGCGCAGTTGACATCAATTTCCAGGGAGACGCCTGGCAACCACAGGGCGCATTTGAAGGCTATTATCTGGGGGCAGTCAACGTCAATCCAAACACTAGCCGGTTGCAATCCTGGGACACCAACCGCTCAGTCTGAATATTGCCACCGCATGGCTGGACAAGATTGCACTCTGCCAAAAGCCGTCTCAGACTTATAAACTGAGACCGTAAATTCTCGACCATAAACCACTGTCTTGCCGCTGATCAGGCGGCATCCAGGATAACAATCATAATGGGAAACCCGCAGATTCGCTTCACTCCAATCAGGCTCCCTGCTCAGGCATCACACTCGGTGCGCCTGAACAATATCCTGTTGAACAAAACATCCGGTTTCAGTTTTCCGCTGGACGATGGTTTACTGTTTCAGTTTCAACTCCATGCGGGCGATATTGATACCCAACATGCCTGCCCTGTCAACTTGACACTGGAAATCGGCAGCACTACGGCGAGTTTATGGCTTTCCGACTGGCCCATGCAGGATCAAATCAGCCGTTTTGTACCTGGCGGCTTGTTGCGGGAGCTGCCCGAAAACCTGGCCATCAGCATTATTGAAAATGCTCTCAGCGCTCTGCTGCGCCAGGCAGAACGCGGGCTGGGCATGAAAATCAGCATCCAGTCCACTTCCGCTGAACCGGCCAGCCCGCAATACACCATGCCGCTGGGTTTCACCATGCAAACCGTCGCCCCGGACAGCAATACCCCCCGGTTTGAAGGTTTTGGCTTGTTAATGCTTGACCCGCAACTCTACCCCCATGTCCAGGAACGCCTCAGCCATTGGCCAACAACACCCAACCCGGAGTGGGAAGAGCACCAGACCCCATTATGGATTGAAATCAGCCGCGTCATTTTTTCCATGCAGGAAATCAACCAATTGGAGCCTTCCGACCTGATCCTGCTGGAAGATACCCGTTTCGAGGAGGAAGGTTTACTCAGGTTACGCCTGGATTCGGGCTATTACTGCGAAGCCGCGCTCAACCAGGCGCAGCGTTCAACCCTGACTGTCAACAGCGAGTGGATGCCCATGAGTGATAACGAACAAAAACAAAATCTTGAACACATCAGCCAGATACCGGTACAGCTGTCTTTTGACCTGGGGGAAAAAACCCTGTCATTCAGTGAAGTGCGGCAGTTACGCCCCGGCTATATACTGGAACTGGGGCGTAGCCTGCCGGAAGTGGTGCAGATACGCTCCCAGCACCGCCTGATCGGCACCGGGGAACTGGTTGAAATCAACGGACGGGTCGGGGTGCGTATCCTCAACCTGTTCAACAAGAAAGCCCGGGCTAACCAGTAATGGAAAGCTTCCCCAATCCCGTCATCCTGGTGGCGGCGCTCACCCTGCTGGGGCTAGCGCCGTTTCTGGCCATCATGATCAGCTCCTTCATCAAACTGGTGGTGGTCATGCATATTGTCCGCAGCGCGCTGGGTCTGCAACAGGAGCCACCCAATATCGCCGTCAGCGGCATCGCCATCATCCTGTCCATTTACATCATGGCACCGGTGGCAATGGAAACCTATGAAATATTCAATAGCCATGGCATCGCCGTTGAAGACATCCGCAACCCCTTGCTGCCGGATGCACTGGCAAACAGCACAGAACCACTGCGGCAATTTCTCTCCAAACACTCCAGCAACACCGAACAGCAGTTTTTCGTCCAGACCACGCAGAAAATCTGGCCGGAAAAATATTCCCAAGACATCACCACTGACCATTTGCTGGTATTGACACCCGCTTTCATGGTGAGTGAACTGACCACGGCATTCCAGATCGGCTTCCTGCTCTACCTGCCTTTTGTGGTAATCGACCTAATCATTTCCAATCTGCTGATTTCGATGGGCATGATCATGCTGTCACCGATGGTGATTTCGCTGCCCTTCAAATTGCTGCTGTTTGTGCTGGTCGATGGCTGGTCGCGCCTCATCCACGGTTTGATCCTGAGTTACTGACACCATGAATACAACCGACATTATCCACAACACTTCCCTAGCCATGCAACTGATCCTGTACCTGTCTCTGCCCGCCATTCTGGCAGCAACCGTGGTCGGGCTTATCATTGGCCTGTTACAGGCGTTGACTTCCATCCAGGAACAAACCTTGCCGCATGGTTTTAAACTGATCGCCATTATGTTCGCCATTGCCGCCACGGTACGCTGGCTGGGGCCAGAGCTGATCACTTTTACCCAGAATGCGTTTGACCAGATTCCCTTGGTGAAACATCACTGATGGATCTTGCCGTCATCCAGAGCTGGCTGATTGCCTGGGCTTTCACCGCCCCACGGGTTCTGGTCACCTTTGCCCTGCTGCCTGTTCTCACCGAACCACTTCTCCCCAGCACCCTGCGCAATGGCATCATCCTGATCCTATCCATGTTTGTGCTACCCTTGACCCATGAACAATTCCTCAATATCCAGCCCGATGTCCTCAGTATGCTTGGCATTATGGTCAAGGAAGGTTTATTGGGAATGCTGCTGGGCTTTACCCTGAGCGTGCCATTCTGGGCCGTCAAGGCTGCCGGCTTTCTGATCGACATGCAGCGCGGAGTCATGAGCGGGCTGTTTTTCTCCCAGATGACCGCTAACATGGTGTCGCCACTGGGTAACCTGTTCAATATGCTCCTGACCACCCTGCTGCTGGTGTCGGGCGGTTTTCTGGTACTGCTGGAAACCCTGTTCCTCAGTTACCAAACCTGGCCCATCGACCAGTTTTTCCCTTCATTCACCCCGAAAGTCGCTGCATTTTTCCTCCAGCAACTGGATTTGCTCATGTACACCAGCCTACTGCTGGCGGGGCCGCTGCTGGGCATCATGTTCCTGATTGATATTGGCACGGGGCTGGTCGGGCGCTTCCTGCCACAACTGAATGCCTTCCTGATCGCCATGCCGATCAAGAGTGGCGTGACATTTTTTGTGCTGGCCTTGTATATCGGCTTCATCGCCACATACCTGAAAGATGGCTTTTTCAGCATGGGCAATAACCTGAAAATATTGGATAACCTGCTACGATGAGCGGCGACAGCTCCCAGGAAAAAACCGAACAGCCGACCTCGCGCAAACTTGAAAAAGCCCGCGAAAAAGGCCAAGTAGCGCAGAGCAAGGACGTGCCCTCCGCCCTGATCATGCTGTTTGCCGTGGTGTATTTCTTTCTGGCCTGGGAGTGGATACTGGATCAGTTCAAGGAAATGTTTTACCTCGTGCCGCGCCTGTTTTCCCTGGATTTCACGCAGGCGCTCGGCATCGGCATCAAGGCACTGATAGAAAAAGCCCTGCTCACCATCGCCCTACCCTTTGCCATGATGACCGCCGTGGCTGGCGTGCTTGCCCACATCGTCCAGCACGGATTCCTGTTTTCCATTGACCCGGTGATCCCACGCCCGGATAAAATCAGCCTGTCCAGCGGTTTTAAGCGGACTTTTTCAGCCAAACAGTTCGTCACCACCCTGCTTTCCCTGCTCAAGACCATCATCGTAGCGGCAGTCCTGCTAGTTGTGTTACGCACCGCTATCAGCGAACTGGTACATGCTGTCGAACAATGCAATGTGCCCTGCCAGCAAAGCGTTATCCAATACTTGCTGCGCCAGCTCATCCTCTACGTCCTGCCGCTGCTGCTGTTCATGGCAGTACTCGATTTCCTGTTCCAGCGCCAGCAATTCATCAAAGACCAGCGTATGACCAAGGAAGAGGTCAAACGCGAGATGAAAGACATTTACGGCGACCCTCATGTACGCGGCGCACGCCAAGGCATCCGCCGCGAACTGGCAGAGCAGGACATCCAGAAACGTATCCGCACCGCCCGGCTGATCATCCTCGACATGAGCATGGCGGTTGCATTGCAATACGAACGGGGCGTGACCCCGCTGCCGATTATTGTCGCCATCGGCAAAGGTAATATGGCACGGAAAATGGCTGAAATCGGCACCGCCGAAAACGTGCCATTGGTCAGCGACCCCGCCCTGGCACAGGAATTGGTAGACAAGGGCAAGATTGACCAGTACATACCCGACCCCACTATCAGTAGAGTGGCGCAATTACTACGGCAGACCAACGCAAACAAGTAGCTTTTCAGCAGGACAGGCGCAGCCGATTTTACGATAAGCTAAACACTGTAAACGGGCGCTCCTGTTTATAATGGACTCATTATGGAACCAGAAAATCATAACAAAACATTTACCCAACGGGTGCGAAATTGGTGGAGCGGACTCAGGCAAACCAACCTGCGGGCGCAAACGCACTACACGGTTTTTCGTACCACCCAGAACCTTAAAAACAGGAACGGCCTGCTCAAACAGTACCAACGCCGGTTTATGGACGGGTGGGAGAAATGGCTGGGCATTGGCGCAGGTCTGGCAGGCGTACTGATGCTGCTTAACCCGGACAGCTTGTGGCGCTGGCAGTTATTTCTGGTCGTACTCGGTGTGTTGGGTGCTCCCCTGCTGGCTGATTTGTGGGCGGAACTGAAAAAGGTTTTCACCGAATACCCTGGCAAACAGTTCATCGGCCAGGTCATTACGCTGGAACAGGCATTGGTGGAGGGTTCCGGCAACATCCGCTTAGATAACCAGGAGTGGCAACTGTCAGGTACTGACTGCGCAGCGGGAACCCGCGTCCGGGTAATCGCCATCAAGGATCGCACCCTGTTCATCACGCCTGTCAGCCAGCCGCAATAACATACAGGACACGGGAGCAGCCATTCCATGCAATCCGCCCAATCACAAGATTTTCTGAGTGCGCTAACGCGCCGTAGCGATGTGGCGCTGGCATTGTTGCTGGTGGCCATTATTGCCATGATGATCCTGCCAATGCCAACCCTGGTAATCGACATACTGATTGGCCTGAACATGAGCATCGCCATCCTGCTGCTGATGCTGGGGATTTACATCCCGCACCCGTTGGCCATTTCATCGTTCCCATCCATCCTGTTGCTGACCACGCTGTTCCGGCTGTCATTGGGCATTGCCACCACCCGCCTGATCCTGCTGGAAGCCGACGCAGGCCACATCATCCAGACCTTCGGCGAATTCGTGGTTGGCGGCAACCTGATTGTCGGCCTGGTGGTGTTCCTGATCATCACCATTGTGCAATTCATCGTCATCACCAAAGGTTCGGAACGGATCGCGGAAGTCAGCGCCCGTTTCTCCCTCGACGCCATGCCCGGCAAACAGATGAGTATTGACAGCGACCTGCGCGCCGGCGTCGTCACCCTGGCCGAAGCCCGTCACCGGCGCGAAAACCTGGAAAAGGAAAGCCAGTTGTATGGCGCGCTGGATGGCGCAATGAAATTCGTCAAAGGGGATGCCATTGCCGGTTTGATCATCATCCTGGTCAATATACTCGGCGGCCTAGCGATTGGCTCGATGCAACGTGGCATGGCAATGGGGGACGCCTTGCAGGTTTACTCTATCCTGACCATTGGTGACGGGCTGGTATCGCAGATTCCGGCACTGTTCATTTCCATTACGGCGGGTATTATTGTCACCCGCGTGCGCACCGAAGATGATAACAACCTCGGCTCCGACATTGGCGGGCAGATGCTGAGCCAGCCCAGCGCATTGCTGGCAGCGGCAGGCATAGTCAGCGCCATGGGGCTGGTTCCCGGTTTTCCGACCACCGTATTCTTGTTCATCGGTATCCTGCTCGGTCTCACAGGCATGACCCTGCGCAAGGTGCAAACCCGCATGGAATTTGCCGACACAGAGGTCACCACCGTGATCGGCCAGCAGGATGCAGGCAAGAGCCCTGCCCAGCTACCCGCCACCGACGCCAAACTGGCACTGGAAGACATGGCTCCGCTGTCGCCGGTGCTGGTTGAGTTGCCCGCGCCAGCCAAGTCATTGTTCTCCCTGGACGCACTGAACCAGGATTTCATGCGCATCCGCCGTGATTTTTACCAGGACATGGGCGTGCCGTTACCCGGCGTCAGTTTGCGCCTATCCTCCCTGCTGGATGATGATGTTTACCAGATCGCCATTCGTGGCGTACCGGTTGCGCAAGGTAAACTTAAACCGGCAGCACCACCCGACACGCCCGCCACTCCGCCCCCTCAACCAGCAAACGACACAACCCGTGCTGAACTGGTAGCCAACCCACGCGGAACGCCTGACAACATCAACCTGATTGGCCTGCACCTGGCTTACGCGCTACGTAAACACGCTTCCGAATTTATCGGCATCCAAGAAATCCACACGCTATACAGTAAGCTGGAACAAGCCGGTTATCTGGAACTGGTGCGGGAAGTGCAACGTGCCGTCACCACCCCCAAGGCCGTAGATGTTTTCCGCCGCTTATTAAATGAAGGCATCTCCATCCGCGACCTACGGCAAATATTGGGAACTCTGGTGGAATTCGGGGAAGCCGAAAAAGACACCAGCATGTTAGCAGAGAGGGTACGCATCAGCCTGAAGCGGCAACTATCCTATACCTTTACCAATGGAACCGGGGTATTGCCGGTATACATGTTTGCCCCCGAAACCGAGAAACTGTTACAGAATACCCTGCGCCAGACACCCAATGGCGTGTTTTTCGCCCTCGAACCCGCAGCCACTGAGCGTTTCAGCAACACCTTGCGTGAGCTGGAAAATGAACACGCCAAGGACAAAGTCCGCCCAGTCATCCTCACCAACCTGGACTTGCGGCGGCACTTGCGGCGGCATATTGAAGCCACCTTCCCCGAACTACCGGTCATCTCGGTACAGGAACTCACCTCCAGCGTATCCCTCAACCCGGTTGGCGAGGTGCGCCTGACATGAGACCCCGCACCCCGTTAAGCCACGTCACCGACAAAATGCGTACAGCCCTGGAAACTTGCCAGCCGCTAACCTTGCACGGGCGCATTGTGCAAGTGACGGGAACCGTGGTGCGCGCTATTGTCCCACGGGTAAAACTGGGCGAACTCTGCATCTTGCGCAACAGTGGCGACAGCCGCGAAATACCCGCCGAAGTGATTGGTTTCGAGCAAAATATCGCCCTGTTGGCACCCATTGGCGAAATGCAGGGAGTATCCGGCCATACCCAGGTCATCACCACCGGCAAAGTTCTGGAAGTCGGGGTCGGCGAAGGCTTGCGCGGCTGCGTGCTGGACGGCATCGGCAGGGTACTGGACAACCGGGGGCAGGCAATACCGGAACCTGAACAGCATTACCCTATTTACGCCACACCCCCCGACCCACTGGCACGTAACAGGGTCTGCACCCCGTTATCACTCGGCATCCGCTCACTGGACGCTCTTATTACCTGCGGCATCGGCCAGCGCATCGGCGTATTCGCCGGGGCGGGCGTCGGCAAAAGTTCCCTGCTCAGCATGTTGGTCACGCACGCCGAAGTCGATGTTTATGTGGTGGCACTGATTGGCGAACGCGGGCGTGAAGTGCGCGAATTCATTGAGGAATCATTGGGTGAGGCAGGCATGAAAAAAACCATCTTGGTGGTAGCCACCTCCGACCGCCCAGCGATTGAGCGCCTCAAGGCCGCCTATGTCGCCACCTCTGTCGCGGAATATTTCCGGGACAAAGGCAACAACGTGCTGCTGCTGATGGATTCCCTCACCCGTTTTGCCCGCGCCCAGCGTGAAATCGGCCTGGCCGCCGGTGAAGCCCCGGCACGGCGCGGCTTCCCACCCTCAGTCTTTTCGGAACTGCCCAAGCTAGTGGAACGGGCAGGCAATTCCGACCGGGGTTCCATCACGGCTTTCTACACAGTGTTGGTGGAAGGCGATGACATGAGCGACCCGATCGCCGACGAAGTACGTTCACTGCTGGATGGCCACATCATGTTGTCGCGCGATCTGGCAGCAGCCAACCATTACCCGGCAATCGACATTCTCGCCAGCCTCAGCCGTATCATGCCGCAACTGGTCAGCCCACAACACCGTGCGGCGGCTTCCCACCTACGCAACCTGCTGGCCAAATACAAGGAAATCGAATTTTTGTTACGGGTGGGCGAATACAAGCATGGCTCCGACCCACTGGCGGACGAAGCCATCCGCAAAATGGACGAAATCCAGCGTTTCCTCAAACAGCCCCCGGACGAACATTCCAGCTTTGATGCGACCGTCAACTGGCTGATACAATTGGCAGGATAATCCCCATGAGCCTTGAACAACTCAAAAAAATCCGCGCCCGCCGCATGGAACAGCGTTTTGTCGAATTACAGGAACAACGCCGTATCTTGGCAGAGCACGAATTGCTGACCCGGCAAAAGCAACAGGAACTGACTGATTTTGCCCACTGGCGCCTGCAACACCAAGAAGCGCTGTTCGCCAACCTGAAAAACCAGCCGTTTGCACCGCAGGCTTTATTTAATTATCAGAAAACCCTGGAAGACTTACGCCAGCAGGAAGAACGCTTGCAAGCTGAACTGAAGGAGCATTTCAAAGGGCTGGAAACGGCTGAAACCCAGGTACAACTTGCCCAGCAACAATCCAGCGAAGCCAACCTGAAACTGGAAAAATTGAAAGAGATCATCAAGCTCCAGGGCGCAAAAAGTTCGCCCGAAGAGACTGTTCAATAACCTGGATTTGTTGTTCCAGCCCTGCGTTGACAATACCGATGTCGGATTCGAGGGTGCAACCGTCTTCCGCCACCTGATCATCACCAACCACTTCCAGACTGGTGAAACGGTGGGGTATGTTGTCCAGTTGCTCGGAAACCGTTGCCTGCATGGTGGGGTGTACCCGTACCACCAGCTTGTGGCTGCCGCGCACCAGTTCCAGCCCACCCCGAACAGCCTGGCGCACCCGCTCTTCCACATCAATGCCATAAATGACTTTGCGGACGGCATCCATCACCAGCTCAACCAGCTCCCCTTCCAACATATGGAGCGTGTCACTAACACGCCCACCAAACAGAGCCATTTTCTCCGCCGCTTCCTGGTTGGCGCGCTCCCGGCCCTGTTCCAGCCCACGCTTGATTGACTTCCCCAGGGCGACCGAAACCACTTCCTCACGTCGCCGGTGGTGTTGCTCCAGGTCAGACAGCAGGCGTTCGTAATCAACCAGCTGTTCGTAATCATTGGCTTTCAGAATACGCTGACCAGCACGGATTTGTGATTCAACCGGCTTAATTGAAAAGAATCTTGCCATCGCGGCTAACCCCCATCTTGATTTCAATCGCTACTTTTTGCACCAGGACTGCGCATTCGGACGCCAAGGCATCCAGTTCGCGCCCACGTTTGGCATGACGTTTCCACAGCACGTACCATTCCCGGTTCAATTTGTAGATAACCCGCTTCCAGAAGGCGGGCGGATACCCCGCGAAAGCGGCGTGCAGGCATAACATCCCCGCCAATGCAAAGCGTTTCTTCAGACCCATGTGCTCAGGGAAACCAATTTCCACCGTCACATTGTGGGTCAGCACCGGTGCCCGCTGTTGCAGGAAACGGTAAAGGTCATCCCCCAGTACGCCCTGAATGCGCGTAATGTCATCACGGGTCACGACCCGCCGCAGGATTTTGAAATGGAAAACAGCCCCCAGATACAGCACCAGTTGCTCAAGTTCCTGCCCGCGCCACAGCGCCAAGCGCGATAATGGCTTGCTGAAATCGAAAAATACGCTGTCCTGTAAGCCCAGCCGTTCCATCATGTGCCGTACCAGACGGCTTTCACCATGGTGTTGCGAGAACAAGCCTTGCAGAACCCCCCCCTCCGGCATGGTATTGAACCAGCTGGGATGCAGGTAGGAATCAGGCCGGAAATTGAAGCGCCAGACGGCCTGTGTCAGTTCTTCTGAAATATTAAAATGGTTGGAAGTATTCATTGTGTCAGTACATGCGTTGGATCATGCTGACGATATTGCCCACCTCGTTTCAGGATGGGCAGGCGTTTCCTGACAAAGCTGCCAGCTTGCCTGAATCAGCGGTAACCCAGCCCTGTCACCTGCTTGTGCAGCTTGGCGTTTTCATCGCTCAAATTGCGGATAAGGAAATCCAGGCTGCGGATCACGAACTCCAGCAGGTTGGTCGCAATATACGGCTCTTCAATGCGGATACGGTTGTACATCTGCCGGTTGATTTCCAGCAGGCGCACACCACTGCGCCGCGCCCGCAGCCGCACGGTACGTGGCTGACGGTCAAAGAAAGACATTTCGCCCACCAAGCTGCCCGGCTCGATGGAACCCACCTCAAATTCACGCTCACCATCCACTTGCAGCAGTTTGACTGCCCCACCAATCACCAAATAGAAACGGTCGCTGATTTCGCCGATGTCCGCCACCACTTCTTGCGCCCCCAATTCCCGGACTCGGGTATAGCGGACAAACTTGGAAACCTCGTCATCCGTCAGGGCAGCGCAGAACTCCTGGCAGGTATCCTTGACCTGTTCCAATAAATGGGCATTCACGTTTTGCATTGTCTTAAGTCCTCATGATCTCGAATGCTGACATTATACGCGCTAAAATAAGCGCTGTCGGCAAACACATAGTATAATCCCCTGCTTTGTATTACCCGGAGACATTCATGAGTATCAGTAACGATGGCGTGGCCGCCATGATCCAAAGCCATATCCCGGATGCGCAAGTCAGCATCAGCGGCGATGGCTACAAGTACGAAGCTGATGTCATCAGTGCGGCGTTTGAAGGGCTGAACACCCTCAAGCGCCACCAACTGGTGTATGCTGCCCTAAACGCAGCCATTACTTCCGGCCAGCTACATGCCCTCACGATCCGCGCCAAAACACCCGCCGAAACCAGCTGACCGGCACGTTTTTTATAATAACAACAGGAACCCGCCATGGATGATAAAACCCGCGCCAACCACCCCGTCCTGCTACCGATCAGTGACGAGGAACTGACCCGTGAAAGCTGGAAAATTTTCCAGATCATGGGCGAATTCGTGGATGGCTTTGAACGGCTTGCCCACCTCCGCCCCTCCGTCAGTATCTTCGGCTCCGCCCGCACCAAGCCAGACGACCCACTGTACCGGTTAACCGAAGACATCGCCCACAAACTCTCAAATGCCGGTTTCGCAGTGGTCAGCGGCGGTGGCCCGGGCCTGATGGAGGCTGCCAACAAAGGCGCGCAACAAGGCAAATCGCCCAGTATCGGCCTCAACATCCAGTTACCGCACGAGCAACACGGCAATGCCTACCAGGACATTTCCCTGTATTTCCGCCATTTCTTCTCCCGCAAGGTCATGTTTGTGAAACACGCCTCGGCCTACGTAGTGATGCCCGGCGGCTTCGGCACGCTGGACGAACTGGCGGAAATCCTCACCTTGGTGCAAACCGCCAAAACCCGCCGCATCCCCATCATTCTGGTGCACTCACCTTTCTGGGAAGGGCTGGTGGAATGGTTCAGGAATACGCTGGTAAAACAGGGTACAATCTCGCCCAAAGACTTGGATCTGTTCGTCATGCTGGATGAAGCGGACGCCATCGTCGGACACATTTTCGCCTACTACGAACGCGCCATCTCCGGCCCATCCGCAGAAGAGCGTTCCAAATTCATGGAGTTATAACAATGACAAAGATTATCCTGCTGACAATGGGCCTGACGATGCTGACTGCCAGCCATGCCTGGGCAGAAGACGACGCCAGCCCCAGCGGCAAACTGAAAGTCGAAACCATCCGCATCGAAGGCAGCCAGGGCGTTATCGAGGAAGAACGTGTGCCAGCCATGCGCAGCGAAATCCGCTATGTGCCCACCGGCAGCGCGGAAGGCTATAACCTGGTCGATTCCACCGCTTCCCAGGGCACAAGCCAGAATGCGCATCAGGACAACGACATGATGATCCCCAGCTGGAACCTGTTTTCCTGGTAAACCAATGTCGGTTTATACCCCTGTCAGTGCTGAAGAACTTGCCGAATTCCTACGCCAATATCCTGTTGGCGAATTGTTTGGTTTCGCGGGCATTGAGGCAGGCGTCGAAAACACCAATTACTTCGTGACCACCACGGGTGGGGCGTTTGTCCTCACCCTGTTTGAGCAGCACTCCCCTGAAGACCTCGAATATTTCCTGGCGCTGATGCAGCATTGGGCGGATGCGGGCATTCCAGTTGCCTGCCCACAACACCAGCACGATGGCAGTATGCTTGCCACACTGAAAGGCAAACCTGCCGCCTTGGTGGCGCGCTTACCGGGTAGCCATCTGGAAACACCTACGCCGGAACAGTGCGCTGCGCTGGGTACAATACTGGCGCAGATGCACGTCAGTGGGCAGCGTTTTCCGCTGTACCGCGCACAAAACCGGGGACATGAGTGGCGGATGGCGATGGGGAACAAGGTGCTGGCGCAGCTTGCTGGCGACGAAGCAGAACTGCTGCGCACCGAACTCAACCACCAGCAAACCATCCCGTTCGGCCAACTGCCTACAGGCATCACCCACGCCGACCTGTTCCGCGACAATGTATTGTTCAACGGTGGTCAACTTAGCGGCATCCTCGACCTGTATTTTGCCTGTAACGGCAGTTGGCTGTACGATCTGGCCGTAGTCGTGAATGACTGGTGCTGCCAGCCGGATGGTTCGTTAGCCATTCCCCGCTTGCAGGCGCTCATCAGCGCTTACCAGGCTGTGCGCCCGTGGGAGCCTGTCGAGCAGCACTACTGGCAAGCCACCCTGCGCGCCGCTGCCCTGCGCTTCTGGCTATCGCGGCTTGACGCCGTTTTGAACCCGCGTGACGGAGACATGATCTTGCAAAAAGACCCGACCGAATTCCGCGACAAATTGCTGCACCGCATCGCAGAAGACCAGGCCCTCCCGGCAAACATCATGCTGGATGCCCGCCGCCTGTTGTGCCCGCTGCCCGTCATCCGCGTGCAGGAAGCCGTGGAAAACCTGCCTGCGGGCGTCACGGTCACTGCTGTCTGCACTGACCCCGGCGCGTTGCATGACATCCCTGCCTGGGCGCGTATCCACGGCCATCGCGTGCTGGAAACCCGCAGCGAAGGCCGTGAACACACCATTGTGCTGCAAACAGGAAACGTGGAATGAGCGCCCACCATCATCACACACACCACATCGAAACACTGCCGGAAACACCCCGTATCAGCCGCGAAGAACGCCAGGCAGCAACCCGCAAGGTAACGCTGGTAGGCGCAGCCCTCAATACCGTGCTATCACTGGCGCAAATTGCCGGTGGCTTCCTTACCCAGTCACAAGCCCTGATTGCGGATGGTTTCCACTCACTCTCGGATCTCGCCAGTGATTTCGTGGTACTGCTGGCTTCACATCTCGCCCATCAGGAAGCGGATGACAACCATCCTTACGGGCATGGGCGTATTGAAACGCTGGCAACCGTTATCCTGGGCCTGATGCTGGCGGGCGTGGCAGTCGCCATTTTCCTCCAGGCATGGGGCAGGCTATTTTCTGGCGCACCCCTACCCATACCCCAGGCGATCGCCATCGCCTTTGCCGCCATCGCCATTATCGGCAAGGAAGCGCTTTACCATTACACCATGCATACAGCCAAACGCATCCACTCCCCCATGCTGAAAGCCAATGCGTGGCATCACCGCTCGGATGCGATTTCTTCCGTCGTGGTACTGGTAGGCATTGCAGGCGCGCAATTCGGCTTCCCCTGGCTAGACCCGTTAGCAGCCATGGTGGTGGCCGTGATGATCCTGTACATGGCCGGGCAATTGATCATGGAAAGCACCAGCGAACTGGTTGACACCGGCCTCGCGCCGGAAGAGGTGCAGGAAATCCACGACTTCATCGCCGAAATCGAGGGCGTGGAAAACGTCCACCTGCTACGCACCCGGCGCATGGGCGGGCACGTGCTGGCCGACGCGCATTTGCAGGTCAACGGGCGCATCAGCGTCTCGGAAGGCCATTTCATCAGCGATCAGGTAATGTACCGCCTGCGCAAGCGTTTTCCCGACATTAAAGATGTCATCATCCACATCGACCCCGAAGATGATGAAACCGCCCACCCCTGCCAAAACCTGCCATCCCGCAAGGAGCTACTGGATGCGCTGGAAGCGGTTCCCGGCACAGCCAGCCTCTGGCCACACATTCGTGACATCGACCTGCATTACATCGCAGGTAAAATCCAGCTTGAAATCATCCTGGACAGCGCACCACCCAGCGCAGCACTCATACACTTTGAAAATGCCTGCAAAACCATCACATGTATTCAGCAGATAAACTTTATGCACAAAGTTAGTGCCCAAAGTATCTAAAACGCTCTGCTGTAGGGCGTTGCTGGCCTCCTTCTGATAACAATCCCTTTCAATCAGCGGGCATCTCAAGCGGCTATCTAATCGCCCAGGATGGCACATAAATTGCTTCTTTTCACTCTGTTGCGGCTGCGTATTGGCATAGTGCGCCGCCGACTTCTGCTTTTAATGAATATCATGAGGTTAATAGATGAGCAGCAATCTGGCGCGTTCCCAGGCAATCCATACCATCAATCAACGTTCCCCAATGGATCTTGGTAAAACAGATCCACTCAACACCATTTGGGCCTGTGATGTCTTCAACCTGGCCACCATGGAAGAAAAGCTCTCCAAAACCGCTTTCAAGTCCATGAAGAAAACTTTCCAGACTGGCGAACCTCTCGACCCGGCAACGGCGGATGTCGTGGCTGCTGCCATGAAAGAATGGGCGATGGCCAAAGGCGCGAAATTCTTCTCGCATATCTTCTACCCGATGACCAATGCCACGGCTGAAAAGCATGATGGCTTCATCATCACCAGCCCGGAAGGCAATGCCATCACTGACTTCAGCGGCAGCCTGCTGATCAAGGGCGAACCGGACGGTTCCTCTTTCCCGAACGGCAGCCTGCGCATGACCAATGCAGCGCGCGGTTATACCGCGTGGGATCCAACCAGCCCTGCCTACATCATGCACACGCCCAATGGCGCAACCCTGATGATCCCGTGCGTGTTCCTGTCCTGGACGGGCGAAGCGCTTGACAAAAAAATCCCCCTGCTGCGCTCCAACGCAGCCATGAACAAGGCTGCCCAGCGCGTGCTGAAGCTGATGGGCGAAACCGAGGTCGCCACCCTCAACTCCAGCTGCGGCGCGGAACAGGAATACTTCCTGATCGACGAAACCTTCGCCACCGCCCGCCCCGACATCCTGCTGGCTGGCCGCACCCTGTTTGGCGCGCCACCTGCCAAAGGCCAGCAATTCGACGACCATTACTTCGGCGCAATCCCCGAGCGCGTGCAAGTTTTCATGCAAGACCTCGAAGACAAGCTCTACCGCCTCGGCATTCCGGCCAAAACGCACCACAACGAAGTGGCGCCTGGCCAGTTTGAAGTTGCCCCTTACTTTGAATCCGCCAACGTCGCCGCCGATCACCAGCAATTGCTGATGACCGTGATGAAAATGACCGCCAAAGCCCACGGTTTCCTGTGCATGTTGCATGAAAAGCCGTTCGCGGGCGTCAACGGTTCCGGCAAACACGTCAATTGGTCTGTCGGCAACAGCACCCAGGGCAATCTGCTTGACCCCGGCCATACGCCGGAAGAAAACCTGCACTTCCTGGCATTCTGCGGTGCGGTTATCCGTGGCGTGCACCAATTTGGCCCACTGCTGCGTGCCGTTATCGCGTCCGCCTCTAACGACCACCGCCTGGGGGCGAATGAAGCACCTCCAGCGATCCTGTCGGTTTACCTCGGCGACCAGCTCGAAAAAGTCTTCAATGACATCAAGGCAGGCAAAATCCTCAAGACTGAAAAAGGTGGCAAGATGGATCTGGGGTTATCCCAAATCCTGCACTTTGAGCGCGACCCCGGCGACCGTAACCGCACTTCCCCGTTCGCATTCACCGGCAACCGCTTCGAGTTCCGCGCCGTTGGCTCTTCACAATCCGTATCCGGCCCGCTGATCGCCATGAACACCATGCTGGCAGATTCCCTGGACTGGATTGCCGACAAGCTGGAAGCTGAACTCAAGAGCGGCAAAGACGTTGCTACCGCCACCCTGGCAGTCTTGAAAGTGGTGATGGAACAGCACGGCAATGTTGTCTTCGGCGGCAACGGTTATTCGCCAGAATGGCACAAAGCCGCTGTCGAAGAGCGCGGCCTGAAAAACCTGCCAACCTCTGCCGACGCATTGCCTGAACTGTTAAGCCCGGAAATTGCCGGCCTGTTCGAGCGCACTGGCGTCCTGACGCCGGTCGAGCTGCACAGCCGCTTTGAAGTCTATGCGGAACAATACATCAACAGCATTGACGTAGAAGCCAAGCTGGTCGTCAACATGGCAACTACCATGATCTACCCGGCAGCGGTGACTTACCTCTCCGAACTGTCCGCAACCACCGGCAACTTGCAGGATCTGGGCATCTCCCTGGATAACAGCGTGGCGCAATCGGTGGCAACAGAAGCCAATGCGATGATGGCCGCAGTTGGCAAACTGGGTGAAGCCCGCGCCAAACATGATTTTGCTAACGTACAAGAGCACATGGCGTTCTTGGCAGACACCGTGCGCGGCTTAATGAACGAAGTACGGGCACACGCTGACACACTCGAAACCCTGGTTGCTGATGAGATGTGGCCTCTGCCCAAATACAGCGAAATGCTATTCATCAAATAAAGCCTACTGGCAGGGGTGAACACTAGTTCGCCCCTGCTTGGCCATTTACAGATTCTGCGACTCTGCGTAACATGCTGCATCGACCCTAAGCCTATTTTTAGTTCTTACACTCATTTGGAGGCCAGCAATGTCTGCACAAGACGTTTTCAATATGATCAAAGACAATGACGTAAAATACGTCGACTTCCGTTTCACTGACACCAAGGGCAAGGAACAGCACGTAACCGTTCCTGTCAGCGAATTCGGCGAAGACATTTTCACTGAAGGTAAAATGTTTGACGGCTCCTCCATCGCCGGCTGGAAAGGCATCAACGAATCCGACATGATCCTGATGCCGGATGCAAACACCGCCACCATGGATCCATTCTTCCAGGATGTGACCATGAACATCACCTGCGACATTATCGAGCCTGCCACCATGGAAGGCTACGAGCGTGACCCGCGCTCCATCGCCCGCCGCGCAGAAGAATACCTGAAATCCACCGGCATCGGTGATGTTGCCTTCTTCGGCCCAGAACCTGAATTCTTCATCTTTGACGATGTGCGTTGGGGCACCAACATGAGCGGCACATTCGTCAAGATCGACTCTGAAGAAGCTGGCTGGAATACCGAAAAAGTCTACCCTGATGGCAACATGGGTCACCGCCCTGGCGTCAAGGGTGGCTATTTCCCTGTACCACCGGTTGACTCCCTGCACGACATCCGTTCCACCATGTGTAACATCATGGAAGAAATGGGTGTTCCGGTCGAAGTACATCACCACGAAGTGGCCACTGCTGGCCAGTGCGAAATCGGCACCCGCTTCTCCACACTGGTTGAGCGCGCTGACTGGGTACAAAAGCAAAAGTATGTTACCCACAACGTTGCCCACCAGTACGGCAAGACCGTTACCTTCATGCCCAAGCCTATCGTAGGTGACAACGGCTCCGGTATGCACGTCCACCAGTCCATCGCCAAAGGCGGTGAAAACATGTTCGCGGGCGACGGCTACGCTGGCCTGTCTGAAATGGCACTGTACTACATCGGCGGTATCATCAAGCACGCCAAAGCCCTGAACGCTTTCTGCAATGCCTCCACCAACTCTTACAAGCGTCTGGTGCCTGGCTTCGAAGCACCGGTCATGCTGGCATACTCTGCGCGTAACCGTTCCGCTTCCATCCGCATCCCGTTCGTTAGCAGCCCGAAAGGCCGCCGTATCGAAGTGCGCTTCCCTGATCCGACTGCCAACCCATACCTGGCATTCGCCGCCATGTTGATGGCAGGTCTGGATGGCATCCAGAACAAAATCCACCCAGGCGAATCCATGGACAAAGACCTGTACGACCTGCCACCCGAAGAAGACAAGCTGATCCCAAAAGTTTGCCACTCTCTGGACATGGCGCTGGAAGAGCTGGACAAAGACCGCGACTTCCTGACGGCGGGCGGTGTCTTCACCAACGACATGATTGACGCTTATATTGCCCTGAAGATGGAAGAAGTGACCCGCATCCGCATGACCACTCACCCGGTTGAGTTTGACATGTACTACAGCTGCTAATCTGCGGATTGCCATGCTGACGGAAAATGCCCCCTTACCGGGGCGTTTTCTTTTTGGCAAAATCACTTGCCATGCATAACCCCACCCACCACCACACACGCAAGCTGTTAGTCGCCAGCACCGTCATCACTGTGACGCTAACATTCATCGCACTTTGGTTTTATTCCAATCACCGTATAACACCCAAACCACTGCACACGAACCAACAAACCCAATGGGTCACAGGTTACCTGCCCGCCTACCGCCATAACGGGCGCGAGATACCTTTCCTCGGTGCAGAAGACTACGCCATGCTGACCCATATTGCCCATGCCTCGGCCATACCCCACCCTGACGGGACGCTCGACACCACCACCAACAATTACCTGCCGGAAAGCCGCCATCAGGCTGTGCAAACCGCACACACCAACCAACGCCCCATCCTACTGGTCATCGCAGCACACCACGACCTGTTCAGCCCCGCCATCCAGGCTGGCACGCGCCAAGCGCTTATCCGCAATATCCTGCAAATGCTGGATGAGGATGGCTACGACGGCGTGGACATTGACATGGAGCCGGTCACGCTGGATGAAAACCGTGACAACCCCGACTTCAGGGCATTCATCCACGAACTGCATGCTGCCTTGCAAACCCGCATCAGCCCACTATTGGGTCGCCCACCCTTACTAACCGCCGCCACAACCCTGCGCGACCGCCACATCATAGCGCAGCTGGCTAACAAATTTGACCAGATCAACCTGATGGCCTACGACATGGCCCAACCCCATGAGGGCTGGATTCCCTGGTTTGACAGCCCTTTGCAAAATGGCGGGCTGGTGTTCCCCGGCTTCAGCCACCAAGTCCCTTCCATCGAAAACTGGGTCAATGCATTCGTGGAGACTGGCGTCCCACGCCATAAGCTGGGGTTGGGCATCAGTTTCGACGTTGCCTGCTGGCAGGGTGGTGAAACTACCCCCGGCGAAGGCATCACGCAGCCACGCACCCCTTGGCGGGTAGCGCCAACCTATTTCAAGCGCAGCTATGCAGAAATGCATATGCAAAACCGCATACCCGCACACTACCAGTGGGATGAAACCGCGCAAATGGCCTGGTTTGGCGTGGATGCTGCCAACTCTGCGGATGACATGTTCTGTAATTTCAATGATGCACGTGCAATCAAGGCCAAAATCAGCTTCGCCCGCCAGCAAGGTTTGGGGGGAATCATGATCTGGGAGCTAGCGCTGGATGCCGCTCTGCAACCTGATGCCAGTGTGGGCAGCCGTCCACTGCGTCAGGTCATTGGAGATATGTTGCAAAAATAAGACAGGCGTAATGCAACCAATGTTACAAATTGATGACAAACTGGTTATTCTGTACCACGCAATTTCTGATTGGAATAACCATGTTGTCACGCTGGCGAAAACACATCCCCGCCCTGATCGCCCTACCCATTACCCTGTTCATGCCCTATGTTTTGCTCATGGAGCATGGCAGCGCGGGCATCGGCGGGTTTATTTATAACCACCTGTACACAGTACTGGTATGGGTAACCTTGTTCAGCAGCACCGCATTACTGGGGTGCAGGGTCTGGTTTGCCGTTGGGCTGGCGTCAACCGTCATTGCTGGCTTATGGGCAGGAGCCGCCATCAAATACCAGTTCCTGGGGTCACAACTGGTCGCACCCGATCTGGTGGTAGCCGCGCTCAGCCCAGAAACCTTGCTGGAAATGGGGCTAACCCCCACCTTGCTGATAATGGGTTACCTGTTATTGTTGATCATCGTTTTCCTGCTGGAAAAACCCAGCCCTCAGACCCGCAGGCTGACAGCTTTCGGCCTTGGTGGCAGTGTCGCCCTACTGGTAACCCTGAACCTACCCACATTTTACGTTGACCTACAATGGACATCCCAGTACAAAAATACCCTGCCCGTTTTCGTGCAAAGTATCTGGCGCACCCAACTGGAAGAACCCCAACACGCCCATGACAGCAGCTATTGCTGTTTCAAAGCCGACCGGCAAGCGGAAACCTTTACCCACGCACCCAACCAAAAACCCAATATTATTGTGATCCTGGAAGAATCCACCTTTCACCCTGAACAAATAGTGGGCTTCAAGCCAACCGGCCGGTTTTTCCAGGATGCCTATCCGCTCAAGGTACATACGGCAGGAGGCTCCACCTGGGTACAAGAAATTGCGTTCCTGCATGGCGTTGCCCCACCCCTGTACGGCAATGGCTGGAAAACCATTAACCTGTTTGCCCCCGGGCGCTTGGATGGACGGATCGCCCACCAACTGACGGAACAAGGCTACAAAACCAAAACCATTTACCCGATCGCCGGGCGATTTTACGGCGGCCAACGTTTTCACGAGCAATTGGGCATTCAGGAGTTCATCGACTGCAAGGCCATGCCAGAGTGTGACAAACGCAAATGGAACCAGATGCCGGACGAAATCTTTTTCGACGAAGCCCTCAAACAGGTGAAACTCAACGAGCAACCGCTATTCACCTTCATTGCCACCATGCGCCAACACTCGCCGCATGACAAAAAGCTGAAACCCGACCCTCGCCGCTGCAAACCCGGGCTTTCCGGCAAACAATGCTCAATCATGCTGGACTATAGCAAACGCCTACAACTGTCAGTCAAAGCCTATGAAAAACTCCTCACCCAACTGCAAAAACTGCCCGAACGCACCATTGTGCTGGCCTTTGGCGACCATATACCCGGCGATGTTGCCGCCCATTTCGAGGCGACGGATTTCAGCGGACAAGACCGGTTCCGCACCTTTTTTAATGCCTGGGATTCAAGCAAGGGCTACGTCACCCGCCAGATGCTCAACAGCATGAGTTTCGATACGATCGACATCGCCATGCTGGATGCACTGGCGCTGCGCTATGCCGGTTTTGAAAGCCGCTACCTGACCGACAAGCTGGTACACATGCAGGCATGTTCCGGCGATTTCTGCGGGTTCGAGGAAGCCATACCCAAAAATCAGGCTGCCCTCCTCAACCCTCCTCAATCTCCAGTTCCTTGAGCTTGCGGGTGAGGGTATTGCGCCCCCACCCGAGCAGGTCGGCAGCTTCAATCTTGCGCCCACCGGTCTTTTTCAGCGCGGCTTGCAGCAGGATACGCTCAAAAATGGGGTTGAGTTCGGTCAACAGGTTGCTGGCTCCCCGACTGAGCTTGTAATCAGCGAACTGCGCCAGCGCCTTTTCCCAGTTGTCCGGAATTTCCGGCTTGCCACTGTCGCTTTCCAGCAGCTCGGCAGGCAGATCATCCATGACAATTTCACGCCCGGAGGCCATCACGGTCAGCCAGCGGCAAGTGTTTTCCAGTTGGCGCACGTTGCCCGGCCACGGCAGGGTTTGCAGATATTCCGTCACTTTCACCGACAGGGATTTGGCCTCCACCTGCAACTCCTCGGCGGCACGGCGCAGGAAATGGTTGAGCAGCAACGGGATGTCTTCGCGCCGTTCCCTCAATGGCGGATTGTGGATGCGGATGACGTTGAGGCGGTGGAACAAGTCTTCGCGGAATGCGCCCTTGTTGACCAGATCTTCCAGATGCTGGTGGGTAGCTGCGATGATGCGCACATCCACCCGCACCGGCGTATGCCCGCCTACGCGGTAGAACGTGCCCTCTGCCAACACCCGCAGCAATCGGGTTTGCAATTCCGCAGGCATGTCACCAATTTCATCCAAAAACAGGGAGCCGCCATCGGCTTGTTCGAAACGCCCTTTGCGTTGTGCATACGCGCCGGTGAATGCACCTTTTTCGTGCCCAAACAGTTCCGACTCCAGCAGCTCGCGTGGAATGGCGGCGGTATTCAGCGCAATGAATGGCTTGTTGGAACGCGGGCTGTGGGTATGCAACGCCTTGGCCACCAGCTCCTTACCAGTACCGGATTCGCCCGTGATCAGCACGGTGATGCTGGACTTGGACAGCCGCCCGATGGCACGGAACACTTCCTGCATGGCTGGCGCATGGCCAATAATGTCGCGCCCGCCCAGCAGCTCAATGGCGGCTTCGGCAATTTCGCCGTGTTCTTTTTCATGGCGTGATTTGCAGGCACGCCGCACCAGCTCCACAGCTTCGTTGACATCAAACGGCTTGGGCAGGTATTCAAACGCCCCACCCTGATAGGCAGAAACGGCGCTTTCCAGATCGGAATGCGCCGTCATGATGATGACCGGAACATCCGGGTATTCGCGCTGCATCCGTTCCAGCAAGTGCAGGCCATCAGTACCGGGCATCCGGATGTCGGTCAGGAGCGCATCTGGCTGCTGGGTGCGCAGAGCAGCAATCACCTGGTCGGCAGACTCGAAACTGCGCACACCGATGTCGGCTTTCTGCAAGGCGCGTTCCAGCACCCAACGGATAGAGCGGTCATCATCAGCGACCCAGATGTTTTCAGTGTGAGCCATGTTCACTCCAGTGGAATCAGGATGGAAAAACAAGTGTGACCCGGTACGGATTCACAGTGGATCAGGCCGTTATGGCGGCGTACCAGGGATTGCGCAATGGCCAAGCCAAGGCCACTGCCACCCGGATGGCCACTGACCATAGGCAGGAATAGCTTGTCCCGCAAGTGTTCTGGTACACCCGGGCCATTGTCACAAATTTCGATTTTCAGCACATGCCGGTAACGGGTCTGATGGATGGTGAACTGGCGCAGGATGCGGGTACGCAACTCGACCACGCCGCCATCACCCAGCACCTTGACCGCGTTACTGACAATATTCAGCACCACTTGCACCAACTGGTTCCGGTCACCCTGGAATTCGGGCAGGCTGGGGTCATAATCACGCACAAAGCTGACATTGGAAGAAACGTCCGAGCTGACCAGATGCCTCACATGTTCCAGCACCTCATGGATATTCACAGATTCGGTGTGCGGCAAGTGACTTGGCCCCAACATACCATCAACCAAATGTTTCAGGCGGTCGGCCTCGGAAATGATGATCTGGGTGTATTCTTTCAGCTCAGGGTTTTCCAGTTCGCTTTCCAGCAACTGGGCAGCACCACGCAAGCCACCCAGTGGGTTTTTGATCTCGTGGGCAATGCCGCGCACCAGTTCATGTACAGCCTGCTGCTGGTGGATTGCCTGTTCCTCACGCACAATGCGCAGCTTGCGGTCAATGCGATGCACTTCCAGCAGCAACTGGTTCTTAAAACCATGCTGGGAAAGCGGCGTCACCACGCAATCAATGGTGATCTGCTCACCAGAGGCCAATTCCACCGGGCATTCGCGGATGGATTGCGGGTCGCCCTGTTGTAGTGCAATTTCCAGGCTCTCATGCACACCATTGCTGCGCAGGAACTGCCCTACCGGCAAACCACCGACGCGCTGCTGGCTTTGCCCCAGCAACATTTCCGCCGACTGGTTCATGTAAACAACATGCAAATCGCTGTCCAGCACCAGAATGGAGCAGGTCAGGATCTCCAGCAATTCGCTTCTTTTCATGTTCACATTTTTCATGGCGGGAACATTGCAATATTAATGCCACTCAAAATCACTTCAACTTATCAACAACTTGTACAATATTCGCAGTTAAATTATAACAGACAGGCATTGTAATGCCCTATATTGGTGCATTCGAATCATTGTGGCTTAGGGGCATATTCCATTGCTTTTTTACCACACCACAACCAAACCCAGACGTATCTCTCCTCTATACTGGAATGGCATATTGTCGACAATATTATGGTAAACAAGGTCAGAAATCCCTAATATTCCCTTACAGCAGCGCACAAATATCTACAAAATGTTGGGCAATCCATAAAATTCGCCGCTTTGCCAATTTACATTCCATTTACATTCACGCTAAACTCGGTGCGTTTGTGCAACAACGGAGGAGTCTTAATTATGTTGTCAAAATCTGCACAGGCATACTGGGCGGCGAATGTTCGCTTGCTCATCCTTTGCCTGGTTATCTGGTTTGTCGTGTCCTTCGGGGCTGGCATTTTGTTCGCTGGTCCGCTGAATGGTATTCACCTTGGTGGTTACAAACTCGGCTTCTGGTTCGCCCAGCAAGGTTCTATTTATGTATTCGTCGCGTTGATCTTCTTCTATGCCTGGCGCATGGGCAAGCTCGACCGCGAATTCGACGTTCATGAAGATTGATGGGGGAAGCAAATGACTGAACTTCAACTCTGGACTTATATCGTCGTCGGTCTGAGCTTTGCTCTGTACTTCGGCATTGCCATTTGGGCGCGTGCGGGCTCAACTGGCGAATTCTACGTTGCCGGTGGCGGCGTTCATCCTGTTGCCAACGGTATGGCAACAGCCGCTGACTGGATGTCGGCTGCGTCCTTTATCTCCATGGCGGGTATCATCGCATTCAAGGGCTACGACGCTTCTGCCTACCTGATGGGCTGGACGGGCGGTTACGTACTGATGGCGATGCTGCTGGCTCCATACCTGCGCAAGTTTGGCAAGTTCACGGTTCCTGAATTCATCGGTGACCGGTACTACTCCCAGACTGCACGTATCGTAGGTGTCATCTGTCTGATCGTCATCTCCCTGACCTATGTAATCGGCCAAATGAAGGGCGTTGGTGTAACCTTCTCCCGCTTCCTGGAAGTTTCCGTAGATACTGGCCTTTACATCGGTATGGCAATCGTATTCGTGTACGCTGTATTGGGTGGTATGAAAGGTATCACTTATACCCAAATCGCGCAGTACGTTGTTCTGATCTTGGCTTACACCGTGCCTGCCATGTTCATCTCCTTTAACCTGACCGGCAACCCAATCCCGCAGCTGGGCCTAGGCTCTACCCTGTCTGACGGTAGCGGCATGTACCTGCTGGACAAGCTGGATGCAGTTGTAACTGACCTCGGCTTCAAGGCTTACACTACCGCCAACGCGCCAATGATCAACACTTTCCTGTTGACCATGACGCTGATGATCGGTACTGCTGGCCTGCCACACGTTATCATCCGTTTCTTCACTGTACCGAAAGTACGTGACGCACGTTCTTCCGCTGGTTGGGCACTGGTATTCATCGCACTGCTGTACACCGTTGCTCCTGCTGTAGGCGCAATGGCTCGTCTGAATCTGATGAACACTGTTAACACTCCTGAAGGCGAACTGGCCTATGAGGCACGTCCCCAGTGGATGAAAACCTGGGAAAAAACCCAGCTGCTGGTGATGGCTGATGCCAACGGTGACGGCAAAATCCAGTACTACAGCGATGGTGGCCTGGCCGAAGCCAAAGCTGCGCTGGCAACTGCCGAAAAAGAAGGTGGCGATGTAGCTGCTGCCCAAACGAAAGTTGACGAAGCACAGAAGAAGCACGATGGCCTGATGGATGGCAAATTCGCTGCTGCTGGCTGGAAAGGCAACGAAGTCACCAAGGTTGACAACGACATCATGGTTCTTGCCAACCCTGAAATCGCACAACTGCCTAACTGGGTAATCGCCCTGGTTGCTGCCGGTGGTATCGCTGCGGCGCTGTCTACTGCTGCTGGCCTGCTGCTGGCTATCGCTTCTTCCATCTCTCATGACCTGATCAAGAGTATCATCAACCCTCGCATCTCCGAGAAGAACGAACTGTTGGCTTCCCGTATCACCATGTCCGTTGCGATTCTGGTCGCTGGCTACATGGGCCTGAACCCACCAGGGTTTGCAGCACAGGTAGTAGCATTGGCGTTCGGTCTGGCAGCAGCGTCCATCTTCCCGGCTCTGATGATGGGTATCTTCTCCAAGCGCATTAACAGCTCAGGTGCTATTGCCGGTATGCTGTCTGGTATCCTTGTTACCATGATTTACATCTTCTGGTACAAAGGCTGGTTCTTCGTCAAGGGCACTAAGGTGATTTACCTCAAAGACATTACCCAAAAACAGGGCGAATCAGAATGTCCCATTTTGGTAAAGCAGCATTTCTTTCCAGCCTCGCCTCAACAGCCTCCATAGCTTTTTTGCTGAGGGTCACACCCTTCTCATAAACCTTGCGACTGAATTCGACCATGGGGTTGATGCCTTTCCAGGTCATGGTTTTTGCCCATTCCAGCAGGGTTTCGGCATCCTTGAGCTGGGTGCCGTTCCAGTGTTGTTCCAGAATCCCCCAGCAGCGTTCAATCGGGTTGTACTTGCTGTGGTAAGGCGGGTAGTACAGCAGGTGGACTGTCTTACCGGTATGGTTGGCGAATTCCACCATGCGCTTGAGGAATTGCGTCCTGATCCCGCTGCTTTCCGGGCCATTGTCCGCTTTGATCTGGATGCACTGGCAGGCGTCCTTGTCAGCAGAAGGCATCTGTTCCCATACCCGGCACAGGGAATCCACGATGAAGTCACTGGTTTTGCTGGAACTGCCGAAGGTCAGGTAAACCTGCCCACTGTCCTCATCCAGTACGCCAAAAGGGATGTATTTCTCTTTGCAGCCCATCTCATGGTCAGCGGCTTTATTGTCACCCCGTGTTTTCCCGCCCCGTGAGTAGTCACCGATGTTGACGGTCGCCTTGCAGTCCATGCTCAGGCGTTTGACCGCCCCATCGGCAAACTGCCCATCGTTGGCCTGGATATTGGCGAAGATGGCGTCGGTTTCTGGAATTTTTTTTGCGGCTTGGCTTTCTCCACCTTGCGCAGGCGGTAGCCATTCCGGTTGAGTATCCGCGCCATGGTGCTGGGGGCGGGCACTTGTCCACCGCTGAAACCCATGGCCTGTAACTGCCGGATGGCTTCCGCCGCCGTCAGGCGGGTGTAGGCGATGCTGCTGCGGAATGTCGGGTCTTGCTGGCTATGTGCTTCCGCCAGCGCCAGCAAGGCGGCTGCCGCTTCCGGCTGGGTTTCCTCCCAGCGCTTCTGGCCACAATACGCCGCCTGCGCACCCACGCAAACCATGCCGCTGCGCTGTTCCTCCAAACCCAACTGCACCCCCTCCCGACCCCAGCCAAAACACCTTTCAGTCTGGCGGGCGTTGCCTGCACAATATTTCCGGCTCATGTCCGCCTGGAACGCACGGCGGGTGCTGCCAGACATTTTCGAGGCCGCCAGTTTCAGGTCGGCTATCTGGGATTCACTCAGGATCGGGTTAGCTGTTTGGGGTTCGGGGGGCATGGGGATAGGGACTCCGCTTGTCGATAAGACAAGTGTAGCCATTGCGGGGGAATCTTTCAGGGAAATCCCCTAACATGCTGCCTGACAAGCCAGACCAGTGGTTCATGGGGATCTCCCCTGAAGCATTCGGTACCGTGGGTGCAATCGTGAACTTCGTAGTTGCATGGGCAGTTTCCCGCGTAACTGCTCCGCCACCTGAGCATATCCAGCATCTGGTTGAAGATGTCCGTGTTCCTCGTGGCGCAGGTGTTGCAACCGGCCACTAATTCCGGCTAATTGCTAACCAGCTCTGAAAAAGGCTCCCCCGGGAGCCTTTTTCTTTGCCCTAAATCATTGCAGCCAACACAGATTGCCACTACCCTGAGAACACAAAAACGCAAACACTTATATCCCGCTAGAGAGAAAACTGCATGTCAGATCTGGTTTTTTACTATCACAGCAAATTGCCATGCGCTGCATTCCGCATTTTGGAAACGCGCATCAAAGAGCATGGTGAACATGAAATCACCTCGACCTTCGATGAATTCAGGGTTGACCAATATGCGCTGGCCGATTCTACCACTTCGCGCATTGTTGCCATCGACTTTGACAACACCATCACCGCCGACCCGGAATTTTACATGTCACTGATTGACGCTTACCGTGAAGGTGACTGGGAACCGGTCATCTGTACCCTGCGTGGCGACATGGATGACAACTTGCAGGAAATCCGCGGCAAGCTGCATGATGAAGGCATCCGCATTTACACCACCGATGGTAGAAAAAAACGCGCTTTCATGCTCCATCAGGGGATCAGTGTCGGGCTATGGATTGATGACTATTTTCCAGGCATCATCCAGCTCGGCTCCCCCCTTCTCCTCAGAAACGGTATTGAGTACTAACCATGGAACACGTCGACTCCAGCAAGGAAATCCTGGACTGCTTCCTCAGCGGCAAATTCAAACGGATGGACTGCCCCCAATGTGAAAACACCTTCCTCACCAAAGTTTACGAAATGAAATGCTTTGATGGTGGCAAGAAGCTCAGCATGAAATGCGCCCAATGCAAGCGAGCCTTCACAGCAGACCTCACCAGTGATACGTGGCGCAACTACGTTTTGCTGGAAAAGCAGTCACTTGGATTGGAGTATTTCATGGATGCCATCCAGAAATACGAGCTGCAAAATGTGCCTTTCGTCAAGCGTGTCGGAGTACTGGACGAGGATGGCCACCCCATTGACCCGGCTTGCATCCACCTGTTCACCTTTGAAGAGCCGGATTACCGCGCTATCTACGTCATGGAACGCCTGGAGCACCTGGACGAAGCCGACGCTGAATTCTTTACCGAACACGTCCACGAAATCGACTGGATGGAAAAGGAAGACCGCCTCAAGGTCTGGAGCTACGTTGCCGAACGTTATGGAGCAGAACTGGCTGAAGACATGCGCAAACTGTGCCTGTATTACCGTGAAAACCAGAAATATCTGAACTGGGATTTGCACGGCGACAACTTGATGCGCAGTGTCAAGGACGGCAAGATTGTGATCATGGATCCGTATGCGCCGAAAATGGGCGATTATATGGAATAATGGGAATCGAACTTGAGTATGAGGTGAAGGGAATTAAACTATTCAAATAAAACATTGATTAAATTGCATGTTTAATTTTATCTGCTTGTTCGATACCCGGAATCCTACCCGGTCACTTTTGAAGTGTACCCGGCTTTTCAATGACTTATGAAAGCCGGGTTATTGTTCCCTGCCCTGCCCTTCACGGCAGGAATGATGCAGCCATTCCCAACCAAAACGCCCATAACCCGCCCGTCAGCATCCTGATGTCGCTGTCGTTGTCCAGGCTGAAATGTTGCGCCCTTGGGAATATGCCGCCCGCTGCGATGGCGAATAGAGAAACCTGAATCCAGCCGGGAAACATCAGTTCCCCGTATAGATCGAGCGCCCATTGCTGCGTGAGCTGGTAAACCAGATACAGGCAGAATAGCGAAAACAGCAGGCGCGCCAGTTGGGTGAGGTATGGCAGGTATTCTTTTATCATGAGGTTTCAGTAGTAGTAGAGAAAAACCATTCCAAATATTGATAATGTCAGGATCAGGAATGCCTTTAGGTGTTTCATCTGTTTTTCCAGTTTTTTTAAATTTCCCCGTTTCATGGTTCCCCTGTTTATTGTAAATATGGGCAGAGGATTTTAACCTCCCCTGCCCACCCTTGTTAAGCCAGTATGTATTTTGGCTTGCCATTGCTCCAATCAGGATTGTGCTTTAGCACACCTTCCTTAACGGCGCGCTCATTCCATAGCGTCCAGATACGCCCCATTTCCTGCACCGTCAAGCCAACCTTGTCTTCCTTGCTCTTGGTGCGCTGGCTGATAAAGCGTTTTGCATCCCTGGCTCCCGGTGAAATTTTCCCGGCTGATACCCTACCGACCCACTCAGGATATAGGTCAGATTCCACCTGTTTTGCCTCACCTTCCAGACCGTTTTGAACCGTTTCGCTGGAACCGTTTTGTGACCGTGCGGGCACGGTGGCTGCTACCGTTTCAGACCGTGCGGGCACGGTATCCAGAACGGTTTCCTGACCGTTTCGTGGAACGGTGGGGGAGTGGGTATGCGCGGCATTGATTACCAGCTTGTCGGCAATCTTATTCAGGGCAACATCATTCAGTGGGGCAGGGTTGGGCATGGCTGCAAACGCATCAAACACAGCCGCCTGAACCGCGTCTGGTGAGGTTGCGCCGCTGGCCTTTACGTCGGCTTGGATTTGCTTCACGGTGTCCGCCACACTCAAATGTGGGGCAGGGCGCGGCTTATCCAGTGGTGAATCAGAATAAACCTTTTCGCCTTCGCGCAATTCAGCACGGTAGGTTTTAACATCACCAGATTGGCTATTAGCCGCTGGCTTGATTTTACCGATAACCAACCCGGTCAGCTTGTCCAGGTCTACATGCTGGGTATTCTGCCCGGTAGTTTGCTGGTGGCGTCTTAAAACATGGGCAATAACATTCCTGATATTTTCCTGCGTGGGTTCCATGCTATGGTTAACACTCGCTTGTGCTTCCATGACCAGCAGTTTTAAAAATGCCGCGTGCTTATTCAGATCGTCCTGAACTGAATCCAGCTTATCCGCTGCCTTGGAATAAACCTGCTGGCGTGATTGTTGCGCCCTGGCGTATTCGTTGGCGATTACTGCCGGTGCAGATCCAACCATGTTGCTGAACTCCTGTTTCATCGCTTGCAGTGGTGACGTGCCAGCAGATGGGGCAGGGGAGGGTGTGAATACCGGATTGTAGCCATTACCAGCAGGTTTCTCATTGCCGCTTTGCTTGATCCTGCGTAGCGCGTTGGAATAAGCAAACAGCGCCATGATGTGCTGCAATTCAAAGATGGTAATCAGTACCGCAATAACCAGCACCATGCCGGTGTTGTTATCCGTGCCGGTATATTTCGCCATTGCCTGAAACATTGGCTTGTCGAATGAATCGCGGACTTTCAGCATGGATTCAACCTTGTTATTGAACGCCTGTTCGCTGGCGTCCTGCGCAAGCTGGTTACTCATGGCCATGCTTTCTTTCACGGCCTGAACACGCGCCTCTGATTCCGCGCAATCGTATTTCCTGCCTTTTGCCTGCATCTTCTCCAGGGTTTTCTGGCAGGTTGCCAGTTTGGCTTGTGCATCCATCAGGTTTTGAGTAAGCCCGGAACTGCCCAATACTGAAACGTCAGTTTGCTGGATGCTTTTCATCATGCTGGATGATTCAGCCGCACTATTGGCAATGTGTTGCTGGTTGCCCGTCGTGCTGAACATTTCAAACAGCACACCACTGGACGCAAACAGGCACATTGCCAGCACTTGCGCCCCGGTGAGCTTCCAGCCCTCTGAACGATGGATGGCAATATCCTCGTAAGTCGCTTCTTTGCTCGATGCGAGGAAGTAGGACAGGGTGAATGCAATAACGCTAAACACTGCCAGTGCAATGAAGTCGTTACTGTTCTTGGCGATGAATGAGGCAATACCCCACAGGTCACTGACATAGAGCATGAAGATGGCGACGGCATACAGCCCGAAGGTCGCCGCCTTCGCCCATTGCATCGTAAGCGCTTCTAAATCCCCCTCCTTTCAGCGCCCCACGTAATCCCGGACACTCAGCCCATCAGCAACAGATTGCATGGGAGAACACGATGAATCCAGGTCAAGATGGGCGTCTGGCGTACTGGCAAGCCCAGCTCCAACGCTTCCAGTCCTCCGGCCTTTCCGGAGTCCAGTATTGTGAACAGGAACAGTTGAGTTACCACGGCTTTGTCTACTGGCGGCGCAAATTATGCGGTATAGTCTTTTCATTTTAGTCAGCTACAATAGAACGGATGATCAACTTCCCCATCCTTCATCATGCCGACTTACTACTCTAAGGATCTCCGTGAACGTGTTGTTGCTGCCTATGACAAGAGCAAACATAAATCCCACGTTTGTGGGACGTTTTCCATAGCCCGCAGCACCCTGGACAAATGGTTGGCCCTGAGGGAAGAAACCGGCAGCCTCCAACCCCGGACACATCCCCGCCCTGGGCACAGCCATAAGGTGAAAGACGTTGAAGCTTTTCGGCAATGGGTGGAGAGCGAAACCCCGTTTGAACGCATCGAGGATTTGCTGCCACGCTTTGAAGCGCATTATGGCAAGGCCATTTCTTATCGTGGCCTGCATAAATGGCTGCAACGGATCGGTTGGAGCCATAAAAAAAACGTTCTTTCTACCAGCAAGCCAAACCGCTAGACCGCTGGGTTTTCCTGTGGCTACTTGGGCATCTGGAGAAAAAATACGGTCAGGATCATATCCTGTTTGCGGACGAGGCAGGATTCTACAGTACCGAACGCTATGAGTGGGGCTGGGCAAAAAAAGGGGAGCCTTGTGACATCCCCGCCCTGGAGGCCGGGGACATAAACGCAACTGGATCAGCGCTATCCGCGCCTCTGATCAAAGCTGGCAAATGCCGTGGGTAGTGACCGGCAACATTAACCGGATGATTGTTGAACAATGGTTGGAAGCCTTGGGAAAATCGTTGCAGCAAGGTCAGGAAAAGCCCAAACCTTATGTGCTTGTCTGGGACAATGCGAGCTTCCATTTAGGCGGTGACCTGGAGGCGATTGCCATGAAATACCAGATTCGTATCATTCAGTTACCCGCTTATTCGCCTGATCTCAACCCCATCGAGCAATGCTGGGCAACCTTGAAACATTATGCGCGTCTGGCCATGGGAAAAGGTAGCACCCTGGACGACGCGATTGATTACGCATTCAACAGACAAAGTGTAGCCGACTAAAATGAAAAGACTATACGGCGGGCAAGCCGCCCGGGGATGGCAAACGCCCGGTATTGCCAGAGCCTTCCGGTTTCGTGACTGTCCGCCCGGCGCAGCCGGGGACAGACGCCCGGACGGGCGATGGCCTGGAGCTGTCCCTGCCGAATGGCCTGGTGATCAGGAATATCCACCCCGGCAATGTGGCCTTGCTGCGCCGGTTGCTGGGGCAGTTGTAATGGCCCGTTATTTCCGCCCCGCCGGGGAGATGCCGGACATTTACCTTTACCGCCCGCCCATTGATTTCCGCAAGGCCGCCCAGGGGCTGGCGGCGATCGTGGCGCAGGAATTGGGCCACGACCCGTTTGCCGGGGCGCTGTACGCCTTCACCAACCGCCAGCGCACGAAAATCAAATGCCTGTATTGGGAAGACAATGGCTTTGTGCTGTATTACAAAGCCCTGGCGGAAGAGAAGTTCCATTGGCCGCAAACGGGGGATGGCGGGGTGATGGCGCTGACGGCCCAGCAGATCAACTGGCTGCTGGACGGTTATGACATCAGCCTGCTCAAAGGGCATAAAAAGTTGTGCTACGGGGCGCTGTTTTAGCGACTTATCCTGATGATTTTGTTATCATTTAACCCATGGATTTAGCACCGCCGCCAGCCCCCAAAACCACATCCCATAGCGACCTGGACGCTGCCCGCCTGCGCCAGTTGCTGGCGCAGCAAGAGGCGGAATTTGCCGCCGTCCTGAAACAGCGTGACCACCATATCCAGCTCCTGGAAGAAATGCTGCGCCTGGCCAAATACAGCGGTTTAGCGCCCAGTCTGAAAAGCTCCCCTTCCAGATTGACCTGTTTGATGAAGCCGAGTTGGCAACCGCGCTGGAGGACATCGCCGGACGACTGCCGGAGGCGGAACCCGCCAGGCCCCGCCCCAGCCAACGCCAGCGCGGCTTCCCGCCCGGGCTGAAGCGCCAACGGGTGGAGCTGTTGTTGGGTGATGCGGAAAAAGCCGGGGCGACCCGCACGTTTTTCACCAAGGTCAAGGAAGAGCTGGACTACATCCCGGCGCAACTGGTGGTGCTGGAATACTGGCAGGAAAAAGCCGTGTTTGCCGCCGGGGCCAGCCAGGATCCCGCCCCGGCAACGGCAGATGGCGGGCCAACGCTGGTCGCCGCCGCCCGTCCGCCCCATCCGTTGGGCAAATGCCATGCCAGCCTCAACCTGCTGACGCAGGTCATCATCGCCAAATACGCCGATGGCCTGCCCCTGTACCGCCTGGAGGGCATTTTCAAACGCCACGGCGCGGAACTCAGCCGCAGCAGCATGGCCCACTGGATCATCCGTCTGGAGGACAGCTTCAAACCCCTGCTCAACCTGCTGCGCGAAACCCAGAACAGCGGCGCTTACCTGCAAGGCGATGAAACCCGCATCCAGGTGCTGAAGGAGGACGGCAAAACCGCCCAGGCCGACAAATGGATGTGGGTGGTGCGGGGCGGCCCGCCGAACCAGGTGGCGGTCTTGTTTGAATACGACCCCAGCCGGGCGGGGAGCGTCCCCGAACGCCTACTGATGGACTTCCACGGCATTTTCCAGGCCGACGGCTATTCCGGTTACGCCGCCGTGTGCCGCAACAACGCCATCACCCGCATTGGCTGCTGGGACCATGCCCGCCGCAAGTTCGTGGAGGCCGTCAAGGCGGCGGGCGGCAAACAGGCCCGTGGCAAACCCACCCTGGCGGATATTGCCCTGGGCATGATCCGCAGGCTCTACCGCATCGAGGACAACATCAAGGGTCTGGACACGGCGGAGAAATACCGCCTGCGCCAGCAGTTGAGCGTGCCCCTGCTCAACGAACTGAAAACCTGGCTGGAAACGCAGGTCGGCAAGGTGATGAAAGGCGGCCTCACCCGCAAGGCGATGGAATACTGCCTCAACCAGTGGGAATACCTGAGTGGCTACTGCCAACGCGGCGACCTGCATATCAGCAATGTGCTGGCGGAGAACGCCATCCGCCCCTTTGCCGTGGGCCGCAAAGCCTGGCTGTTTGCCGACACCCCGCATGGCGCGCGCGCCAGCGCCGCCTGTTATTCCCTGATTGAAACCGCCAAGGCCAACGGCCTCGAACCGTATGCCTATATCCGCTATCTGCTGGAGCATATCGCCCAGGCCGACACCCTGGAAAAATGGGAGGCCCTCCTGCCATGGAATGTGCCGCTGGAGAAATGTGCGAAAAAAGTCCCTTTTTTTGACAAGGGCAAGTAGGGCGATTTAACGGCGCTTACATTTCTGGCGTTGCCAGTTTGCGCAAAATTGCCATTCTTCCGCTCAAGTCAAGGGGCGGGGTGTTTGTCGATGTGTGACGGTGCGTGCAGAAATAATTATCGATTGCGATGCGCATGATTTGCTGCAAGTCGCCATTTCCAGCCTTTACAGTCAAAAGGTCGTATTCGGCGTCGGTCAAGTTAAGGATTAGCTGTTTCACGGTTCTGTTTCCTGTGTTTTTTGATGAAATTGTTTATAAGCCCACGGGTCAATACTGACATCGTGGTGTTTTGTTGGCTGGCAATATCGGCAAATTCGCGTTTCAAATCTGGCGGAAGTCGCAAGCCGATGATCGAGTTTTGCATTAATACCTCTGGATGATTCGTTAAACGGATTGTTCAACAATTTTCGTAATCAATCTTTGATAGGTGGGTTTTGATGTGTGCGGGTTCGCCGTTGGGGTGTTGAATGCCTGCTTTTCCTCACAATTACCGACAAACAAAAGCCAGCACAACACTATCATTTAGGCCGACAAGGTTTTCCGGCAAATAATCGTAAATTTCCATTAATTTACAATGTGTTAATCATTGTAGGCTCATTATGTGTTTCGGGGTCTTGCCCCATGAACCTTGAAAGCGCTGGTAGAATCCCCAACTGATAAGCATCCGACAAGCCAGTGAGGGAGCCATATGGGCAGTTTGATCAGCATAGCCAGCCTGACCAGTGATGAAGCTTGCTACCATTGAGTAGGCAAATCGGCGGAAGGTTTCAAAACGGTAATTAATGCCTTCGGCGATGTTCGCCACATGGCAGAGGGGCAGGCGGCGGAATAGCCTTTGCCCCTCATGCCTAGCTTATTTCTTTCAGCAGCCGTATTAAGGTTCTACAGCCGCGCCCGTTGGTTGCGGGGTGAGATCGTGCAAACAAGTCTTCCCTTCGGCTACGTGAAAAAAAGCTAACGCTTTTTCCGCTTCGCTTTCACTTCGGACTTGACGGGTTCGAGTGTTTTTACTCATACGGTCACGCACCTGTCACAGTGACAAGATGCGGATGTCCCACGGGACAGAAGCGGGACAGCCACGGGACAGAAGCGGGACAGCCACGGGACAGAAGCGGGACAGCCACGGGACAGAAGCGGGACAGCCACGGGACAGAAGCGGGACAGCCACGGGACATTTGCATTGCACTTGAGGGAATCCCAGTGGGATTCCTACCGGAAGTCATCCAGAAACAGAACTTGTGGTGATTTCTGTTCAGTGTTCATATTCGCAAGAAATTCAGCATCAACATTCACGCTTAGATTGCGTCCTAATTGCTTGATCAGACGCAAAAGAGTTTTCTCCACGCCAGATTGAAAGGCTGATTCCGTTGCTTGAATCCATGCGTCTTTCGTAAGCGCCGTTAAATCGCCCTACTTGCCCTTGTCAAAAAAAGGGACTTTTTTCGCACATTTCTCCAGCGGCACATTCCATGGCAGGAGGGCCTCCCATTTTTCCAGGGTGTCGGCCTGGGCGATATGCTCCAGCAGATAGCGGATATAGGCATACGGTTCGAGGCCGTTGGCCTTGGCGGTTTCAATCAGGGAATAACAGGCGGCGCTGGCGCGCGCGCCATGCGGGGTGTCGGCAAACAGCCAGGCTTTGCGGCCCACGGCAAAGGGGCGGATGGCGTTCTCCGCCAGCACATTGCTGATATGCAGGTCGCCGCGTTGGCAGTAGCCACTCAGGTATTCCCACTGGTTGAGGCAGTATTCCATCGCCTTGCGGGTGAGGCCGCCTTTCATCACCTTGCCGACCTGCGTTTCCAGCCAGGTTTTCAGTTCGTTGAGCAGGGGCACGCTCAACTGCTGGCGCAGGCGGTATTTCTCCGCCGTGTCCAGACCCTTGATGTTGTCCTCGATGCGGTAGAGCCTGCGGATCATGCCCAGGGCAATATCCGCCAGGGTGGGTTTGCCACGGGCCTGTTTGCCGCCCGCCGCCTTGACGGCCTCCACGAACTTGCGGCGGGCATGGTCCCAGCAGCCAATGCGGGTGATGGCGTTGTTGCGGCACACGGCGGCGTAACCGGAATAGCCGTCGGCCTGGAAAATGCCGTGGAAGTCCATCAGTAGGCGTTCGGGGACGCTCCCCGCCCGGCTGGGGTCGTATTCAAACAAGACCGCCACCTGGTTCGGCGGGCCGCCCCGCACCACCCACATCCATTTGTCGGCCTGGGCGGTTTTGCCGTCCTCCTTCAGCACCTGGATGCGGGTTTCATCGCCTTGCAGGTAAGCGCCGCTGTTCTGGGTTTCGCGCAGCAGGTTGAGCAGGGGTTTGAAGCTGTCCTCCAGACGGATGATCCAGTGGGCCATGCTGCTGCGGCTGAGTTCCGCGCCGTGGCGTTTGAAAATGCCCTCCAGGCGGTACAGGGGCAGGCCATCGGCGTATTTGGCGATGATGACCTGCGTCAGCAGGTTGAGGCTGGCATGGCATTTGCCCAACGGATGGGGCGGACGGGCGGCGGCGACCAGCGTTGGCCCGCCATCTGCCGTTGCCGGGGCGGGATCCTGGCTGGCCCCGGCGGCAAACACGGCTTTTTCCTGCCAGTATTCCAGCACCACCAGTTGCGCCGGGATGTAGTCCAGCTCTTCCTTGACCTTGGTGAAAAACGTGCGGGTCGCCCCGGCTTTTTCCGCATCACCCAACAACAGCTCCACCCGTTGGCGCTTCAGCCCGGGCGGGAAGCCGCGCTGGCGTTGGCTGGGGCGGGGCCTGGCGGGTTCCGCCTCCGGCAGTCGTCCGGCGATGTCCTCCAGCGCGGTTGCCAACTCGGCTTCATCAAACAGGTCAATCTGGAAGGGGAGCTTTTCAGACTGGGCGCTAAACCGCTGTATTTTGGCCAGGCGCAGCATTTCTTCCAGGAGCTGGATATGGTGGTCACGCTGTTTCAGGACGGCGGCAAATTCCGCCTCTTGCTGCGCCAGCAACTGGCGCAGGCGGGCAGCGTCCAGGTCGCTATGGGATGTGGTTTGGGGCTGGCGGCGGTGCTAAATCCATGGGTTAAATGATAACAAATCATCAGGATAAGTCGCTAAAACAGCGCCCCGTAGCACAACTTTTATGCCCTTTGAGCAGGCTGATGTCATAACCGTCCAGCAGCCAGTTGATCTGCTGGGCCGTCAGCGCCATCACCCCGCCATCCCCGTTTGCGGCCAATGGAACTTCTCTTCCGCCAGGGCTTTGTAATACAGCACAAAGCCATTGTCTTCCCAATACAGGCATTTGATTTTCGTGCGCTGGCGGTTGGTGAAGGCGTACAGCGCCCCGGCAAACGGGTCGTGGCCCAATTCCTGCGCCACGATCGCCGCCAGCCCCCTGGGCGGCCTTGCGGAAATCAATGGGCGGGCGGTAAAGGTAAATGTCCGGCATCTCCCCGGCGGGGCGGAAATAACGGGCCATTACAACTGCCCCAGCAACCGGCGCAGCAAGGCCACATTGCCGGGGTGGATATTCCTGATCACCAGGCCATTCGGCAGGGACAGCTCCAGGCCATCGCCCGTCCGGGCGTCTGTCCCCGGCTGCGCCGGGCGGACAGTCACGAAACCGGAAGGCTCTGGCAATACCGGGCGTTTGCCATCCCCGGGCGGCTTGCCCGCCGTACCGCATAATTTGCGCCGCCAGTAGACAAAGCCGTGGTAACTCAACTGTTCCTGTTCACAATACTGGACTCCGGAAAGGCCGGAGGACTGGAAGCGTTGGAGCTGGGCTTGCCAGTACGCCAGACGCCCATCTTGACCTGGATTCATCGTGTTCTCCCATGCAATCTGTTGCTGATGGGCTGAGTGTCCGGGATTACGTGGGGCGCTGAAAGGAGGGGGATTTAGAAGCGCTTACGAAATAACGGGCCATTACAACTGCCCCAGCAACCGGCGCAGCAAGGCCACATTGCCGGGGTGGATATTCCTGATCACCAGGCCATTCGGCAGGGACAGCTCCAGGCCATCGCCCGTCCGGGCGTCTGTCCCCGGCTGCGCCGGGCGGACAGTCACGAAACCGGAAGGCTCTGGCAATACCGGGCGTTTGCCATCCCCGGGCGGCTTGCCCGCCGTACCGCATAATTTGCGCCGCCAGTAGACAAAGCCGTGGTAACTCAACTGTTCCTGTTCACAATACTGGACTCCGGAAAGGCCGGAGGACTGGAAGCGTTGGAGCTGGGCTTGCCAGTACGCCAGACGCCCATCTTGACCTGGATTCATCGTGTTCTCCCATGCAATCTGTTGCTGATGGGCTGAGTGTCCGGGATTACGTGGGGCGCTGAAAGGAGGGGGATTTAGAAGCGCTTACATTGCATCAGCCTATGGTTTTTAATCGCCCTGCCTTTGTAATTGAACAGAACGCTATCGTCGTTACCTGAATTCAGGATTTTTTGAAGATCAATTTTCATTTGTTGTTGCCCTTAAAAACTGTTTACCAGCAGGTATAAGCCGAGTGCTGCCGTCATGATTTGCAAACCGTTGGTGCTTTGTAGGATCGCCACAAGGAAGAAAATCCCCATGGTGAATTGACCCATGAAGGCAATCGCACCAGCACCGAATGCTGCGAAGTATTTGCTGTACTGGAAGGTGAGTGCCCCAACCGCCAGCACCGCAAGGGCGCGGGCAGTCACGATGAACACCTTCTGCCAGTCGACACGCGCCAGCAGGGAGGATGCCTTGCCGTCCATGCCCTGGTAGTAGGTGCTGATTGCCTCCCACATCGCATCATCCCGGCGCTTTTCCTCCGGGGTAAGCGGGATGTTGTTCAGCCACTTGAACGCCAGGCGGTGGTGCAGTTCAGAATCCTCTGCGATTTCATCCGGGGTAGGGTCGGGGATGTCGCCATTTGCGTGTTGCATCCACTTGGGTAAGTCTTTGCTCATGGCTGCACCTCCTGACCTTGGCCTGATTTCCCGTGGGAAGATGCTCCAACGAGTCCAAGGGGCGGCGAGCCGCCCGGAAGAGAAGAAGAGGGGAACATTACGATGCCTGCGTGATCCGCCAGCCGGGTAAGCTTGCCTTGCGCCTTGGCCTGTTCGATCACGGCCTGAATGTCATCCGAGAAGGTGATGGGCAAATCGGCGCGGGCAGTGTCGGAATGACGCAGATACTGCTGCACCAGCAGTTTTTGCAGGGAACCGATATTCAGCAAATACCAGTCTTTCAGGCGGGTGCGTACTTCCACGCCTTCCACCAACAGGCCGCGTACCTGCTGGATGACTTCGCCGTAACGGTTGTGGGCGTCGCTGCCGGTTTCACAGTCTTCCTTGTTTTCGCGGAACATGCGGATGGGGCGTTCATTGGCAGGGCAGGCTGCGCCGCCGTTGGCTTCGGTGTATGCCTTCCAGTCACTGGCGCGGGCGGCGAGGCGGGCGGCTTCCAGTACAGGATCATCCTGTTCGTCTTCGAGCCTGCGCAGTTCGCGCCATGCCATGACAGAGGGGGCATTCCAGAAAGCGTACTGGCGCAAACCCCAGACAGATTTTCGCGCCATGATGTTGATAATGGTCTGGCTGGATGCTTCCCCGGCTTTGAGGTCGTCCCAGTCCGCGCCGGTCAAGCCCTTGGTGATGTATTTCACCATGTAGCTGACCATGCCATTGGCCGAACGCATCACCTTGAAGTTGAGGCGGCGCACATCCGCGCCCGGTTCGGTGGCGTCTTTGTCCTGGCCGTAACGGCACTGGCGACGTTCCCATTTTTGCACCTCTTCGGTGGTGGTGGCGGCGCGTACCTTGGCAAGGATGCTTCTGTCGGTGTAGCCGCCGCGCAATGCCTTGTCATAGAAAATCTGGGTGGCGCGCTGCGCATCCTTCGCCTGTACCCAGATGGCATAGTGGTAATGGCTCACCCCGTCATGGTGGCTTTCATCCATGCGGAAACCGAACCCGTTGATGGATTCGATGTGTTTGGTTGCGCGCTTCCAGGCGGTTTGGGTGAGCTTCCATGTCTCTTGCAGCCAGTCGCGGGCGTCGGCTGGCGTGGTGCTGCGGTCATAGCGCGGGTTCCTGCGCAGCTTGCCGCCCGCCGTGCTGAATATGTGGTAGCGCGACGGCGTGGTGAGGGTGAATGCAATCCCTATCCATTGTTCTGGGTCTGCCTTGTCCAGCGTTGCCAGATGGCATACGTCGGCAAGGCTCCCGCCTTCGCCCTTGTCGCCGGTCAGCTTTTCCGGTAGCAGGCCGATAACATCAGCGCCGATGTAGTTATCGGCGGCGATGTTGGACATGCCGTTCACCCGTACCATGAATTCGGCAAACTTGATGAAGCTGGCGGCGTGCTGGTGGTCGGCACTGTCGAGGCTGAACTGGTCGCCTTCATTACTGATCAGATACGCCTGCTTTTTCCAGGCTTCAAGCTGGGTCTGGCTCCACTTGTAATTTTCCACGGCTTCATCTGAAGAGTAGGGGGAACCACCATATTGACGCTTGCAGACGTTTAGCGCGTTGCGCTGGGCTTGTTCCGAGCGCTGGCGGTGTTGGCGGGTCAGTTGCCAGTTCCACCATTCGGCGGCGCAGAGTTTTGAGGATACGGCGGCGCGGCTGTTTGGCTGGTGCGGGTCTGCGGGCGGCTCACCTTCGGCGCGTTCTTTTGGGTATGGTGGCACGCGAGCGCCTTGCTCACGCGCCCATGCGGCGGTTGCATCCAGCCCGAAAAGCTCCAGATGCTTGGCTGACAGCAGGGCGAGGCGCTCATGGGCAACAAGGCGCTTTTGCACTGCGAGCGCATAGACCTCTGCGGCGTCCAACAGCCAGTTGTTGGCGTCGCGGCGTCCTGCGCCTTCGTGTTCGCCTGATTGGTACTCTGCCGCGTAATGCGACATTACCATGCCGTGGAACTCTTCCGGGATGCGGGCTAGTTGCTCTTGGATGAACCCGAAGTCTTGCGGGTGGTTGGTTGGCTGCATCATGATTCCATCCCCTCAAACATCGCCAGCGGACATTCTTTTAGCAGTAGCCGAGGAGGCTGATAGCTGTTCTTTGCCTTGCTACTGGCCTGCATGTCGGCCTTGATGACTTGCAGGAAGTCGGTAAGGTGCGCCAACAGGGTTTCAACGTGTTCAAGCGATGATTCAGCCATTGCGCGGTTGGCGATAACGCCATTCACGCCAAGTTCAACAATGCCCGCGTGTGTTTCCAGCGCCTTGCAGTCAGAGAGGAACAGCTTCACGCGCTCTGCTGGCGTCATGCTGGCGATAAGGTTTTTCATCAGCATGATTGCACCTCCTGGCCTGCTGGCACGTCCAGAAAGTTCTTGTTCAACCATGAAATCCAGAGGCGGGCGACAAAGTGACCCGGATTTTCTGGCATGGTTTCCTGCTTGCGGCGTTGGATCTCTTCATGCACCAGTTGCACACGATCATCGAAAGGAATGGTGGAAATTTCCACCGTTGGGGTGATTGGCTTACTCATTGCGCCGCCCTCCAGTCACGTTTGCCTTCGATCCATTGCTTGACCTGGCTCCAGCGCCAGCCGGATGACTTGCCGGTTATTTTCACCCTGGGGGGGAATGTGCCGAGCGCTTCATGCTTGTAGATCGTTGGGACGGCAAGGCCGACGATTTTCGACAGTTCGTAATCGGGCTTTTTGTTCCTGATGATGCGGTCGTCAATGACGGGCAGGGAGGGTGGCAGGTTGCCATCATTGCCGCCGCTGGTGGTGGTGGTCGGCTGGCCTTTGCGTTTGCGGGGTGGTAACAGGCTCATGCTGACACCTCCGCTTCTTCTTCGGTGGATTGTGACGGGGTGGTGTTGGTCAGGTATCCGCCGTGCTGGTTGCGGTAGGCGGTGTGCAGGGCTTCCACGTCGGCTTGCAGCCAGTTGGCGAGGCGTTCCGCTGCACTGATCAGACAGCCAGTTGTCGGGTCGACATTGCCCAGATCGGTGATAGTGGCAAGCATGGCTTCCAGTTCTGCGACTTTCAGCGACAGATCGTCGAATGAGTGCAGGCTGATCGAGGTAATGGGGGATTTGTAGCTGATCATGCGACACCTCCGACAGTGAGGTGTGCAGACGCACGGCGGGCAGGGTTGCCCATTGGGTGAGTTATAGCGGTCATGATGACGGCTCCAAGTTGAGTTTTGATAGTTGGCAAAAATTGCCGGACGCTATCAAGGCTCTCTTGGAACACCTCCCGCTTACTTCGGTTTTCACCGTCTTGTAGTCCACGGACGCCCGGCATAAAACCGTTTCCGTATTCTACAGGCGAAAAAAAACCGCCGTGCAAAAGGTGGCGGTGTTGCCGCCAAGTGAGTGGATGATAGCCACCGGATTTTGCTGTTTGTCCGTAGTTTCTACGGACGGCTATAGTTTGCGCATTGATTGCGCTGGCGGTCAAATCTGAAAAATCGAATGATTTCGCGCATTCGTTCGCGGTTTGTTGTATCATTTCGGCAGACTCTTTTCAGGCCAGCCCCATTGCTGGCCTTTTTTCATTCTGCCTAAGCCCAATGTCCGAAAATCAATATCCGAAAATGTCCGAAAACGTGAAAAAGTTCTGATTTGCTTTGCTTTTGTTCTATGTCTGATTTGTTGTGAAACCCTTCCCTATCCTTGGCGGATTTTCTTGCTGTAGAATTTCCCAGTCTTTATTCAAAGTTGCTATGTACTTATTTCTTCGTTCTTCTTTACTTTCCCCTGCTTTTTGATCCTGCGGATACCGGTCTGCAAACTCATTTATATATGCTGACTTATGATCTCGTGGTATATCGCCTAGAGAATCAAACCTATGACGTTCTGCATACTCTTTAAACTCCCGAGCAAATGTATTTCTCCGCTCTTTTGCACTCTTAAAATGATTTTCTTCTTGCTTCTGAATTAATATTTCCGGCTGTTCCCCCCGGTATTCAACACCGAAATGCAGCCTTGACGGCAGCGCCCCATGTATAGTCATATATTCAAGGTAACTTGTCCATATTTCTGCACATTTTGACAAATGCCAATTCTTCACAGTAGCCCTTACAAATTCAGCATGTGCTACCTTTGCCAAATTTTTCAAACCACTATCAGTAAGGTTTGAATATAGCTGAATACTTGACCGTTCATCAGTTAAGGCGTTTATTGCTTTCTGGCCTATATATGGCTCAACCAATTGATAATATTCACCCTGCCACGGAAATGAACTTACTTGTATAGATTGATTGCATATCATGCTAACTACAGCACCACAGAAAACCTTATATTCTTGCTCTTGTGACAAAAAAGGGAAGACCAACATAGCCAAATGATGAATTGACATTGAAGCACTAAGAAAATGCTTTGCCCGTTCGTGCTCAATATTCCATTTATAATGGTATTGCCATACTTTAATATTCGCTTTCCGGTTTTGCATTATATTAATTGATTTCTTTATGTTGAGTGCATTGCTTTCTGCTTCTTCGTCATAATTGATAAACAACCACGGCAAATATTCCTGATGCTGGGTACTTAGTTTTCCGTAATACTCCATTTCCCCGTCGGTCATTCCCCAAGGATTGCCAACATCGTTTTTTAGCTCCATACTCCAAGTTCCTGTCAGATAGTCAGATCATCCACAGGGACACGCAAAAAGGGGAAGCCGCTAACTTCCCCTTTTTTATTGCCTGCGGTTTAGCCGACTTTGTGACAATCGGCAGCGATTGGCAAGTGCTGATCAGGTTGCCGGTGGCTTTAGCCTAGCGCCATTTCCCCAAATGCTCCCCGTCCAGTTCTGCACCCGTGGTAAGCGGACGGAATTTGTAGCCATCGGCTGGAATCTGACCTAAGAGATCATCGCGTTCCACTGCAAAATCGGCTTTGACTTTTTCCAGTTCATCCTTGAGTGCATCGCGTTCTGTGCGTACACGGTTCAGTTCGTCGGTGAAGTAATCCACCATCTTGCTGAAATGCGCGGCCTTTTCCGCTTCTTCTGGGGTTTCTGCCGGGTTCAGGTTGCTGGTGATTTCCTGCGGGTCGGTGAATACTGAATCAGTACGGTTGCTGGTGCTGAACTGCATAATTCCCGTGCCGAGGGATGCGGGGGAATCGGTAACACCCAGCCCCATCAGGTACGCACCGCCCGTTGTCGGGAATTGTGGGTGTATCTCTGCACTGAGGTGGACTTTCTGCCCGCTGCGAACCATTGATATTAGGTCTGGGTGAGGCTCAATTTTCACATAGAGCGCCATTTTCCCGGCTAACGCACCCTCTTTGATGCGTTCGGCCTTGGTTTCTACCACATCGCCAAGCGCCTTGAATAAACCATCCGGCATGATGCCCCGGATATGCTCAGGCCAGATACGGGCGTTGTAGGTGTCCTGTTTGTAGCTTTGCCCCATCTGTTCAATTTGTTGCCCGGTAATTTCGCGTCCGTCTGCTGTTTTGCCTTCGACGGCTGCGCGGATAAAGTCGGTTTTCAGTTTCATAATCATGTGTCCTTTTGCTTATGCAGCAGCGCCGTGTGTGCGCTTTTGCAGGAATGTTTCAACGTCACGGTGGCAGAATCGAAAAGCCTTGTGCTTGCCTGATTCAAAGCAGACATAAGGCAATTCCGCCGGATTGAGTGAGGCCAGTTTCAGGAATGTCGGGACTGATACCCCGGCGAGCTTCGCCGCTCTGCTGGTTGGCAGGTCGTAACGCTTGGCGGTGTCGGTGGTGATAGTCACGGGTTTTACTCCTTGCAGTTTTTTCAGGTGGCCTTTTACGCCTATGTTCGATTGCAGTGCTTGTGCCTGTTCCAGCAGTTCCGCCGCCCGGTTCCGGTCGGTTTCAGCCAGTGCCATCCCATAAGCCTTGCAGAGTTTGGCGGCTATGCTGTCGGTCATATCCTGCCCAGCCACCAGCGCCCACAGTGTTTGCAGGTCTGGCAGGTGGTCGGCAGGGTTGCCCGCTAGTGCCGCCTTGCTGATTTCTTCGGTAATGGATTCCACCAGAGAGCGGGAAAAGCCGTCCGGTTGCTGCATATCGTGTTTGAGCGCATAGCCTGCGAGTTGTACCGCCCTGCTGATATTGCCCACATCCGCCGCCCACAGTGCGCACCAGACAACCACGCTATCTTGCCCGCCACAGTCGGCAGACAACACACCGTCCAGATAGTCGCTGTATTCCGTGAGGATTTCGCGTTTCACTTCCACGCGCCGGGTCTGGCTGCGGATGCTTGAAAGCCGCTTCCGGTCAGATTTCAGCTTGTACAGGAAAGCGCGATACTGGCCGTTTGCGGTACGGTCGGCAGACTGTGAATCAGGGGCGGGATTCCGCCCTGATTCGACTTTCACCCGATGTTGTGCAGCCGGTGAAATCATGGCTTACGCCCAGCCGCCCGCCCCATCGGGCAGCAAGATTGCACCGTGCCGGACTCCGGCGAATTTGCCGAAGTCTTCCACGACATACGCCTCATTTTCAGAGAGGTATTCTTCTACCCGGTCGCGCTTTGGGTTGTCGATGATGGTACGGCGTAGGGTTCCCGTCTGGTGGTAGATGCTCAGATTGTCGTAACTGGTGACGATCACGGCACGGCTTGGCAGGTAAGGCGGCATGATGCAAGGCAAGCCCGCTACAGTCTTTGACGCGAACCACGTTTGCAGTGCATTACGTTCTGTCGGCAAGCTGGTGTTTGCCAGCAGCGCCAGCCCGTGCGCTACCCATATTTCACGCCCGACCATCACAACAAGGTCATCCGCTTCCTGATGCCATGCGTCCAACAGGTTCACTGTCATGTCGAACACCAGCGCGTCAAGCGTTCCGTATTTGCTGCCATCGCCTACCGTGTAGGTGTCTTCGGTCGGATTCCCGTCTGACCCGTACCCCATGAAGCGGTGAGGCTGTTTCTTGCGGACTTTGGTAGTCCATCCCTCGTTCACATCCTGCAATAGCGTGTTTGTGGTTACGTCGGTTTCAGCCGCTGCATTTTCACCACGCCAGCCGATCATGAGACGGTCACGCGCAACCTGTTTTGCAATCTGGCTGGCGTAGATCGTGCCGAAGTCGTCCAGGTGCGCCCATGAATCCATGAGGCTATATTTCAGGTGCGTGTCATAGTTGGTTTGTTGGCAGTGGTATGTGTCGCCGTCCAGTTCGCCCACATAGCGGGTCTGGCGTTCTGATTCGTCGGTGTTGGTTCGGCTGGCAATCGGTCTGCTTACGCCAAGCCCGATTTTCTGCCCCAGTTGAGCGGTGACGGTAATCTGATTGATGCGTTTCAGAAAGTCGGCTTTTTCCCCGACCATTTTGTAAAAGGATTGTTGTGCTTCTGGTGAGTAGTTGAATGCTTCTCCCGTTGCCTTGTCCAGTCTGTTGGCTGTCGCCACTTCGGCAAGGTAACGATTGAAGCAAAGACGAGTGTTGCTTTGCATTTTCGTTTTTCCATGATTCGGATTAAAACGTCTTCACGACGCGCTTGTGTGGTTGCCCACGCCTCCATTAAAACATGCTTATAAATTTTTTCAAGTCTCTTATTTATCAGGAGTTTTACACCAGCCCTTGCTACAATCTAAACGGTGTCGGGGCGGGGGGACTCGCTTAAAAATACTTTGCACAAATGCAATGCACGAAAACCGCATCAAGGCCGCGCCCTGCTTTGGTTTCGCATTTTTGCAAATGCAAGGATTTGTGAATTTTCGTGCAAATCATTGCATCCGGTTTTTGTGAACATTTTTTTATGGGTGTAAACAAAAAAGCCGGGGTTGTCCCGGCTGGTGGTGTTGTGGTCTGGTAGCGGCTCCCGCCGCTTGTGCTTGTTCAGCCTGTCACCTTCATGCTGCCTGTAAGTGATTATTGCCTTGGTCTGGCATTACTGCAAACCGGAAACCCAAACCGCGCATAATTGCCGCCACAGTGCCGTAATGCGGGTTCCCCTGTTCTGACAATGCCTTATACAAACTTTCACGATTCAGGCCGGTAACTTCTGCCAGTTTCGCAAAACCACCTTTAGCAATGGCGACATTACGCAGTGCCAGCAGCAACACACTGTTGTCGCCATCTTCGATTGCTGCATTCAGGTATTCCATGATGTCTTCATCTGTTACCAGATAATCAGCGCTACTGTAAGGTACTGTTCCCATGATGCTTTTCCGCCTTGAAATCTTTCCAATACTGGATTGCTTGCTTAATGTCGGCTTGCTGGCTGCTTTTGTCGCCACCACACAAGAGAATGACAAGCTCCTCACCATACCGCCCATAGTAGATGCGGTAGCCCGCGCCCACATCGACACGCAGTTCACATACACCATCCCCAACGGGTTTCCAATCTCCAACTGTCTATGTCCTGGCTGATTGGCGGGTAGTGAGGGTTTCGGCGGCGTGCTGCTGGTGCTGCTGGCTGATGTCGCCCTCTTCCGTGCCGTCCAGGGTGTAGCGAGCGCCGCCGCGCTGGATGGCTTGCAGGTATAGGCCGTGGTTGGTGTGCATCCGCAGTAGTTTCTGCACGACTTTCTTGGATGCACCGGGAAAGTGTTCATCGTTCACCAGTTTGAAGATGTGCTTTTCGATGCCGAGCGCCAAGGGCTGATAGGTCAGCCAGACGCGGAACCCGTTCAGGCGGTCGTTCAGTTCGCGCATCTTGAGTTCTGACGGCGGTGTTACCTGCTTTTTGGGTTGCGGTTTGCGGGGTGGTTTCTTCGGTTTGGCCTTGGCCGCTGCTGGCTTGCCGCCCTTCCCCGGTCGCTGGACGTTGGGCAGATCGTCGCGCCGGATGACGCGCTTGCCGGTGCGTGTAACGGTAGCAGATGGCGATGCGCCAGTGCTGGCAGGTTTGCGGGTGAGGGTCAGTGTCTTTTTGGGTGTGTCGCTCATGTGTTGCACTCGCTCAGTGGTGGCAAGGTTTCCCGGTTGCCCGGTGTTGTATTGGGTCAGTGTAGCAGGTTCATGCCCTGCCCTGCGCAAAGTTGCCGATGATGACTTTGCCGCGCCCATGCTGCTGTTCGTCGAGGAAATCAGCCCACCATTGCATCATGTTTTTGCGTTCGCCCATGTACCTGGCCATGTAGTCATAGGCTCCCGCTATCTTGTCGCGCCCTTGGTGCGCCAGTTGCTTTTCCACGACTTCATGGGTGAAGCCGTTCTCTTTCAGGGTGCTGGATGCGATGGCACGGAACCCGTGGATGGTGGTGTTGTCGCTCCAGCCTATGCGCCGGATAACTTGCAGCATGGCGTTTTCGCTGATGCGCTGGTTGCGCCGGGATGTGTAAAAGATCAGGTGTGAATCCCCGGTGAAAGGCCGCAGTTCTTCCAGCAGTTTCAATGCCTGTTTTGATAGCGGGATGATGTGCGGCTCTTCCATTTTCATGTGTTCCGCCGGGATGCGCCACAAGGCGTTTTCCCAGTCGATTTCCTGCCATTCGGCCATTCTTACCGATCCCGTCCTGGCGAAGGTCAGCAAGGTAAATTCCACGGCGCGGCGCAACACTTCCGAGCGGTATGCTGCCAGATCGCGCAAGAATTCGGGCAGGTCGTCAACCGTCAGCGCCTTGAAGTGCTTTTGCTTATACGCCTTGATTGCGCCCTTCATATTTTCAGGCAGAGGGTTTCCCTTGATATAGCCGACGATCACGGCGAACCTGAAAACGGCGTTGATGCGCTGCCTGACCTTTTGCGCCTGGGGCAGAGTGCCGCGCCCTTCGATGCGCCGCAGTATCGCCAGCACGTCGGGCGCTTCCAGATCGTCGATGGGTTGCTTGCCGATATGGGGGAAAACATCCAGTTCGAGCGAGCGCATCACTTGTTCAGCGTTGCTCTTTTTCCATCGGCCAATCTGGTTTTCGTGCCATTCGAGCGCAACCTCCTGAAAGGTTTTGCCGCTACCACGGAGGCGGTCGCGTTGCTTTTTGGTGTTGGGGTCTATGCCCTGCCTCACCAGCGCCTTGGCTTCTTCGGCTGCGGGGCGTGCCTCTGCGCATTTCGTTTCCGGGAAGGTTCCGACGGTGAACATGGTTTCTTTTTTGGTCTGCGGGTTGCGGTAGCGTAGCCGCCAGATTTTGGAGCCGTTCGGGTTTATTTCCAGATATAGCCCTGGCGCATCCTTTATCCGGTAGGTGGTTTCCCTGACTTCGGCATTACGCGCTTCCAGATCAGAAAGCAGTGTGACGGTTTTGCCCATTTGCAAACGAACTCCCTTAGCTATCAACGGATACAGGGCAATATACCCGCTTTTCATACCCGCTTGAAAGCACCCTGACAGACCGCCCACAAAATTCTACCCGCTTTCATACCCGGTATGTTTTGCGCTTCATGTGTTTATGGGTAGTCTTGCGTAGAATCAGCGCCTCTTTTTTATCAGTCACTTAGCGCTATTTTAGCCGTTTGTGGCAATATGGAAATTATGGGTTGGAGCGGGTGAAGGGAATCGAACCCTCGTATGCAGCTTGGGAAGCTGCCGTTCTACCATTGAACTACACCCGCGTAGTGAGATAGGCTGTCAGCCCGCAATAGTAAAAGGTTTACCGCAAGATAACAATGGCAGAAACCGATTTCGCTGCCCGCGTGCTGGCATGGTTCGACCAGCACGGGCGCAAGGATTTACCCTGGCAGCATAACCCCACCCCTTACCGTGTCTGGGTGTCGGAAATCATGTTGCAGCAAACCCAGGTAGCTACCGTCATCCCTTACTTCCAGCGCTTTATGCAGCGCTTTCCCGCAGTACAAGCGCTGGCGGATGCGCCGCTGGATGATGTGCTACAGCGCTGGGAAGGGTTAGGTTATTACAGCCGCGCCCGTAACCTGCACAAAGCCGCGCAAATCGTGCAAGCGCAATATGCCGGTGAATTCCCCACTGATATTGACGCCATGCAAGCCCTGCCCGGCATTGGCCGCTCCACCGCCGGAGCCATTTTATCCCTCAGCCTCAACCAGCCACACGCCATTCTGGACGGCAATGTCAAACGGGTACTGAGCCGCTACCACGCCATCAGCGGCTGGCCGGGGGAACCGCGCGTTTTGCAACAACTTTGGCAATATGCCGAACAACACTTGCCAACTACCCGCAATGCGGCCTACACCCAAGCAATGATGGACATGGGAGCCACCCTCTGTACCCGCAGCAAACCTGCCTGCCTGCTATGCCCCCTGCAATCCGGCTGCCAAGGTTTCCAGCAAGGCACGCCACAGGATTACCCCGGCAAGCGCCCGAAAAAGGATTTGCCAGAAAAATCTGCCATCGCGCTGCTGCTACGCAATCCGGCAGGTGAAATCCTGCTCCAGAAACGCCCACCGACCGGTATCTGGGGCGGGCTGTGGAGTTTCCCCGAATTTGCTGACGAAAACGTCATGGCTGACTGGTTACTAGAAATACACGGACAAACCTGCATCATTTCCCAACGGCTGGCGACGCTTACCCACACCTTTTCACACTACCGCCTGCACCTACATCCGTTACAGGTCGATTTCGACACGCAAACAGCACGGATAATGGAAGGCGAAGGCTGGCTCTGGTATAAAGCAGGCACACAATTTGGCGGCGGGCTGTCAGCGGCAGTGCGCCAGTTTTTTCAGAATACGTAAGCAAGAAACCTGAGGAATCTTATGACACGCATGGTGAACTGCGTCCACTTGGGGCGCGAAGCAGAAGGGCTGGAGCGCCCAACCTACCCCGGTGTACTGGGCACACGCATTTATGAACATGTTTCCAAGGAAGCCTGGGGGAAATGGCTGCGCCAGCAAACCATGCTGATCAACGAATACCGCCTCAGTCCGATCAACGCCAAAGACCGCAAATTCCTGGAAGAGGAAATGGAAAAATTCTTCTTCGGCGAAGGCGCGAGCACGATCGACAACTTCAAGCCCGTTTGAGGTTGGTAAGGGGGCGGAGTCCAACCGCCCCTCTACTTTCAGCTATTTTGCTGGCGGCTTCCAGATAATGGCATCCAGCTGCCAGCCAGCTAACACATCCTTGGGTGGAACTGCGCCATCTGGCCCATTCCAGCTACCACCAAACAGATACAGGATATTGCCGGTTTTGGGCGCATAACACAGTACTTTCCCGGAAAGCTCCTCCGCCCCGGCTGCGCATTCCTCGGTACTGCCGGATGAATAAATCTCGTTGAATTTCATACCGATGGCGTGACCAAGACCGTTGGCGACCAAGTTGTCATGCACCATAACGGAAAAGATTTTGTCTTCTTTCACATCCGGGTTGATGGTCAGCAGCTCCTTGACATCTTTTTTGACCGTAATAACGTGGTAGGGCTGACCTTCGCTGTAATTGGTCTGCTGCGTTACATTCAAACCCTGGAATGCCATGCCAATTTCATGCAGGTTGAACGGCGTGTCCGCATTGATTGGCCCGACACCATCCACAGACAAGGTTTCTATCGGTTTTACCGCTACCGGGGTTGTAGCACCAATTTTTTCATTGCATCCTGTCACTGTGAATAATGCGGAAGTCGCCAGAACCATCCACTGTACCGTGCGCAAATTCAGCATACCTACTCCTTTATTTCATGGTCTCGCGTTAATTCTTTCATAAAAAGTCTGCCCGTGCATTTTTATAGTCGAATGTTTATAGTCCAGAATTTACCCTATTACCGGAAATCCTCGTGCCTGAAAGCCCTGTTTGGCTGATCGACGCCAGCATTTATGTGTTCCGCCCGTGGTTCGTGCGCGGCCATATTCCGCAAGACAGGGATAGCAACCCGGTCAATGCGGTGCTGGGTTTTTTGCGCTTTGTTTACAACCTGCTGCAAACCGAACAGCCGCAGCAGATTGGCTTTGCTTTCGACACCAGCCTGCATACTTCCAAACGCAAGGCGATTTACCCCGCCTACAAGGCCAACCGCCCCCCTGCCCCGGATGAACTAAAATACCAGTTCCAGCTGTGCCGTGATTTTCTGGATGCGCTGGGGATCGTGCAGGCCGCCAGCCATCACTTTGAGGCTGACGACATTATCGGCACATGGGCAAAGCAACATCAGGCAAACGGCCACGCCTGCATGATCATCAGTGGCGACAAGGATCTGGCGCAATTAGTCGGTGAACATGACATCTGGTGGGATTACGGCAAGCGCAAGCCATTAACATCTGGCGGGGTAAAAAAGGAATTCGGCGTGTGGCCGCAGCAGATTCCCTGTCAATTGGCGTTGGCTGGCGATGTGGCGGATAACATTCCCGGCATTCCAGGAATTGGCATGGCAACTGCGGCGCGGCTGTTGCAGAAATTCAAGGATACCGAGATTTTGCTATCACGGATTCCTGAAATCGGGCAAATGAAAACCCGTGGGGCGAAGCGCTTGCAGGCGCTGGTGGAGGAACATCAAGCGACGGTGCGGCTGGCGCGGCAGTTGACGGGGATTGATTGCGAAGTGCCGGATATTCCGCTGGATTTGCGACGGGAGGAGAAAGATTTACCCCGGTTACAGACATTGTGCGAATTGTTGAACCTTACTGATCACCAATTCACTCTTTGGGCACAGGTGTAGGGGCGTATTGCATACGCCCTCTTAACGGCTGCCGAGAATGGGCGTATGCAATACGCCCCTACATCTTCATCGCAGCATCATATTCCTCGCTGGCTTCCATCCATTCCATTTCGACGGTTTCCAGACGGGCATCAAGCGTAGCCTTGTCCTGAAGGATTTGTTTCAGTTTGGTCTTGTGGCCTTCGGTGTAGAGTTCCGGGTCGCCGAGCAGTTCTTCCAGCAGGTGCTTTTGTTGGTTGAGTTTGTCCATTTCGGCTTCGAGCTTGTCGACCTTGCGTTTGAGGGGCTGGAGTTGTTTGCGCTTTTCGGCGGATTCGCGGCGTTGGTCTTTGCGTCCAGCGGAGGTGTGGGCCGCGGGGGGATTGGGCGAACACGGGGGTTCGCCCCTACGGGATTCATCCTCTTCGCGGCGGAAACGGGTTTGTAGCCAGATGGTGTAATCGTCGAGGTCGCCTTCGAATTCCGTGGCTTTGCCTGCATCCACCAACAGCAGCTTGTCGGTGACGGTTTTGAGCATGTGGCGGTCGTGCGAGACGATGACCATTGCACCCACGAATTCCTGTAAGGCTATGCTGAGGGCAAGGCGCATTTCCAAATCAAGGTGGTTGGTGGGTTCGTCGAGCAGCAGCAGATTGGGGCGCTGGTAAATCAGCAGCGCGAGGGCGAGGCGGGCTTTTTCGCCGCCGGAAAATGGGGCGACTGCCTCATCCACCCGCACGCCCTGGAAGCCGAAGCCGCCGAGGAAGTTGCGCAAGTCCTGTTCGCGCGCCTGTTTGTCGAGTTCGCGGATGTGTTGCAGCGGGGTTTGGTCGGGATTGAGTTGTTCCAGTTGGTGTTGGGCGAAGTAGCCGATTTTGAGGTCTTGCGCCTGCCAGCATTCGCCCGCCTGTGCAGGCAGTTCGGCGGCGAGGAACTTGATCAGGGTGGATTTACCCGCACCGTTGGGGCCGATCAGGCCGATGCGTTCACCGGCGAGGATTTGCAGTTTCACCCCGGTGATGATGGTTTTGTCACCGTAGCCAATCGCCACACCCTGCATGTTGAGCAAGCGTTCGGGCAGTTTTTCGGGGTCGCGGAAGCTGAAATGAAATTGCGAGTCGACGTGCGCGGCGGAAATCACTTCCATGCGTTCCAGCGCCTTGAGGCGGCTTTGTGCCTGCCGTGCCTTGGTGGCCTGGGCGCGGAAGCGGTCGACGTACTTTTGCATGTGTTCGCGTTCGCGCTTCTGTTTTTCAAAAGCGGCTTGTTGCTGGGCGAGTTTTTCCGCGCGGGTGATTTCAAAGGTGGAATAGTTGCCTGTGTAGAGCGTGAGCCTGCCGTGTTCGATGTGGGCGATGTGGGTACAGATGGCGTCGAGGAATTCGCGGTCGTGCGAAATCAGCAGCAGCGTGCCCCGGTAGCTTTTCAGCCAGTCTTGCAGCCAGATCACCGCGTCGAGGTCGAGGTGGTTGGTCGGTTCGTCGAGCAGCAGCAGGTCGGAACGGCACATCAGCGCCTGCGCGAGGTTGAGGCGCATCCGCCAGCCGCCGGAAAAGCTGCTGACCGGGCGGGCGATGTCCTCCGGCTTGAAACCGAGGCCGTGCAGCAGGGTGGCGGCGCGGCTCTCCGCCGTGTAGCCGTCGATGGCGTCGAGACGGGCGTGCAGTTCGCCAAGGTGTGCACCGTCGGCCTGGGCGATTTGCGCTTGCAGGCTGATGTATTCTTCATCGCCGTGCAGGGCATAGTCGAGTGCGGTCTGTTCGCTGGAAGGCGTTTCCTGCTTCACATGCGCCAGCACCCAGCCGGGCGGCTTGCTGAAGTTGCCGGAATCCTGCGCGAGTTCACCCCGGATCAGGGCGAACAGGCTGGATTTGCCCACGCCGTTCGCGCCGGTCACGCCGACTTTCTGGCCGGGGTGGATGGAGAAGGAGGCGGATTCCAGCAGCGGCTTGGCGCCACGGCGGAGGGAGAGGTCGGAGAAGACTAGCATGTGGTTGTTGGCTTATTCCATTGCACGAAAGTGGGAAGGAGTTTCTTCGATGCCGCCGAGTATATCACCGAACTCACACTGACTACCGCAGAAGCAAAAAGCAAAATCACTGTCCGCTACGAACTAAACGAACAGAACCACCGTTGACCTTACCGTAGTAGCCGTCGTGGCCATCGAAGAAGTAGACGTACCATGCGCCGTAGCCGTTGTAGGCAACAGGAGACGCCGACCAAAACCACGCAGAAGGTGTATTGGGAAATGCTGTCTGGTTAATCGTCGGCTTCTGGCTTTTATCCACAAGAGTTTTCAGTTCTTCGATAGTCGGCATACGCCAATCGTTGTAGCCAGCAAAACTTACCCCCTCGCCAAATTTAGACATGGCAGCATTCCAACTATACTCGGCAGGGTTGCCACTACAATCAGCACCGCTTTGCCCTTCGCTGCACCGTTTCCACATCAAGCCCGTTTGGGTATCCGTTACTGTGCCGTTATCATGAATGATGTAACGACCTGTCAGGTCGTTTTCCCTCACCCCAACCCCTCTCCCGGAGGTAGAGGGGCTAAGAGGCCGCACCTTCTCTTGCTCCCCCTCTACCACTGGGAGAGGGGGCTGGGGGGTGAGGGTTCCCACAGGCGAACCCACCGCATCCAGCAACACCCGCCAATCCCGCGCCCCGCAAAAATCCAGAATCTGCAAATGCCGCACCCACAACGGCTGCCGGATCACCTCCGCCAGCACCGGGATCACCGGAATGCCGATTTCCTCCGCCATGCTGAATTCGTTATGCACCCACTTGGACTTGCGTACCTTCTCCGACAACACCAGCACCATCACATCGCTGGTTTCAAGTTCAAACTCCAGTTTGTGGAACCACGGGTCGCCAGGCTTCAAGCCAGTCACATCGCGGAACACGGCAAACCCGGCAGCCTGCAATTGCTGCTGGATTTCAGTCGCCAGATTTTCACCGTGGCCACCGTCGCGGGCGTAGCTGATAAAGGCTTTGGGCATGGGTTCAGGTTGGTTGATGGAAGGTATGCTGCATTAATAGCAGACTAGAGGGAGCTTGTGAATGCTATAATTCGCCTATCAAATCAGTCGTGAGCAACCAGTGGAAGCAGAAACCCCAACATCCCCGCCCCGTATGATCCGCAAGGTTGTGTGCGTCACCACTAACAAGGAGCAGCCATCCGACTACCATTACTGGATCACCCGCCCTGTTGCTGAACGCATTGACGCCATCGAAATGCTTCGCCAATCCTGGATGAGTTTCCGCAAAGATGTTCCATCGAGACTTCAAAGAGTTTATCGGGTTACTCAACAGTCACGGGGTTGAGTACCTGCTGGTAGGTGGCTATGCGCTTGGTATCCACGGCTACCCGCCACTGCGGATTGACCTGCTGACCCAGCCGGACGGCGTGGAGTTTCCCGACAGTTACGCCCAGCGGCTGGATGTGGAATATGACGGTCTTACCATACACGTCATCAGCCTTGAAGACTTCAAGAAAAACAAGACTGCCAGTGGTCGATCAAAAGACCTTGAAGATTTAAAGAATCTGGAATAATCCTCAGCGAATTGAGGCATTATCCAAACTTTTTTTCCACCCAGTTATAGCCCAGCATCATCTACGGCTATACGAAAACCAAGATCAAAGCTACGCTCCTCATATCCATTCTTATGGCGGGTTGAAGAACGGGTAGATGTTCCAAATGTACACCAAGAACCACCACGCACTACATAAAAAACACCCAAACCCGATGCCTTTGGATCTATCACAGAACTTGCTGGCAATTTTTCCTGCCAAGCATCCTGACACCACTCCCAAACATTTCAATCGCCAGATTTTCACCGTGGCCACCGTCGCGGGCGTAGCTGATAAAGGCTTTGGGCATGGGTTCAGGTTGGTTGATGGAAGGGATGCTGCATTAATAGCAGACCAGCAGGCTGCTTGTGAATGCTATAATTCACTTCGAGCCACGAACAAATGGCAACCTGCATGACGCAAAATGAAGAGAGCCGCCCCTCCACTTGTGACCTTCATCACACTCTAAACGCAAATCCGCTGTCGTCCCTCCCAAAATGTGCTAACCATCACGTACTCGCCCGAATATTTTCCGCATAATTCAACCCATACAAGACGCACTTACCTGCACGACCAACCACTGTTTATGGAGCCACGAAAATGTTTAAGTTTGCAATGACTACCGTTTTGTCACTGATGATGTTCGCTGCTGTCGCAGCTTCTGACCAACTGACAACTACTCCGGCTGCTGCCCATAAACTTCAGGTCATCATCAAAAATGAGAGCATTGCACCAGGTACTTGCCGCATCCATTTTGAAGACGCAAGCACCAAGGACGTGGCCTGCGCGCCGTCTGCTGCTGAATAATTCTTGATTTATTATCCTGCCCCTAGCGGACTCCGGGGGCAGGGTGGCGTTTGTTTCCCTGCTGACTCCCCTCCCCCTCTATTTTCCCCCCCCCTTCTCGCACCCTCAAATTAATTGATCAAATTTTAACTTATATTGCCCATTGGGTAATAAGACGTATATTTGCCAAAATACTCATTAAATGTGTTTGTCATCACGGATTCAAATTAATAACAAATAGATAATCATACTCAAGCAGTCAAGATAAATATTTGCATCGGGCTGCGGGCTTAAAATCAACTTCACAGGGGCTTTTGTTATGTTCAAGTATATTTTGTCTACCGCTCTATTGATGGCGGTATCCGTAGCGGCAGCTGAATCCGAGCCAGCAAAAACGACAGCAGCAACCAGTAGCGTCATGCCAGTCATTGTTAAGAACGAGCCTATTGGGCCACAGCGCTGCCGCCTGCATTTCGAGGACGGCAACCAGAAAGAAGTGGCTTGCGATGAGGCTGACAGTGGCAAATCCTGAAATGCTTGCCGCCCTGCTTACCCATTTTTCCTGCCATTGCAATCAGTAGGGGCGCAATATTTTGCGCTCCTGCGCATGTCCCCGAATCTGACGCCAAAATTCCCCCCCCCTTAATACCACTTGAAGGGAGTGCCTGTCGCGACCTATGCTTTAAGCTGGCTGTCATAATTCAGAATGCCAACTACAACGCACCGCAGGAGAATGCCATGGAGAACCCCATCATCAGCGTGATGGCAGATAATTTTGTGATGGTACGCAAGCATACCCAAAGCCTTGCCGTACAAGTCAGCTTGGATGACTCTCCCCTCAAAAGCCTGATTTGCAGTTTCTTGCGGGACGACCAGGAACTTTACGCCGCCGTCATTGCCCCGGATGAAGACCACCAGCAGCTGGCACGCCGCGTTGTTTCATTCCTCGGCGCTTACATGCGCATTAACGATGCCGATGAAATGGAATACGAGGTTTTGCGCTGCATTGAAACTTGCCTACGCAAACGCAACTACTGAGCGGAACATTGCTTGCTGGCTCAGGCTTCCCGCCATTCCCCACTGGCTAGGCCATCCAGCGTCCAGGAACCAATCCGGTAACGGATCAGACGTAAGGTTGGAAAACCGATAGCCGCAGTCATGCGCCGCACTTGCCGGTTACGGCCTTCGCTGATGGTGAGCTCCAGCCAACTGTCAGGAATGGATTGGCGTACCCGGATGGGCGGGTTGCGCGGCCACAAGCTGGGTGGTTCCTCTATCAGGCGTACACGCGCCGGGCGGGTCATGCCATCTTTCAACATCACGCCCTTGCGCAACGGTTCCAGATCGGCATCCGTTGGTGCGCCTTCCACCTGCACCCAGTAGGTCTTGCGGGTTTTATGTTTGGGGTTGGCGATTTTGTGTTGCAGGCTGCCATTGTCGGTCAGCAGCAGCAAGCCTTCGCTGTCGCGGTCAAGACGGCCAGCCGCATAGACGCCGGGAACAGCAATATAGTCGGCAAGCGTCGCCCTGCCTTCCTGATCGGTAAATTGGCAAAGCACGTCATACGGTTTGTTGAAAAGAAGGATACGGGGCATAACAACGCAGGTGTAACAACAACATTGCGCATCTTATCAGTTATGCCCCGTCAGTTTGCCCCACAAGCCCCTGGTAATTTTTTATATTGTTAAACTTTCTATCGTTATCCTTTGTGATGCAGCGCTTGCATAACCTTTTTGTTGCGGATTTCCACATTGATGCGTCCATTACCCAAATCCTTCAGCGTGGCTTCGTCACCTTCGCGCTGCCAGACAACCCCTTTGGCGGTTGCCTCATCCGGTTTGCCAAACAGGTTGAGAATCTTTTTGCCGTGTGCGTCATACAGGGCTTCATAGTCGCCGGAGGTTTTCAGTTGCAGTTCCAGACTGCACAGCTGGTTTTCCACAAAAACAGCCTTGAAGAAACTCAGTTTCTCATCCCACAGATTGCCTACCTCACCATTGGCAGGCGTTGCGGTACACTCTTCCAGTACATATGCCTTGCGACTGTCACCTAGCCCGGTTTTCCCCGGTTTGCATTGCATGGGCTTATCCAGCAAGGCTTGCAGTTGTTTGCCTGCCTCTGCCCGTTTATCACCCAGTTTCACAGTATCCAGACCGTAACGGTCAAGCGTGTCGTCATCCGGTGCCGACATCACATCCTTTTCCAGACGGTCGCATCCGGCTACAGCGAACAGCAGCAGTGCGGGAAGAAAGTAGTTCGTTATTTTCACAGTAGCCCTCATATCACCTGTGGCTGGAAAAGTACCTCCCTGGCCACCCAGGGAGGTAAGATTGTCGGAGGAGTCCACGACCTGATGCAGGTTGTCAATCCATGCATCACCGATTATGACAAGCTATCCAATAAAATGTTCAGTAGAACTTGAAGATTAAAAACATCTAATATAAATTTGAGAATCATTTTCATATACAGGTAGCACAGCATGAGCCTCGCTGAAGCCCAACCCCTTTCTTGGTTGGCAGAAATGACCGCTGCCCACGTCCAGTCCGTACAAACGGATAACCCTACCCGCATCCGTCTGCTGGGCATGGGTATTGGCAAGGGTACCCGTATTGAAGTCCTGCGCAACCGCAGGGGCGATATTGTGCTGGGCACAGGCAATAACCGTATCAGCTTGGGCCGTTCCATCAGCGACAAAATCATGGTGCATGTGCAGGAGTAAACCGTGGCAAAAGAATGTTGTAACGCACAGGAAAAACGCTGCCCGCGATCAGCTTTGCACAAAGAAATCGCCCTGCTGGGCAACCCCAACGCAGGCAAAACCACCCTGTTTAATCTGCTGACCGGCGCGCGCCAGCGTACCGGCAACTGGCCAGGGGTCACAGTTGAGCGCAAGGAAGGCCAGTGCCGCCTGCTCAATGAAGACCTGCACGTGGTCGACCTGCCCGGCACTTATTCGTTGGATTTCAGCGACACCTCCGCCGACGAAGCGGTTGCCCGCAAGTTTGTCCAGCAACACCATGATTACCTCTACATCAACATTCTGGACGCCAGCACGCTGGAACGCGGCCTGTACCTGACCCTGCAACTGCGCGAACTGAACGTGCCCATGCTGGTGCTGCTGAACATGATGGATGTGGCGGAACGGCGCGGCAGGCAGGTGGATGTACAAGCCCTGCACGAGCGCCTTGGTTGCCCGGTCATCCCGGTATCCTTGCGCAACGACAAGGATTTGCGCCCGGTTCACCATGCCATCTGCCATTATATCCCCAGCTCTTCCACCGTCCACTTCGATATTCCCTACCACGATAGTGTTGAAGCTGCCATCCAGCACGTCTGCTCGCAGTCGGAAGGTGTAGACCGCGCTGACGCGCTGTTTGCGCTACAAACCTGCAAAGTGGAAAAAACTATCTACGCCCTGCACCGTAAAATTGAGGATGCTACCGGCGAAGACCTGGATTTCCTGCTGGCGGATGCACGTTTCGACCTCGCCACCCGCATGGCACAGGAAGTGGTGCACGAACGCGGCAAAATCAGCCGTACCCTTTCCGACAAGGTAGACCGTTGGGTGCTGGGGAGTTGGACTGGCGTGCCGATTTTCCTGGCCATGATGTACCTGCTATTCCTGTTCAGTATCAACCTGGGCGGGGCATTCATCGACTTTTTCGACATTGCCGTGCAAACCGTTGCCGTGGATGGCGTCCGTCATGTGCTGGAAAGTTTCGCGCCCGAATGGCTGACCACGCTGCTGGCGGATGGGCTAGGCGGTGGCTTGCAGGTGGTGGCGACCTTCATCCCCATCATCGCCGCGTTATACCTGTTCCTGACCCTGTTGGAAGAATCCGGCTACATGTCGCGCGCGGCCTTCGTGATGGACCAGTTCATGCGCAAGCTTGGGGTTTCCGGCAAGGCATTCGTGCCGCTGATCGTTGGCTTCGGCTGCAATGTGCCCGCCATCATGGCGACCCGCACGCTCGATAGCCCGCGTGAACGCATCCTCACCGTGCTGATGGCTCCGTTTATGTCCTGTGGTGCACGGCTGGCGGTGTATGCACTGTTTGCCGCCGCCTTTTTCCAGGGTGGTGGACAGAACATCGTGTTCCTGTTGTACCTGACCGGGATCGCTTTCGCCATCCTTACCGGGCTGATCATGCGCAAAACATTGTTACAGGGCGGCGCAGACCATTTCGTGATGGAAATGCCAACCTACCAGATTCCAGGCTTGCGCAACATCCTGATCAACACATGGAACAAGCTGAAAGGCTTCATCGTCGGCGCGGGCAAACTGATCGTGATGGTGGTGATGGTCATCAACGTGGTCAACAGTCTGGGTACGGATGGCAGTTTCGGCAACCAGAATACCGAGAAGTCTGTGCTGAGCGCGACGGCCAAAGTTGTCACACCGGTGTTCTCACCACTGGGTATCCAGCAGGATAACTGGCCTGCAACGGTCGGTATTGTCAGCGATCTGCTGGCGAAAGAAGTGGTCGTGGGCACTCTGGACGCGCTCTACAGCCAAATGGGCACTTCCCCCTCAAACAGCGGAGAAGAAGAAACAGGCTACAGCCTCACCGCAGGTTTGCAGGAAGCTATCGCAACTATCCCGACCAATCTGGGGGATGCAATGGCTAATCTGGGCGACCCGCTGGGTTTCGGCACAATTGATGACGAACAAGAGGTCAGCAAAGCCACTTTCGTCGCCATGAACCAGTATTTTGACGGCAAAATTGGCGCGTTTGCCTACTTGCTGTTCATCCTGATGTATTTTCCCTGCGTGGCTGCCACCGGGGCAATGTACCGCGAGGTTGGCCCGCGCTGGGCAGCGCTGGGTGTGGCATGGAGCACTGGGCTGGGGTATGGTGCTGCTGTGCTGTTCTACCAGCTGGCGACCTTTGCACAACATCCGGCACAATCACTGGTCTGGACAGCCTTGATCATGGGAATCTTCGCGCTGGCGGTCTACGCTTTTTACCTGGGTGGGCGCAAGGGCAAGCATCCGCCCTCCAGCCTGCAATTACGGATGGGCTGAGCCATGTTGCTGGGTGAAATCCGCGACTATCTGAAGCGGCATGGCGTTGCCAGCCTGCATGATGTGGCAACCCATTTCGACATATCGCCTGACGCGGCACGGTTTGCACTCAGTTATTGGCAGCGCAAGGGCAAAGTGCGGGAGCAGGCTTCCGCTTGTAGTTCTGGTGGGTGTGGCGGAAAAAGCTGTGGCGACCCGGAGGCCGCCACAGTTTATGAGTGGGTGAAGAGGGAAATCCCGCTTCGCTGGTTTACCACCCGATAGCGTGCTGCTTATTTCGCAACAGCGCGGATGAAATCGTAGAACTGGAAGCTTTCTACGTGCTCAGGCACTTGGCGCGCTGCATCCTTACTGTAGAAGTTTACCACTTTGCGTGTACCAGAGGCTGTACCCGCATCGCTTGTCCAATAGCCACGGATAAATGCATTGAGGTTATCCGTCCCGTTGTCATACCCTTCGGTTGGCCCAACAGCAGAGTAAATGTAAGGCGCGTTGGCAACTGAAGTATCAATCAAACCTTTCAGTTCAGCGGTAGTTGGTAAACGCCAGGTTGACTTGCCACACAGCTTCGCATCATTCAACGCCTTGATATAAGCATTTGTATCGCACGTGGCCAAAGTGCTGCCTACCATGGAGCAGGAACTGGTCAAGGTTCCCGTAGAAGCACCACCAAACAGTACACTGGCCTTATCCGCTGAAGTTGCCGCCGCTGGCCCGCCATTACCCCAAATATAGCCATAATCTTTGTCACGATAATCACGGGTCTGGGAGGTGCCGGAAGCTGCATCAGTGAATGGGACTGTCTTGACTTCCCATGTCAGACTGGTGGATGAATCCGTAACACAAGCGACCCGCTTGTTTGCATCCAGAATCTGGGTAAATGTTTTGGCAGCGGTACCCGTACCGGTGGACGTGCCTGTACCGGTGGATGTGCCCGTACCCGTACCGGTGGACGTGCCTGTACCGGTGGACGTGCCCGTACCGGTGGACGTGCCCGTACCGGTGGACGTGCCCGTACCGGTGGACGTGCCCGTACCGGTGGACGTGCCTGTACCGGTGGTGGATGTGCCCGTACCGGTGTCGGTAGAATCAACAGTGCTGCTACCGCCACCGCCACAAGCAGACAAAACAGAAACAGAAACGGCAAGTGCCGCCATCAGCCCTACTTTTTTCATCTTGTGGAACATGATACTTTTTTCCTCAAAAGACAAAAAATCAATCTTCATATCCATTTTCCTGGTTTATTGGGTTTGTAGTCATTCCTTGGCTTAACTTATTAAGCCGATTTTATTTATAGCACAAGATAGAAAAAAGATTTAATCGAGACAGACTGACGGGAGCATTTTTACAGCTTTTTTACATCAAAAGATAAACAAAGCTGATGGAAGCGTCTTAAAAACACAACCATCAGCAGGACTAATTATCAGTTACCAGAAACCAGACGGATGCGCGTCAGGTTATCGCGTGGGTTAATACCGACAAAAGGCCATATCTGCATCGACAAGTCCGTTGTAACCAGGAAATTGGCACCCACTTGGGTTCCAGAAGGCGACACGGAAGAAGACAGGAAAGGATACTGGTACAAAGCAACAACCGCTCCATCAGCAAAACGCATGTCATTAAAGGCAGAGGTATCTATGGCAGGGTCACCCGTCGCGGCATAATTTGCAATACCTGTGGGAACCCCTGGCTCAGGGAATTTTCCATCTTCCCCTCTGCCTGTCGTTGAACCTGAAGTACCGACCAGTTCAAGGATCGTGGGCAAACGCCAGTTGGTTTTCCCACACAGCGCCATGCTGTTCACCAATTGGATGTAGGCATCGCTATCACAAGTGCCTACACCAGCACAGGGATAAGAACCACCAGCTGGCGACATACCGCCATGACCTAGCTGATAGAGCCACTCCCGGTAACGTGGGTCGCCCGCCGTGTTTGACTTGATTTCCCACACCAGGCTGGTGGTATTGTCTTTCACGCATGTCCAGCTGCCAGCCGCACTGGCCAAGGAAGCTCCTGAAGCGTCGAGCTTGGTGTAACGCCCTTCGGTACCAGTGCTGCTGCCCGTGCCCCCAGTGCCAGTTCCGGTGCTGCCCGTGCCTCCAGTGCCGTCGGTGCCAGTTCCGGTGCTGCCCGTGCCTCCAGTACCGTCGGTGCCTGTTCCGGTGCTGCCCGTGCCTCCAGTGCCGTCGGTGCCTGTTCCGGTGCTGCCCGTGCCTCCAGTCCCGTCGGTGCCAGTTCCGGTGCTGCCCGTGCCTCCAGTCCCGTCGGTGCCAGTTCCGGTGCTGCCCGTGCCTCCAGTACCGTCGGTGCCAGTTCCGGTGCTGCCCGTGCCTCCAGTGCCGTCGGTGCCAGTTCCGGTGCTGCCCGTGCCTCCAGTGCCGTCGGTGCCAGTTCCGGTGCTGCCCGTGCCTCCAGCGCCGTCGATGCCAGTACCACTAGTACCAGTGCTGCTATCAGTGCCACCGGTGGTGGTTGAACCGCTTGCACCAGCACCTGTTGAGCCATCCACGCCCACACTGCTATTGGTGCCTGACGTATCAGTAGCTCCACCTACAGCACTGTTATTGTTGTCACAGGCGCTCAACAAAGAAGCCAGTAAAACGATGGCAACTGTCAAACCGGAGGTTTTATTTGCCAAACCTTTTCTGGAAACAAGAATTTCTTTCATAAGCCATAACCAATAGAGATAGTTAATAAAAATATTAACTGAAGCAACTTCAGCTTTTATTGTTATAGCACAAATCGAAAAAAATTACGCAACCCCAGAAAAAATAGCAAGCCTTCCATAAGTCAAACGTAGTACATTAAACCATCTTGAGCTTGGCTGGTATAAATCTATCAAGTCTATATAAGAATATTATTAGAATCCATTTGGTTCTGAATTTGGCATCTCGTCCGAATTGGCATCCAAAGTAATATATGGCATCGTATTGACCCCACCTGTTGCCGAACGGCTGCTTGGCTTAGTCCCTCTGACTGCATTATTTGCCTCTGCCTCGATATTGCCAGGTAAACATAGGCGGATATACCCTTGCAAGGCATTAAACGCACCAGAGCGTTGGGTATACTGATTGGCATTCAGGTCGTCCAGATAGCGTTGTTGCATGTCATGCACCAGCTTGCGGATGGTAGAGGACTCCAGCCCTGCCAACTGGTCACTGTTGAAGGTTTCAAATGCAGAACGTCCATACCCAAAGGCTGCCGCTGTCATCGCCAATTCACGGGCGCTAGCTTTGGCTACACCCATAATGCTATTGGTAAAGGCGCCTGTTTGCCCGAGCAGGCTTCCGTCGCGGAGGCTGCCTTTTTTCGCCCATTGCACCGCGTCAAGATAATTTTCACATTTCTGATTGGAATACTGGACACCTGCCATAATGAACTGGTTCCATTCATCGGTTGTGGCTGGATGGTCGGGCAATCCTGCAAGCGTGAGCAACGACCGATAAACATCTTCCTGACTACGGGCATACTTGGCTATATCCTGACTATCCATTTCTGAATCAGACCCGGAATTCAGTTCAACCATGTTATTGAGGGTTGAACAACCAGTTAGTGAGGTCACTGAGATCAGCGAACCAATGATTATTTTTATTAATGTGGATTTTTTTATTTCAAACAGACTCATGATTAACACTACTCCATGTTTCAAGTCTAACACTCCCATAAAAGCTATCCTTTCACAGAATGCTTTTTCACACTTTTTTATATCACATTTCAACAACAAATCAGCACGCCAAAACGATATTGATACCAAATTTTATTTATTTTCCAATAAATAAATTACTTAATTCATTGGGAATAGAATAAACACATAGCCAGATTGGCGATTACCCAAAGCACATCAAGACGCAATTACAGCACTAAAAATACGCTGCAAACCCAGGCGTAGCGTAGGTTTCAAAAGCGTCTTGCTTGCGCCAGATAAAATAGGCAGAAACACCATGCTGTTCAGCAAAAGGCTTGCCTTTGATTTCCCCCAGCGCCATCAATACAGTGGCATAGCCATCCGCAAGTGCCGCAGTATCCGCCAGAACCGAGACTGACGCCAGGTTATGGGTGACCGGGTATCCGCTAGCGGGGTCAATGGTATGCGAATAACGTTTACCGCCCTGGATAAAAAAGTTCCGGTAATCCCCAGAAGTCGCCAGCCCCATATCCTCCAAATGCACGCCTTGTTGGATGGCCCGCCCCTCTTCCTGCGGCTTTTCAATGGCAATCCGCCAAGCATCCCCGCGCGGACTCTTGCCCCGGGCACGTACTTCTCCAGCGACTTCCACCATGTATTGCCTGACCCCCAATGACTCCAGATACAGCCCGGCCTGATCCGCAGCAAAGCCATCCGCGACGGAAGCCAGTTCCACTTGAAGGTCAGCCTGGGTTTTACGCAAGGCAGGAGGGTCAAGACGCACCTGTAATTTCTGATACCCCACCTTGGCAAGCACCGCATCAATATCGGCTTGGGAAGGCACAACATCCTTGGCTGCATCATGGGAAGCAAACCCCCACAACTTGATCAACGGGGCAATGGTTACATCATATACGCCGTTGCTTTGCTTGCTGAGTTGCAGGGTCATGCTGACCAGTTCCGCCAGTTCCGCCGATACGGGAAACCAGCCAGCTTCTTGGTACTGGTTGAAACGTGAAATTTCCGAATCTTTGTCCCAGCTCGCAATCCGTTTGGCCGATGTAGCCATAGCCTGTTCCAGACCAGCCTGAAGGGTTTCAGGGGCAACATCTGCCGGTGGGTCAGTTAGGGTGACATGCCACAAAGCCGTGCCCTGCATCCCCTCCAGTTTTAACCCTGACTGCCGTTCACAGGCGGACAGCAGCAAAACACAAAGCGCCAACACAAGGGCTGGCGCTTTATAAAGAAGATAAGGCCGCATTCCCAACTAAGCCTGCTTGCCAGACTTGCCCTTATCACCAGAAGGGCTGGTGAAGCGGTCATTCAAATGCTGCACAAAACGGTCTGTGGCGTGGCGTATCGCATCCACCCGGGCACGGGTGCGCCGGTTCCAGCCTGCCGGGGAACCCTGAAAAATGCTGCGCCAGACCTTGGTGCTTTTCATGAATGCTGTGGACAAGTTGCCGAAGGTCTCTTCCTTGCTTAAACGCTCTGCAACCCGCTTGGCCAAACGGTTACGTATCAGGAAATGCACGCCGAAAGCCAGCAACGCAATCACAATGATAATTGCGCCCGTTGCCCAGACATTACCAGCAAGCGAAGCCAACCATGGAGGGTTGAACAACAGCCCTTCCCAGTAGCCGAATTCCACACTCATGGCCAAAAAGGCTATTGCCAGCAAACCAAACACCAGCGCATCCGCCGCCAGCACTTGTTTCTTCCAGCGCTGCAAAGCTTCGCGCAAGCGCGGAATCGCCTGTTGTTCAATCTGGTTAGCCAAGGATTCCATACTGCCGATGATACGGTAAACACGCTCAATGTTTACCCCATCCACCCGTGCCATAATCCGGCGATAGTCGACATCTCGCTTGGCAACATAGCGCGCCCAAACATTCTCGTCCGCCACCGGTGTCGCCAACCGGTCATTGAACAGAATATGGAAGCTACCTGCGGACAGACCCTGTTGCACCAATGCCTTTTGCCAAGCCGACACAATATCCTCCAGATTGTCTTCCCGCGCGGAAGTGTCAATCTGGTTAAGGATAAACAGGAATTTGCTGCTGTCATTGCGGCGCATCGCCCCTTTGACAAGGTGTTCCAGGGTATCCTGCATAGCACCCGGCTCAGGGTGGCGGGCATCGAAAAACACCAGCACCAGATCGGACAATTCAATAATGTGGTCGGTAATCCGCAGGGTTGCCTTGCGCTGCTCATCGGCATCAAACCCCGGTGAGTCAATCAGAATCCTACCGCGTATCTTTTCGCTGGGGGCCACCTTCATTTGCAGGTAATTATCAATTTTTGCCCCTTCACCAGCGGAAACATGCTCAATGTCCTCACTGATCTGGTAGAAAGGGAAACGTGGGTCACCATCCAGCGCCAGCCCCGGCAGGGTACGCACCTGCGCATCAGGGCTGAAGGTAATCACGGTAAAACGGTCATCCACCGCCTGATTGCCGGTACGCTGCAAGTCGATACCGAGAAAAGTATTGATAAAACTGGACTTGCCTGCTGAAAACGTCCCCAGGACTGAAATCAGCGGCCACCAGGAAATCTGGGTCGCGTAGGATTCGCCATTCGTCAACAAACCAAGTTTCTGCGCAACCGCATCCAGTTCCCGATATTGGTTGACAGCATCAACCAACACCGGATTTTCCCGTTTGAGGTGCTCCTGCAACCTTTTCAGGCGCTGTTCCATTCGCTTGGCTGGCGTCATGATTATCCTCTATTTGGTGGCAATGGCGGTGGCAGCAGCAAGCATATCCTGCTCTGGCATGATGGCACTATGGCCATCCCTGGCTGTGGCCGCACCCTCATCCGGCGTTGGCGGCCCAACCACAGGCACCGATTCCACTGGCGCAGCCTCAACCGCTGTTTCCACGCTCACAGGCATAGGCATAGGCGCACCAGCATTAACGGCAACACCGTTCTCTGGCTGCAGGGTTTGTTGTGTTGCTGGTGCATTGCTGGCAGCTACTGCTTCCGCAGACACCTGCGCGGTAGGAGCCTGTGGCCAGCCATAATAATTGTAGTATGGGGTTGCAACAGCAGGTGGCGGAACGACATACGGCGTAGTCTTGTCACTGCCAAACGGCGTGAACTTGTTGAACATCTTCATCGGGCCGGAAATGTTCTTGTTCATGCTCCAGACATCACGCTGCATATTGTAAGTTGATACCGCCATATTCTGGGTAGAAGCATTCATCTGCTGCATGTTGCCAGCCATATTCTGGGTGCTGCCATTCATGTCGACGATGTTGGAAGTCATTTGGCTGGTCGAAGCCACCAGGCTGCCCATCTGCCCGGTCATGGTGTTCATATTACCCGAAATTTGCGCCATATTGTCCTTCACCGAAGTGTGCATGTCTGAAATGGTTTTCGTCAACTCATGGACATCCGATGTTAGCGACTGCACCAGATAAAAGCCATAGGCGGACAGAATGATGAAGGCGACCATTGCCGGGTAGACAATCATCTGCAAGGTGCGGGTTACGCTGACCTGACGCTCCTCGAAATCCTGCAATTCATCCTCAACATCGTGCAATTCATGCTCGATATCGTCCATTTTCGGAGTTTTTTCGACCGTTCCCATAATAATGGCTCCTGTTGCCCGCATCTGAACCTGCCTCATACAGGAAAACTGCGGTGTGCTACTGTGAATGCCTTACGGCATGTCCGTTTGACTGGACATCTTTTTCATCACCTATCCTTTGGTATTGTTCGTTTTTATCTTTTTGTTTTCTTTATGACAATAAAGGCAGGCCAAGGTTGTGTCAAACCCCAAACCTGCCTTCATTATACCTACCGCCACAAATTATTTGTCCAGGGCGGCATCAATCTGCTTGGCTAGTTCAGGGTCAACCATGTCTACGTATAACTTCATGTTGAATGCTTCGGTTACACGGCCCTGTTCCGCAAGTTTGGGGGCAATTTCCACAAACAAGGCAGAAGCCTTTTCGGTATCGCCCAGCTTCCAGTACACATTCGCCAACTCCCCTTTGTAATCAATGGAATCAGGTGACTGTTTGAGCAGGGATGAATAGAACTCAACGGCACTATCTAACTCATTGCTCCAATAAGCTTCACGCGCTGCCCGCAGCAGATCAGCAGGTTGTTCGGAAGTGGAAGCCGCGCCCTCTGCCTGTTGCTGGGTAGTTGCAGCGGCAGCAGCTGGTGCAGGAGCAGCTGGTTGTGCTGGAGCAACAGGGGCTGCCGGTTGTGCTGGGGCAGCAGGTGCCGGTGGCTGCGGTGGAGCGACAGGGGCTGCCAGTTGCGCCGGGGCAGCCTGGATACCAGCCACAACGTCTTGTTGCGCCGGGGCGTTCTGGGTTGCCGAACCGTCAGCTGACGGGGCTGCGCCTGCCTGAGCTACAGCAGCATCACCGGCTTGTTGGGAGACTTCGCTACCGGCATGGGAGCCAGCAACTTCAGCGGCTGGCTGGCCGTGTTCAGCAGCGGCTTCCTGCTCATGATCGCCAGTTTTGCCGCTCATGCCAAAGTTCAGCAGGATGGCGATAATAGCCAGCAACCATGCCAGCAAGATAGGATGTTTCATCAACCAACGTAAAATATTCATCTAAATCTCCTTAAAACCCCAAAATCAAAAAAATCAGGTTACGTTTATCGTTTATGTCGTCACACAGGATACAGGGCTCGCCCCAGGGCATCGAGTTCCAACGCTGCCTTGGATCGTGGCTCCATCTCGAACACGGCCAGACCTTCGCTGAAAGAGCGCCGGTAAGTCGTGCGCATATACAGGCGCGGTTCCAGCAACTGGATGCCGCCGAGCATTTGCATGGCCTCAGCTGCCTCACCGGTTTCACGCACAGCATGATGGGTATCCGCCCGGTTAATGATGCCGAGTATTTCTACCGGCTTACCGCTGCGGATATCCGCAATCATTTTCAGGAAACGCTGGGTTGACCAGACATCCGCCTGACTGGGCGCTACCGGCACCACGATACGGTCAGCTTTACTGATAGCAGTTTCCACCGCCGCCATATCAGCCAGACCCATGTCTACCAGCACCTCAGAATTGGCGTCATCGCTGCCCAGACTGGCCACTGAGGTCACCGGATCAATGGCAGGCAGAAACCCCTCCTCCTGACGGATTTCAAATGCATCAACCGTGGTTGCCTGTGGATCCAGGTCATACACAACCACATGCCGGTTGTGACGGGTCGCCACCCACAACGCCAGATTGAACGTGATGGTGCTTTTGCCGGTTCCGCCTTTGAGGTTACCAATCAGCGTAATCATCAGGGACTCACTTCGTCTCGGTTGCACTGGAAACCCGCCACCCTGGTATCCGGGCAGCGGGCAGACACACGTTTACTGCTGCACCGGCGGCTGGGCAGGCACATCACCCTCCTGGCTCGGCATAGGCGGCACTGGCATATTGCCTGGAGCCTGCTGCATCATGCGCCCCTGGCCTTGCGGCCCGCCACGCATCATGCCAGCGCCTGAGCCTGGCTGACCGCCTTGCATCATCATGCCCGGGCCACCCTGGCCACGCCCCATGGGATAGCCTTGCGGCATGTACTGGTGCATTTCCGGGTTACGCATACGCTGTTGCATCTGCGGTGGAACCGGCTGCCCCTGCATCTGCGGCACATTATATTGTGGCGGCGGCATAGCGCCTTCACCATACCCCTGTGGCGGCATCGGGATTGCGTACAGGTAATAATACGCAGGCGGCTGCGGCATCAGTGGCGGTGTCGGCATGGCTGGCACTTCAGGTGTCGCACTGGCCGAGGCCTTACCCGGTTCAGCAGGAACGGCTGGTTTGGCCGACTCGGCAGAAACCTCTGGCTGTTCTGGTTTTGCTGGCTCGGCAGGAACGGCTGGCTGCTCTGGCTTGGCCGGTTCTGCTGGCACTGCCGGGGCAGCCGGTGGTTCAGCCTTGGCAGGCTCTGCCGGTGGTGCTGGCATGGCTGGGGCAGTAGCAGCGTCTGGCGTTTTCATCTCGGGGATGGCTGGCGCTGCCGGGATTTCCGGAACCTTGATATCAGGCGTAGCCGGAACAGCAGGTGCTGCCGGAACTTCAACCGTCTTCACGGCTGGCGCTGCCGGAACTTCAGGCTGTGCCGGGACATCTGGAACCTCAGGTTGAGCCGGAACTTCAGGCTGTGCGGGGACAGCTGGCGCTTCAGGCTGCGCGGGCACTTGAGGCTGCTCAGGAATTGGCGGAATGTCTGGCTGTTCCGGAGCCGCCGAAACCTGGCCTGCTTCTGCCTTGGCAGCACCTTCTGCCGGAGCTGCCATCACAGGCGCTGCTGGTGCGGCAGATGCCTCAGGAGCTTGCATATCGGGAACCGCAGGTGCTGCTGGCGCTTCGGGTGCTTTCATATCTGGAACAGCAGGGGCTACTGGCGCTTCGGGCGCTTTCATGTCCGGAACTGTCGGGGCAGCTGGTGCGGCAGGCGCTTGTATTGCTGCTGCATCAGCAGATCCAGCCGTATCATCAGTGGCAGCAGCGTCAGTACTGACATTTGCCGGGGCTTCAGGAACTTCGGGTTTCGCTGGCATTTCGGGTTTGGCAGGCGCTTGCGGTGCATCAGGAGAGGCCGGTGTTGCGGGCGCATCCGGCTTGGCAGGGGCTGCCGGCGCTACTGGTGCGGCCAGGGCTGCACTGTCAGCGCCTTGCGTAGCAGCAGCCTGATCGCCACTGGCCTCAATAACAAAAGGCCCCGGAGGAGCCGGAGGTAAATCTGCTGGTTCAGCCCACACATTCGCGTTGAGCAATACCAATGCAGCTGAAGTCGCCGCCGTGGCAACTGCTGACGCAAGTTGCTTTCTATTGAATGTCTTCATGCTAGTTTTCCTTCCAGATTAAATATCCGTCTTGAGTTTTATGCCCCGCCGACCAGAGGATTTCTTGCGCTCCAGGAATTCACCGGGAAGCGGAGCCATGTCACTGGGTTGCTGGTTTTGTATTGAAGTCACGTCTTCCTTGACGGCTTCCCCAACTGAATCTTTTGTCTGCACCGGCTTTACGTCCTGGCCATTACTTTGCGGCGCTGCTGGTTGCGCTGGTTTTGTAACTGGACTGCCGGCAACTTCCTTGGCAACTACGGCAGCGGCCTGCACTTTGGCTTGTTGGCGCACCTTTGCCTGTTGCGCCGTTTTCCGCTCTTTACGCTTTTGCATCAACTTGCGCCCAGCACCCAACCAACCTGCAATACCACTGGCTAAGCCTTTTCCCAACGAAAGCACATACATACCAGTGTAAGCCATCACGTCTTTGGCGGCGGCACCAGCGCCTTTGCCAGATTTGACAGGCTCATGCGCAACGGCATGGCCCTTGCCTGCGGAGCCACCACCGAGGGGGGTTCCGCCATTGCCACCATCAGTCGGGCATCCGCCCAGGGATTTGCCTGCACTGATGCAACCCAGCGGAATGATCAACAAGGTCAGCAGGGTTGCCACCGCGCCACCAAAAATCAGTGAAACCGCCATACCCTGGAAAATAGGGTCGGACAAGATCACCATGGAGCCGCCAAACAACGCCAGCGCCGTAATAATGATAGGCCGAGTACGTGCCTCGCAGGAATGGATTACCGCCTCCAACACCGATTCTCCCCTGACGACAGCCTCGCGGGAAAAATCCACCAACAGGATGGAGTTACGCACAATGATCCCGGCCAATGCAATGAAACCGATCATGGATGTGGCCGTAAACTCGGCATCCATCAACCAGTGACCCGGCACGATGCCGATCAGGGTCAACGGAATCGGCGCCATGATAATCGCCGGCAAGGTAAAATTGCCAAATTGCGCCACGATCAACATGTAAATCAATACCAGGGCAGCAGCAAAAGCGATACCCATGTCACGGAAAGTTTCCCAAGTCACCGTCCATTCCCCGCCCCACTCAAAGGCGGATTTGCTTTCCACCCCCTCTGGCGAGCGCAGCCAGAATGCCTGCTCCACCAAGCGGGTTCCATCCGGCGTCACGTAGCCTTCACCGTTGTTGGCTTCCGCTAGCAAAGTTTCGACCTGACCTTGACCGTAAACAGGCGCAGCCAAACGGCCAACCGTTTCTGCCGTG